>JBCDBE010000088.1:0-15306 GCA_039184365.1 Bacteroidota bacterium | reverse complement strand
CTTTGGAATCCATGTGGCTAAAATGGCCGGTATGCCACAACAAGTCATCCAAAAGGCCAATAAAATTCTAAAAAAACTGGAATCCTCACACGCCAATGAAGAGGTTGGGAACAAATTGCAGGCGGTTCAAAACGAAATGCAATTGAGTTTCTTTCATCTGGACGACCCCCTTTTGGAGGAAATAAAGGAGGAAATCCTTCATTTGGACATTGATACCCTGACCCCTGTGGAAGCTTTGATGAAGCTCAATGAAATCAAACGGCTTTTGACCAAAAAGAAGAAGGCGACGTCTTGACCTCTTAGCGCTAAGGGTACAAAGCCAACCCTAAATTTTTGGATTGAAATTTCATTTAGAATGGAAGAATTGTATTAAATTTGCATCCGCACTTTTAGGAGTGTAAGTTCCTTAACATGCGAAAATAGCTCAGTTGGTAGAGCATCACCTTGCCAAGGTGGAGGTCGCGGGTTCGAATCCCGTTTTTCGCTCAAATTCGACTCCGCTCATGTATCAGGGGTGGAGTTTTTTTTTGAATGCAAGTCCAAGGGCTCGGGTGGTGGAATTGGTAGACACGTTGGACTTAAAATCCAATGGCCATTGTGGCCGTGCGGGTTCAAGTCCCGCTCCGAGTACGACAAAGCCGAGTTTTTACACTCGGCTTTTTTATTAAAGTCCAACAACAAATCACTAATCACAAAGGCCGCCCCATTCAATACCCAAAAATTCTCGGAACCCACAAACTTAGTTCTGGAACATAGGTTACCAAAAAAAGTACGACTAACATTACCATAAACAGTGGCAATAAGGGTTTGACCACTTGTTGAATTCTTAGGTTAGCCACCCCACAGCCCACAAATAAAACTGACCCCACTGGTGGTGTACAAAGGCCGATGCAAAGGTTGAGAATCATAATGATACCAAAATGAATGGGATCAATGCCCATTTGGGTAACGATAGGGAGGAATATTGGCGTAAAAATAAGCACAGCAGGGGTCATGTCCATAAAGATGCCCACAAATAGCAATATCAGATTGATGAGAATCAAAATAACTATGGCATTATTGCTAATACCCAATAAACCGCTACTGATTTCCTGAGGAATGCTCTCATAGCTCATCACCCAACTCATGGCCACGGAAGTGGCAATCAAAAGCATGACGATTGCTGTGGTCTTAACGGTTTCCAAAAAGATGGGAGCTACGTCCCTTATTCTAATTTCCTTATAGGAAAAGGCTAGTACAAAGGTGTATATGACCGCCACGGCCGAAGCTTCCGTAGCGGTAAATATACCCGCTACAATACCCCCAATGACCACTACCAATAATAACAGACTGGGCAAAGCATCCAAAAACCGCTTTAAAAGGAGATAAAGTCCCACCGATTTTTCAGTGGGATATTTTTTGATGAAGGAATACACTCCAGCCACAAGCATCAAAGCCAAACCAATTAAAATACCGGGCACATAACCCGCCAAAAAAAGAGCGGCAATACTTACCCCTCCGCTTGCCAAAGAATAAATGATCAGAATATTACTGGGCGGTATGATCAACCCTGTAGTGGCACTGGTAATGTTGACCGCAGCGCTGAAAGACTTGTCATAGCCCTCTTTTTGCATCATGGGGTTCATAAAACCCCCAATGGCCGACGCTGCGGCCACCGCGGAACCCGAAATGGCTCCAAAAAGCATGCAGGCAATGATGTTTACAAAGGCCAATCCGCCAGGTAAGGGCCCTACAATGGCTTTGGCAAAATCTATGAGTCTACGGGCAATTCCACCGCGGTTCATTACCTGTCCGGCAAGGATAAAAAATGGAATGGCCAAGAGTGCAAAACTGTCCAATGAAGTGGCCATGCGTTGCGCCAAGGTGGTCAGCGCAGGTAAACTAGGCATGGAGATCAAAAGCGTAATCATGGCGGAAAGTCCAATAGCATACGCAATAGGAACACGAATACCAATTAAGAAAACAAAACTGATGACCAGGACCAAAGCCTCCACATAATCCATCTTATGCTCGTTTTTGGTTTTTAAACCCTTGTAAAAAGGTGTGCAAACTGTAATAAACAATCAATGCTCCGGAAAAGGGTACGGCACTGTAAATCCAAAACAGCGGAATTTTCAATGCTGCCGATTGTTGTTGTAGTTCAAAGGTTACCCAACACAAATTGATTCCACCAATAACCATCACGGCCAGGGCAAACACTACAACGGCAAGGGTTACGATACCCATGAACAGTTGTGGATACTTTTTCACCGTAGCAGCAGATATTACATCTATGGATAGGTGCAAGTGTTTTCCCGTTGCGTAGGCCGCTCCGTACAAACCCAACCAAATCAAGGAAAAACTCGCAATTTCATCGGTCAGTGTGCTCGGACTTCCCAAAAGATAGCGAGAAACTACTTGCCATATTACGGAAACCAGCATGATGCCGACCACAATGAGGAGTATTTTTTCTAAAACGCCGTCTATTTTGTTCCTCATTGTAGTGCTTTTATGGCGTCCATTAATTGCAGCGCATCAGAACCTTTTTCAAAGATTTTTGAAGAGGTTTTGGTTTTCTCTGCAAACAAGGTTTTATCAGGATAGTTCACCTCAGTACCGGCCTCTTTAATGATGCGGAGCGCCTCATTTTCCGCATTTGTCCAAACCTGCCTTTGATAAGTAGCTGAAGCATCAGCTGCTTGTTGCAACCACCGTTGCTCCTTTTTGTTCAAACGGCTCCATGTTTCCGTGCCCACCAACAGCACATCGGGTACAGCCGTGTGTTCATCAAAACTGTAGTATTTACAGACCTCATAGTGCTTGGAAGTCTGAAAACTGGGAAGGTTGTTCTCGGCACCATCAACCACGCCCTGCTGTAAAGCTGTGTACAGTTCACCCCAGGAAATCGGCGTTGGGGCACCCCCCAACTGCCGCACCATGCTTACCGCCATAGTACTCTTTTGGACCCTAATTTTCAGCCCCTCCAAGTCTTGTGGCGTCATAATCGGGCGGTCCTTGGTATAAAAACTGCGACTTCCGGCATCATAAAAACAAAGACCGCGAAGACGATATTCCGAACCTTTATCCAGAAATTCCCGCCCCACCTTACTATCGTAAAAAGTATGCGAATGTGGTTTGTCCCTAAATAAGTAGGGAATACTGAGCACCTTATATTCGGGCACAAAGTTTTCAAGCACCGCAGCGGATACTTTGGTAATATCCAAACTACCAATTTGTAGCAGTTCCAAGCATTCGCGTTCGGCGCCCAACTGACCACTGGGATAAATTTTCACTTCAAGTTTTCCCTCGGAAGTCTTATGGAGTTCTTCACCCAAGCGGACCATGGCTAAATGTACAGGGTGGTTGGTGTCCAGTCCATGGGCCAATCGAAGGACTTTTTTCCTTTGGTCTGCCCCACAGGAAACAAGTACAATAACAAGCACTATGACCCTCCACCTTTTTTTCATCTTGCCCTTAGGTGCGTAATTTTTGAATTAGGGCCAATGTCATGGCGATTTTGTCTGCCAGTGCATCAAACCCACCATCATTAATCTCTTTATTATCAAAAAGTTGACTTCCCATTCCGACACAATGTACCCCAGCACCAAACCAGGCCGATAAGTTGTCAGGGGTAGGTTTTACACCTCCTGTGGGCATGATGGGTACTTTTGGATAAACAGCTTTGACCGATTTAACAAAACCGGGGCCCAGAACATTGCCTGGAAAAGCCTTGATCAGTTGAGCCCCATGTTCGAGCGCCCAGTAAATCTCAGTCACCGTAGCGCAACCAGGAATCCATAATACGCTTTTGGCTTTACAAAAATCCGCTACTTCAGGAACAAAGGCAGGAGATACTACAAAATCCGCCCCAGCCTTCAAAAAAACCCGTGCGTCGGACGCGTTGAAAATCGTTCCGATACCCAAACATAACCCGGGATAGGATTTTGCCTCAATGGCCAATTCAGAAAACACTTGTAAGGTATTGGTTCCTCGATGGGTAAACTCAAATACGCGTACACCTCCTCGGTAACTGGCATCCAAGACCTTCTTGGCCACCTCAATATCATCATGGTTGAAAACGGGAATCAATCCTGTTTCACCCATTTTTAAAATCATTTGTCCTTGTTCCATAACAATACGGCTATCGCGCTACCCGTCCAGACGCGTCGCCTGACATCAATTTTTCTACCTCAGCTACCGTTACAAGATTTGCGTCCCCTCTAATGGTATGCTTTAAACAACTGGCAGCTACAGCAAAATTCAGCGCATTTTGATCATCTTGGGGATAGTTCAAAAGCCCATAGATCAATCCGCCCATAAAACTATCGCCACCACCCACACGATCTACAATATGCGTGATTTGGTATTCAGGCGATTGATACATGGTAGTGCCATCGTACAGCACCCCGGCCCAAGTATTGTGTGAGGCTGAAAGCGACCCACGAAGTGTCGTGATTACCTTTTTGGCCCTGGGAAAACGTTTCATCATCTGTTCACATACGGAAAGAAAAGCTTCTGCTTTGACATGTTCGCCTTGGGTTGTGATATCCAGCCCTTCGGGTTGTATCCCAAAGTGCTTTTCAGCATCTTCCTCGTTGCCCAAAACAATATCACAATAAGAGGTCAATCCACTCATAGTTTTCTCACGATGCGCATCATCACAATAAGTCCAAAGCTTAGCTCGATAATTTAAATCGGTAGAAATCGTCACTCCCATACCACTGGCGACTTTGACCGCTTCCATACAAACATCCGCGGCCCCTTGCGAAATAGCCGGGGTAATCCCCGTCCAATGAAACCAGGTCACACCTTCAAAAATGGATGCCCAATCAATCATGCCCTTTTCAATCTCTGCCATGGCTGAATGTGCTCTATCGTAAACTACCTTACTGCCGCGACTTACGGCCCCAGTCTCCAAAAAATAAATCCCCAAACGTTGGCCTCCAAAGATGATTTTATCAGTACCTACACCCCTCTTGCGCAGTTCCATGAGGGCACATGTTCCAATATCGTTGTTGGGCAAACGCGTTACAAAATCCACCGGGACCCCGAAGTTGGCCAAGGATACCGCAACGTTCGATTCGCCTCCGCCATACACAACTTCAAAGCTATGGGCTTGTGAGAAGCGTAAAAAACCAGGAGGTGCCAAACGCAACATGATCTCACCAAAAGTGACCACTTTTTTCATAGTAAAATGTAAATATTCGTATATCCATGAATAACCATCCCATCAAGAGATTACATTGTAAGATAATGCTATAATCCAAAGATTTTTCATTTCTTTGTGCAATCGATTGCACAATAATAGCAATTTTAATTGATATGGAACGTCAATTCCTAAAAATTCACGAGGGGGATAACGCCATTGTTGCACTGGTAAATCTTAAGAAAGGAACTCCCATCGCTCTTAACGGGTATCGTTTCTTCCTTTTGGACGACGTATCGGCCAAACACAAATTTTTGGCCAACGATATAAATAGAGGGGATTCCATTGTACTGTATGGGAGCACCGTGGGTGTTGCCAATCAATTCTTGAGGGCAGGACAGGTATTAAGCGTGGACAACATCACCCATAAAACCGAAAACCTGAGCGGACGAAAAGCACCATTGGAATGGAAAAAGCCAGACTTTTCAAGATTTGAAGGAAGGACTTTTGACGGATTTCATCGTAATGACGGGCAAGTTGGAACGGCAAATTACTGGGTAGTGATTCCTCTGGTATTTTGCGAAAACCGCAATGTAACAGTAATGAAGGATGCTTTCTTGGAAGAACTGGGATTTGTAACATCCAATCCTTACAAACTATTGGTGCGGAGTTTAGTGGATAGTCATCGAAGCGGAAATCCTCCCTCGCTCAGTATCGATCTTCAGGAAGAGGTAAGTCATGGGTCTCCCCTATTTCCCAATGTTGATGGCATCAAGTTTTTGACCCACCAGGGTGGCTGTGGAGGTATACGGCAAGATTCGGATATGCTCTGTGCCCTAATTGCAGGATATCTAAATCATCCCAATGTGGTAGGTGGTACCGTCTTAAGCCTGGGCTGCCAAAAAGCCCAAATTCTTATCCTTCAAGAAAAACTGAATCAACTAAATCCGAATTTTGATAAACCCCTTTACATTTTTGATCAACAACAGGAAGGCAAGGAAGAAGTTCTGTTGACCCAAGCCATTCAGAAAACTTTTGAAGGACTGGTCCAAGCCAATAAAAACAAACGTCAACCTACACCGTTAAGTCAATTGACCCTAGGATTGGAATGTGGAGGTTCTGATGGATTTTCCGGGATTTCGGCCAACCCTTCCGTTGGCCATGCCTCGGATTTAGTGGTAGCCTTGGGAGGTAAGACCATGTTGGCAGAATTTCCGGAACTCTGTGGTGTTGAGCAAGAGCTCATCAATCGCTGTGTCAACCATACCGCTGCCGATAAATTCGTAAAGTTGATGCAATCCTATTCGGATGCAGCGATAGCTGTAGGTTCTGGTTTTGATATGAATCCAAGCCCTGGCAACATTAGGGACGGTCTTATCACCGACGCCATGAAAAGTGCTGGAGCGGCAAAAAAAGGCGGTACCTCCCACATTGTAGACGTATTGGACTATGCGGAATATGCTATCCAACCTGGTTTAAGTCTGCTATGTACCCCCGGCAATGATGTTGAGAGCACCACAGCTTTAGCTGGCTCAGGGGCAAATATTATATTGTTTACCACAGGACTGGGCACCCCCACAGGTAACCCCATTGTTCCTGTTATTAAAATTTCTTCCAACAACACATTGGCCAAGCGTATGCCCGACATTATTGATATAAATGCCGGCGGAATCATTACCGGAGAAAAAACGATTGTTCAAATGGGAGAAGAATTACTTGATTTCATTATTGAAGTGGCCAGCGGACGGATAAAAACCAAGGCCCAACAATTAGGTCAGGATGATTTTATACCTTGGAAACGCGGTATTTCGCTTTAAAACCCAACAACATGCACAATTTGTTTGATATCAAGGATAAGGTCATCCTCATTACAGGGGCAACAGGCGTTCTCGGTTCTTCCATAGCAACCTATTTGGCCCAAAATGGAGCACAGGTTGGGCTTTTGGCCCGAAAGGCCAACGCTGCCAAAAAACTACAGGAAAGAATTGAATTTTTGGACGGAAAAGCTTTTACCTTAGTCGCCGATGTTACCGACGAATCGCAATTGCAATCCGTCCAAAAGAATATCGAAGAGCGATTTCAAGGTATGGACGGACTCATTAATGCTGCTGGAGGAAACATACCGGGAGCTACCATTGCACCAGATAAAACCTTACTGGACAGTGATACCGAGGCCCTTAGGCAAATCATTGACCTGAATTACATTGGCACCTATTTGCCCATCAAAATATTTCTTCCCCTTTTTTCAAATAAAAACAAAGGAAGTATTATCAACATATCGAGCATGTCCGCAGAACGACCACTTACTCGTGTAATGGGCTATTCTTCATCGAAAGCGGCCATCGACAACCTGACCAAGTGGCTGGCCGTGGAGTTTGCCCAAAAACATGGGGAAGGACTCCGGGTCAATGCCATTGCTCCGGGGTTTTTCCTGACCACTCAAAATAAAAATCTATTGACCCAAGAGGACGGTTCCTTGACCAGCAGGGGTAACCAAATCATTTCCAATACCCCCATGGGACGTTTTGGTGCTCCCGAAGAGCTCTTTGGTGCCGTACATTACCTCTGTAGTGATGCCTCAAAATTCGTAACAGGTACTACAATGGCCATTGATGGTGGATTTGGATGTTATTCAGGAGTGTAAGGGTTGCTAATGAAAATGTAAGGAGTATTGTATGAAGCGAATACTACTAAAATGAAGCGATTCACCCAAACCATGCGATGGTATGGCCCAAATGACCCTGTGACCCTTGATGACATCAGACAAGCGGGGGCCAGTGGTATTGTAAGTGCACTGCACCATATCCCCAATGGAGAAATCTGGTCTTTGGAGGAAATCAAAAGAAGGAAGATGGAAATTGAAGGGGCTGGACTGGAATGGTCAGTGGTGGAGAGCGTGCCCGTGCATGAGGATATCAAGACCCGAACTGGACAATTTGAAACCTCCATTGAAAACTACAAAACTTGCCTCCGAAACTTAGCGCAATGCGGTATTCAAACAGTCTGCTACAATTTTATGCCCGTATTGGATTGGACCCGCACTGATTTGTCTTTTAAGCTACTTTCGGGTGCCAAAGCCCTACGGTTCGAAAAGGCAGCCTATATTGCCTTTGATTGTTTTGTACTGGAAAGACCTGAAGCCAAAAAAGAATATGCCGATGAAGAACTTGCCGCTGCCCAAACCTATCTTAACAATACAACTGAAAAAGAAATCCTTACATTGACCGAAACCATTCTTGCTGGACTCCCCGGTAGCGAAGGAGGTTATACGTTGGAGCAGTTTAAAACACAATTGAACCGTTACAACAATATTGACGCAAACCGTTTGGCACTTCATCTAAAACTATTTTTGGATGCCATAATACCCGTTTGCGACGAAGTAGGAATCAAAATGGCCATCCATCCAGACGACCCTCCCTTTCCCATATTCGGTTTGCCCAGAGTGGTGAGCACCGCAAAGGATGTACATCGGATTTTTGAAGAAACCCCAAGTCCCACTAATGGATTGACTTTCTGTACAGGTTCTTTCGGGGTACGTGCCGATAATGATTTACTTAAGATGATAGCCCAGTTCAGGGAGCGTATTCATTTTGTGCATTTACGCAGTACCGAGCGGGATGCACGTGGCAACTTTCATGAAGCAAATCACCTTGAAGGGGATGTCCCCATGTTTGAAGTAGTCAAAGCCCTGTTTGCCATTCAGCAGTATAGAAAGGTGTCCTTGCCCATGCGTCCCGACCACGGGCATCAGATACTTGATGACCATATCAAAAAAACCAATCCCGGTTATACCGGTATTGGACGATTGAAGGGGCTGGCAGAACTCCGGGGGCTGGAATTTGCCCTAAGTAAAATGCATCCAGCTACCTAATCCCTTATGGCATAAGGATATTGTTTTTTCATTTTGTCATAAAAGGTTTTCAGAACAAAGAAGGCCTGTTTTTTAAACCCTCCATTTGAAATAAGTCCCTTTCGGTTCCATCCATCTTGAATACGGGGCAGATTTCTTCTTGGTGAACGAAAATCGACCAAAATCCATGGGGTCATACCCCTAAGCGTGGGTATCCTTTTTAGCATTTTTAACTGTTCTTCATAGAGGCATTTTTGATATTCCTCTGTCCAACGAGTGAGTTTGTCCCCATGATGATTGTACAAAGCCCCACCGCCGAATTCACTTACAAGAAAGGGTTTGTTCTTGGGAAGGTCCCAAGTAATCTCGTTGCACCGTTCGGGCAATCCAGAGTACCATCCAATGTATTCATTACAGCTAATGATATCCACATCTTCGGCAAAGGGATCTGGGATTTTTACAGTATTTGCCGTACTTTTTTCGTCTCGTTCCAGTGCAGCACTCACAAAGCGGGTATCATCAATGGACAAGGCTATTTCCTTTAAATCCCTTAAAAACCGTAGTCGAGAGAGTACCTCCGGGGTCTCATTGGCCACGGACCAAATGATAACACTAGCCCTGTTTTTATCACGATGTATCAAGGTTTCCAATTGCGATTTGGCTTGATTAAAGGCAATTGGGTTTTCGTAATCGATGCCCCAATACACGGGAATTTCTTCCCATAGCAATAACCCCATTTTGTCTGCTAACCTGGGCATATTTTCGTTATGCGGGTAATGGGCCAGACGCACGAAATTGCAATTGAGTTCTTTGGCCCAACCCAATAGCATTTTGGCATCTTCCATGCTTCTTGCGCGGCCTGCTCGCAATGGATTTTCTTCATGCAGGCTTATTCCCCTTAGAAATAGGGATTGCCCATTGAGCAGAATATCCGATCCCTTGGTTTCTATGGTTCTGAACCCAATATGATCAACAAGCTCATCTTCTTGGGTTTTTAGGGTTACTTCATACAATTTTGGTCTTTCAGGATACCATTTTTTGAGTTTTTTGACAGGAATTTCCAGTATTGCAAAACCATCAACATCAAGAATCAGTTCTTTGTAAATGTTTGCCTCATGAATGGAAACGGCAACTTTTTTACCATTACCGTTCGCAACCTTTATATACCCTTTGATTTTAGATGGATTTTTGGGGTCAAGCTGAATTTTGTAATCCTGAATATGGGTTTTGGGCACCTCTACCAGTTTGACGTCCCTGGTAATGCCCCCATAGTTCCACCAATCCGTAGTGTAATTGGGTACACGGTGTTTTTCCCTTCTATTATCTACACGGACCACCAAAGAATTTCCCTTGGGCTTCAGCATTTTGGCAATGTTGAAATTAAAAGGATCAAAACCGCCCAAATGCTGCCCTACCTTCTCCCCATTAAGGTATACATCGGTCTGATAATTCGCTGCACCAAAATAAAGATAGAGTTCTTTACCCATCGCAAGGTCATAATCAAAGGTAGTTCGATACCATATCGCCCCTTCATAATATTCCAATTTCTCAAACTGACTGTTCCAATCTCCGGGAACCCCAATCTCGGGCGAGGTATTAAAATTATATTCCACCCTATCCCAACGGTTTTCCATGACCTTGTCCGTATAGTAGGGTTTAGCCGACGCTTTGGTCGATACAACTTCGTCAAAGGGCATCCAGTTTCTGTGGTTTCGATAACCGGTATCGTAGGGGTCCACTACGTATTTCCAATTGCCGTTCAATACGGTGGTTGGTCGATTATAAACGTTTTGCAGCAAGGGTTCCTGAGCGAGGATATTTCCAAGAATTCCAAAAGAAAAAACAAGGAAGCAGAACAGCTTTTTCATAGGTTACTTTTTAGTGGGAAGAGCCTCACCATTGATTTTAGATGAAACAAACAGCATATTTTGCACCTGTTTACACTCTTCATGAACCGGAGAATGGTTGATGGTGCATTCCTCAAACAATACATTTTCAATGGGCATTTCGGGTCTGCCTTTTAGCATAATGGAGTTTACCGTGGCGCTATCAATGGTAATGTTCTGAAAATAGAAACCTTCATATCGGGTATAAAACTTATTGCCGCGCCAACCTTTGTAATCCGTAGTGAATTCAAATCCATATTTTACCGTGCCAACATTCAGATTTCGCATATACACTGCTTCAATAAACCCACCTCTATCTGGATTGCTTTTGAATTGAAAGGCGTGTTTCCCACTATGGGTCAATTTGCAGTTTTCCACAAAAACGTTACGCACCCCGGCAGACATTTCAGAGCCGATACAAAACCCACTGCCCACTTCAGTATGCAACCTATTATTTCTGATGATGATGTTTTCACTGGGTGGATAGGGCCATCCATCTTGGTCGCGTCCTGCTTTAATGGCAATACAATCATCATGGGTGTTAATGGTGCAGTTCTCAATGAGGACATTTTTACAACTCTCGGGATCAATACCATCGTCATTTGTAGTACCCGCACCAATCCGCAGGCCACGTATGGTAACGTTTTCTGATAACACTGGGTGAATGGTCCAAAAAGGGGATCCCCTGATGGAAAAATCTTCCAGAAGAATGTTTTTACAACCGATGAACTCCATGGCTGAAGGCCGTAAGTAATGCCCGCCCCCAAACATCCGTTTTTTCAAGGGTATTTGTTCATTCCCCATTTGACGGAGCAGTTTCTTGTCCGTATCTTGCTTTTGCTTCCACCCATACCAGTGCTTTTCGGCTTGTCCATTGATACCTCCTTTGCCCGTAATGGCGATATTTTCTGCACCGTTTGCATACACCAAGGGCGAATAGTTCCTTAAAAATGTGCCCTCCCAACGCGATTTCACCACAGGAAGATAGTCAGACGGATGAGGGGAAAATAACAACTCGCTTCCCTCATGAAGATGTAGTCGGATATTGGATTTTAAAAAAATACTTCCTTTTACCATGTATGTACCAGAGTCAATCAAAATAGTGCCGCCACCATTATTTGAAAGGTTTTCAATGGCATCGTTCAATCGATTTCTAAAATCCAAAGTATCCGAAACGGAGAGCAAGGTATCTGGAAACGTTGGGGCAGTTATGGCTTTTTCTATTTGTGCATAGGTGCTATCCCAAGCTTGGTTCAGCCTCTCTTTGGCAACATCTTTGGTAAATCCTTTCTTCCCTTTTTGGCCACAATTGCCCAACAAAAGCAACGAAAAAACAGAAAGCAGGAATACTTTTGGAAATACGCATAACCACTGATGTTTCATCTTGATCTATTTTAATTGGAATTCAAATTGATGGATATCACTTAAAAAGCGGAGTCCAAAAGCTGTGGCGATATCCCTAAAAATCAGTTTCATCTGCCCATTTGATGTACTCTTTTGTCTAATTTCATAATATCCTCCTGCTAGGTTCCCGTCACTATGACCTGCAGAAAACTGGTTTTTCAAGGTAAAATCCAAAGCCTTTTTGATGTTAGGGATGAACTTGGCCTCGCCCTGTTCCAACAGCCTAAGCCATAGAATTCCTGCAAATGAGGTTCCCGACCCACAGGGAGATCGGTCGTCCACACTGCCGTTGGTATAACTGAGGTAAAATATCACACCGTTTTTTTGTTGTATTGTAGCCAGCCCTTCACCTGTTTTTAGGGCAGCTAGCAGATATTTTTCTTTTTTGGTAAGCGTGTAGGCCTCAATGAGTGCCTCGGCATTCCAAGTATTGAATCGAGCATGAATTTTACCGGTGTTAGGGTCGTTGGGCTCAAAATCCATCCAAAACCCGTTGTCACTTTGAGTATCGAGAAGGCCATCGCAGAGTTCTAAAAAAGCGGTTTTATAACGCTCCCCACCCATAAAGTGGAACACATCTTTCCAAAGATAACCCTCAGCATTAGGCCTTGCCACCTGTTTAATGGTAATGGGATGGCCTTGATGTTGCGCATGTGGACTTTTGTCCTTCCAAATCTCTCCGGTTTGCGGGTCTACGATGTTATAGCTGAGGCGATGTTCGGGCAAGTAAAGGTTATCCAGAATCCATTGGCCAGCCGAAGTGGCCACCTCAGCATATTTTGAGTCCCCTGTAATTTCACTAAGGTCGAAAAGCCCAGGAGTGCCATCCGTAATGGTAGTCGTATTGATTAAATCGCCCACGCTGGCACCGTGCACGGCATTTAGGTAACCCGCTAATGAATGTCCTTCTGGGAACTGCAGGCTTATCCACCAGTCGCCCGCTTTTCGGGCATAGTTGAGGGCATCTTCATTTTGGGTCACCTGATGGGCCTCCAGCAACCCTTGAATCAATTGACCTGCGTGCCATGCAGGCTCGTACTCATACCACCTTCCTGAAATCATCTCATAGTCCCCACGGGCTTTCCCCATTCTGTCAAGACAAACGTTGCCAGCATGATGGATGGCATGCAAGAGGGAACTTTCAATTTTCGCTTTGTATGATTTGTCCAAACCCAGCCGTAAATCCTGTCCACAAGAGCACCATGGAAAACCCAAAACCATCATTGAAACTACTATGTGCTTTTTCATTGTATCAAAAGATTGGTCGTTTCTATTTGGGTATTCCGTTCCCAAAAAATGGGATAGTTTTTAGATGCTTTTTTGATGGTCAGACCGTTAAATTGAATTCCTTCGGCGTGGGCCATGATAATTTTTCCCCGCTTACGGGTAAAATCTGAAGTGGTTTCCCATTGTTTAATTTTTTTATTGCCTTTGGGTTTATGCCATTCCACCGTATTCAAGTTGTCCGTGAAGCTGATGTCCACATTTTTGAATTCAATGTCTTTAATGTTTTGTTCGGGATGACCCGATAGGTAGAATATACCTTTGGTGGTAAAGCTGCAATCCTCAAAGGTTATCCCCTGAATCTTTCCGACCTTGGAATCTTTTTTCCGTTGGTGGATGTCCATAAAAACTCCGTATTCCTGTGGATGTCTAGAACCTGTTTCTACATTGATATTTTTAAAAAGGATGTTTTGGTACAATCCGCCATCCATCATAAAAAAACCTATCGCATAACGGGTGTTTCTAATAGTAATATCCTCAAAAACCACATTTTGGGTACAATAGCCACTGCCTGTCCCAAGTTTCAAAGCCGAATCATCACTTTCCAAATAACAGGAAGCCACTCGAATGTTTTCAGTGATTTTAGGTCTTGGATTGCCCTTGGGATCAATCCAGTCTTTTTGATGCCTTGTATTCTTTAAACAAATGGCATCATCACCCGTTGCAATAGAACAATTAAGAATTTCCACATTTCGGGTGTTGACTAAATCGATGCCATCGGTATTTCGACTTCGAGGGTCATTTTTAATGGTGATGCCATCCACCAAAACCTCCTCACAAAAACTAAATTTTAGCGTATGTGATGGGCTGTTTTCAAGGCGAATTCCCTTTACCGAAACATTCTTTGAATCCGATATTTCAATAAACGGTTCAGGGCGCTGCGTAAAATTCCAATTCGCATCAAAAAAAGCCGTTCCATTTCCGTTGATAGTGCCACGACCTTGTATGGTCAAATTATCGGCAAAAGCAGCTTTAAGAAACACATTATCGGGATAATGGTTGATATCTGGACTCGCCAGCAACGTAGCACCTTCATTCAACTGTAAGGTCATATTGGCGCCCAGATGAAGCGCACCCGTAATATAGGTTCCTTGTGGGAATACCAGAATTCCTTTCACATTTATCGTTTCATCAATGATTTTTTGAAGGGTTTGGGTGTTCAAGGTCTTTCCATCGGGAATCACCCCATAATCCAAAACATTAAGAATTTTCCTTTCAGGATTTTGACCGAAAAAGGGAATGAAAACGAGGGCCATCAAAAACAATAAAGCCCCCTTCATTTCGTATACTTTTTATCGTACGCCAGCACTTGTTCTTCGTCTACATCAACTCCCAGACCTGGTCTATCTGAAAGGTAGAGACGCCCATTTTTGAATTTCGGAAAACCGGACAAACAATCAAAGGCTTTTGGTGCTTTTTCCCGTAAGGCGAATTCCTGTGGTAGGGAAGCCATTTCTGTGGCGCAGACCCAATGCAACATGCAGACGGTGCTCAAAGAAGGTCTGGAGTTGTGCGCGACCAATTTCACATTTTTTTTCTTCAAATACGCTCCTATTTCCTTACCTGCCGTAAATCCACCACACTTTAATAAATCAGGATTCACTGCCCATGAACCTCCATAAGTAAGCAAGTGCTCAATTTGTTCAAGGGTATAGGCGTGCTCGCCAAAAACTATGGGAATATTGACCTGTTCCACCACTGATTTAATGGCGTTGTAATCATAAGGGGCAGTAGGCTCTTCCCACCATACTAGATTG
>JBCDBE010000087.1:0-15517 GCA_039184365.1 Bacteroidota bacterium | reverse complement strand
TGTCGGTCCCGTCCTTGTGTCGTCGACCGTCGCGCGCTTCCGGCCATTTCGCAACCGTCTTCGGATTGACCCCGAGCTCCCGGATCAGCTCCGCGGTCGAAGCTTGCGACCGCAGCCTCGCCGCTCTGACCGCGGTTGGAAAACGATACCACTATTTTCGGAAAATAGGAGTTTTATAGGGTCTGCTTCTTCCAATGCACTTACATCGATAACAGCGCCCAAGTCCGTATCGGCAAAGCAGATTTCCAAGAGTGTGGTGATCAATCCTCCTGAACCAACATCATGTCCGGAAACGATATTCCCGGCCTTTATTTCCTGTTGGAGGGCATCAAAAGCTTTTTTGAAATACGCCGAATCGATAACACTTGGTGCTTCACTGCCCACGGCATTCAAGACTTGGTTAAAACTGGAACCGCCTAAATTATGGGCGTCCTTACTTAAGTTGAGGTAGTAGATGTCCCCACCCTCTTTTTGAAGTACGGGCTCTACCACTTTTTTCAAATCAGAACAGTGCCCAGCAGCGGATATAATGACCGTTCCCGGAGCAATCACCTCTTGGTCCTTGTATTTCTGTTTCATGCTCAGGGAATCCTTTCCCGTAGGGATATTGATACCCAATTCTATGGCGAAGTTGGAGCACGCCTCCACAGCATCGTACAATCGGGCGTCTTCTCCGGGATTGCGACAGGGCCACATCCAGTTGGCCGATAGGGAAACTGATTTCAGGCCCTCTTCCAAGGGTGCCCAAATGATATTCGTCAAGGCTTCGGCAATACTGTTTCGACTTCCAGCGATTGGGTCAATCAATCCGGAGATAGGGGAGTGGCCGATACTCGTAGCGATGCCTTCCTTCCCTTTAAAATCCAAGGCCATCACCCCACAATTGTTGAGCGGCAATTGGAGTGGGCCGGCGCATTGTTGCTTGGCCACTCGTCCTCCCACGCAGCGGTCCACTTTGTTGGTCAACCAATCCTTGCAAGCTACGGCCTCCAACTGCAGCACTTGTTCCAGATACTCATGAAAATATTCTAAGCTGTATGGGACATCCTCATATTGACTTTCTACCTTCGAATCCTCCATGATGGTTCTGGGAGAACTTCCAAAAAGGGCTGAAAGTTCCACATCCATAGGTTTGTCCCCCTTGGTTTTGCTTTCAAAAGTAAAACGATGGTCCCCGGTTACCTCCCCTACCTCAAAGAGGGGGGAGCGTTCGCGTTCCGCTATCTTTTTTAGGGTGTCCATGTCCTTTTCGCCCATGACCAATCCCATTCGTTCCTGACTTTCGTTGCCAATCAGTTCTTTGGCCGATAGCGTGGGGTCACCAACAGGAAGGGCATCCAAATCAATGTGGCCTCCCGTTTCCTCTACCAGTTCCGAAAGGCAATTCAAATGGCCCCCGGCACCATGGTCATGAATCGACACAATAGGGTTTTCTTCACTTTCCACCAATCCGCGAATGGCATTGGCCGCCCGTTTCTGCATTTCGGGATTGCTACGTTGTACCGCATTCAGTTCAATAGCGGATTCAAATTCCCCGGTATCGGCGCTGGAAACTGCCGCCCCTCCCATACCGATACGATAATTGTCACCCCCAAGGATCACCACTTTATCGCCATTTTTCGGGATGTCCTTTAGGGCCTGTTCCGTTTTTCCGTAGCCGATTCCACCAGCTAGCATGATGACTTTATCAAACCCTAATTTTATTTGGTGGCTGAGGTGACTCGAAGTCACCTTTTCTTGGTCACTTTGAGTAGCCTCAGTGACTGAACTTGGAGTAACCTCAGTGACCTCTTGATGTTCAAAGGTGAGTACCGAACCTGCAATCAAAGGTTGTCCAAATTTGTTCCCAAAATCCGAAGCTCCATTACTGGCCTTGATCAAAATGTCCATTGGGGTCTGGTACAACCATTTCCGTTCAGGAAATGCCTTTTCCCATGGGCGTGATTCCTCAAGACGGGAGTAGGACGTCATGTATACTGCGGTTCCTGCCAAGGGCAAGCTTCCTTTGCCACCGGCCAACCGATCGCGGATTTCCCCTCCTGAACCGGTAGCGGCGCCATTAAAGGGTTCTACGGTTGTGGGGAAATTATGGGTTTCCGCTTTTAGGGAGAGTACGGCATTAAATTCGGTTTCTTGGTAAAAATCCGGTTGATCCGCCCGTTTAGGAGCAAACTGAACCGCTTTTGGTCCTTTGATAAACGCGACATTGTCCTTATAGGCGGAGACGATGCCATTAGGGTTTTCCTCTGAGGTCCTCTTAATCAGCTTAAATAGCGAAGTCGGTTTTTCTTCCCCATCGATGACAAAGGTGCCATTAAAGATCTTATGGCGGCAGTGCTCCGAATTCACCTGACTGAATCCAAAAACTTCCGAATCGGTCAATTTTCGGCCCAAATCTTTGGAAAGTTTGTCCAAATAGGCGACTTCTTCATCGCTAAGGGCCAGGCCCTCTTTCTGGTTGTAGGCCGCAATATCATCGATTTCCAAAATGGGTTCTGGAGCAATGTTTATCGTAAAGATATCAGGCCCCAGACTGCTGTACTTTTGAAAGAGCATGGGGTCGTAGTTTTGGTGCTCCTTTGCCACAGCCCAAAACTCTTCAATTCTCAGAATCCCTGAAATCCCCATGTTTTGGGTGATTTCTGTGGCATTGGTACTCCAAGGGGTCAACATGGTGGCCCGTGGCCCAACAAAAAAGGCGTCCAATGACGCCGCTTCTATCTTGGGTTGGTTACCGAACAACCACGTTAATTTTTTAATGTCATCTAGGGTCAGGTCGTGTTGGGTTTGCAGGGCAAAAACTTTGGTTGCTGCATCGCCAAAAAAGTGAATCATAGTGAACGCGTATTGGGCGAATTAAGAAAGTGCAAATTTACCAAAATGTATAGGAACTAGAATCTGTGGGACCAAGAGTTTTTAACTGGGGTTGTTGATAGTGATGGTTTCTTTTTCTATAGACTTGGGTTTAGTATGCTTAAGGATGCCCTGCAACCCACAATTCCAATTGTTTGCATGGGAAAAGATAGCCAAGGTTATATACCAAGCTAAAGATTAGCAAGGTATCTTGTGATCAGGTAGACTAAGGAATTCGTGCACCAGCGAGGGGGTAAAAATGAGAGTTGTTAACGGTGTTTGTTGATAGCGTGAGTGCTTTTGGTTAAGGCTTGGGTGGGTGCGAGTTGGAAACTTAAACCCGCACGAGTCTTGATAACTAGTCGTATTGGGAAATTCTCCAAATTGAGGATGCATAATCTGCAAGTCTATTTTGTCTTAAATCCATTGTTTGTGGGGTCCAGGAGTTTGATTGCATTCCAGAAGTTAAACCATATTGACTCGTATGATAAATATTCCTTTTTTCGTCAAATGGCCTAGAATCACAATCACGATTTTTATCATCCTCAAGAATTGTGTAGTTACCTAATCGATAAACCACTGAGTCATGTATTGTTTGCGGAAATGCTTGTAAATAAGCTTCATTTCCATTTTCGGGTAATATGTGTTCGATAGTGCCCGGATCGTCCTCAAAATCTCTATCAGTATTACTGATATGATTTTCCAATGCATATAATATATATCGCACAATTTTCTTTCCTCTTTTTGTACTAATTGATTTAGTGGAAAAATCATTGCGGAAATCATTATCCGTTGGATAAAGGGGGCGAATAAGTTGAGCAATTGACGCAACAGAAGAAGCTGTTCTATCACTGATTTGAATTGCTGCCTTATTGTAGACATCTTCTTTCAAATTAGTATGTAATTTCGCTATTACAGTATACCTAAAAGTAATTATTGTAACAAGCCTTAGAACTCTTGCAAAGTCTTCCGTGTTCAGATTGTTATGTGCTGCAATTAATAATGGGTAGGCTTGTTTTTCTTTAAATAGTGTTAGCTCTTTTACCTTACTTTTAATATCCCTATTACCACCCCAAAATGTATCGGCATAATTGGATAATGCATTATACAAAAGAGCATTTTGCTCGAGAGAATCCAATAACGAGATTACGGAAGGCGAATCTGTAATTGCTTCTTTTATTGCTTTGAACAAATATTCTTGTCTAATAAGCTTTGATTTCGAAATCCAGTAGTGCCTAAGAAAGGTTGGAAAATTATCTAATCCAATTACATCCACTATTCTTTTCCATCTATTTTTAACATGAGGCAAATCCACTTGTGTTGAAATTGAAAACAAATAATTTTTCAATAAATCAGTTACCGTTAATCCAACCCCTCTAGAATTAAGCGTTTCAAAGACCGTGTAAGCACTTAGTTCATCTTCAACGACAATCTGAATAAACATTAATTTCTCCGCAATTAGTCTATTAAGGAAATTTGCTATGGTTGCTCCATCAGTATTTTGGATGAAAAGTAGATTGACTTTTTCAACGAAAAATTGATAAGCGTTCCATATCTGTTTATCAGAATCGCGTAATGTATTCACATTAATTGGAGGCCTAAAAACTAGGAGGTTTGATTGAAAAAAACTATTGTTGTTTTCATTTAATTCAAGTTTCGATGAATATGTAAGTGAGGCTGGATCTTTATCGCCTATGAATTTTTTTGACAATAGATTAACCCTTTCTTTATTTTCTTCAACTTCAACACCATCTTTAATTAATTGATTTAACTTGTTAATAACTGCCAATACAATTAGAGTGAGAGTAGAGAATCTCTGTTGTCCATCGATTACATGAAAAACCTTGTTTCCCATATTTTGAAGCACGATAGAACCCATGTAGTGAACGATACCGGAAGATTCGATTGCCAAGATATCATTCCACAAATCTTCCCAATGGTCTTTTTTCCATGAATAATCGCGTTGATAAGGAGGAACTTTATAAATCTTTCCATTTCCAACCAAATCACTTAAGCTTATAGTGCTCGTATCTAATAGGTTTGTATTTGCCATGCAACTAAATTATAGCTTTCCCACTAGAATTAATAAGAAGAGAAAATCATTTTTATATCGAGATGCAATTTTGTCCCTAACAAATTAAAATTATACCCCTTATTACCGTTAGTCTATTACTAGTGGGGAGCTTAAGTAAGATTGGACAATTGGCAATTTGCAACTGGGGAAGTATTAAGTTTTAATGAGATTTCTCAGTCGCTTTCACTTGGACTTCGCTCAATGTGACAGCTCCTTCGAAATGATGCAGAGTTCGGGTTGCTACAACCTAAAATTATACCGCACTTTTAGTAGTATCTGTCGGTTTTGGAGCTCCCAAGGTTGTTGGTTAAGGCCGTTAAAGGTATTATTGTTAAAGACCAAAAAGACATCCCCTAAAGGTGAGAATATCCAATGGATGCGCGCATTTAGCCCCAACACGCGGCTATCGGTATCGTATTGTAAATAGCTGTTCAATTGAAGGTTGGAGGTCACATTAAAGCGCACGCGAAGCCCGGCCAGGGTTTGGTTAAAATCCCCAAAGGGCAATCTAGCTCGGTTGTGTAATCCAGCGAATTCAAAGGCCAACAAAGCACTGGGGTTCCAATTGAGGGTCAGTTCCAACTCGTCCAAATTCCCATCATAAAAACTACCGAACCACCAGGTGGCCTCCCCGCTCAACCGCCGTTTGCGGGCAAATTCCACTTCCAAGCGGTAGCGCATAAAATGGTACTCCCCCACGGGAATGGTGACCCCATCCGAGATTTCAAAAGGTTCTAAAATATTCTCACCCACGGGCCTGATGTTTCCTTCAATTCGGTCACCGCTTTCCAACCGCCAGTTGATGGGTGCGGTAAACACGCTATAGGATTGCCAAGGTCCTGAAATGTTATTGATGTAGGTGACAAAAAACTCATGGAACATTTGGCGTAGCCACAGGATTTTAGGACGAGGGGCAAAGGTGCCCCCAAAGCGATAGAAATTAACACCCTGTCTTGGCACAAAACCCAACGAAGGGTCAAAATCCTCCCCGATATGGGCATAGGTCACTGCGATATCCCATCGATCATTGGGGTAGTCAATTTTAAATCCCGCGGCAGAACGATCTCCTGTCAAATCATCACGGTCGGTGAACAAGGCCCAACCTCCAACCAAAAAGTTTTTGTCGCCATTGAAACGCGTGGTCTGAAAAGTAAAATCGGCCCCGGACATCCAACTGCCGTCCCGACCCAAAGGATCTCCCGCCGAAGCGATAAATCCTACGGAACTTTCCTTAAGTACGTTTCGGCGAACGCGCATGACCCCCATATTCGTGGCCGAAAAGTTGTCGCCATTCAAATCAAAATCGTCAGTTCGAATACCGAGGCCCCCAAAAGCGGTCTTTCCAATACGACCGTTGAGCTTGGTACCCCCAACCACTGGAATTTGAACATTGTCCCGTAGTCCGATACGTCGGCTAAAAAAGGGGAGTACCGTGCTGGTACCCGTTCCAAAGCCAAATTCAAAAATATCGGAACCCTCCAAGAAAAAAGTACGCTTCTCAGGAAAGAAGAGTGGGAAACGCGTCAAGTTGGTCTGTCGCGTATCGACCTCAGTTTCTCCAAAGTCCGTATTTACGGTAAATGTTGCCAAGACATTGGGTCCGATGCGTTGGTTGGCATCAAAACTGATGTCCGGGTCTACCACCATGGCACCGTCCGGTCCCGTTTGATTGGCGTTGGCAATCAACGAGGGTCGCAGATTCACCCCCACACCATAATTGAATTCCGGGAGTCCAGTGACCAGGCCGGCGCGACTGGTCTGCGCAATCCATTGGTCCCGCTTTACATTGGCCCAGCGAATGGTCTCCAAATTGCGCTGTATTCTTCGTTCTACATTAAAACCCCATTTGGATAAGCCTTTTTTGAAGGCGATACTTTGAATGGGAATCACGATTTCTGCGGTCCACCCCTTTTCTGTGATTTGCGTTTTCGCATCCCATACGGCATCCCAATCTTCATTTTCGTCTTCTCCGCGGTCGGAAACCAAAGCATCATATCGGGCGGCTAAGGAATTTATGGCGAAGATGTAGCCTGATTGCCCATCCAAAAAGGGGTCAATGACCACTTTTACATGGTCCTCTTCAGAAATATCGGCATCCCTAAGTTTGGAGAAGCGAATGATACCATCGGGGTTGCTATCGTTGCAGGTAATCCCAATAACTACATTTCGAGTATTGGCAATCACTTGAACCAATGTGGTTTGTGAGGGTGTTCCGCCTTCTTCGGGAACCGTCGTTTTTAAGGCGGTCAATACGGGGGCATTTTTCCAATCGGCCTCATTTAAAGCACCATCAAAAGCCAAGGATTCCGTCAATTTTCCAGAGGCAAAGGAAGGGCGCTCAAAAATCTGACCCCTTAGTACACCATGAACGCCGAGACCTAAGAAAATAACAAGCAGGGAAAATGGAAATTGAAATAGTTTTTTGGTGTGCACGAATTGGTTTGTAGTCATTAAAAGTAATGAAATCATGGATTAGGATGGTTTGGATTTTAAGAATATCCACCCTAGGGCAACCCGGTTATTTTGGTTCCAAAAGCCTCAATCCAGCAAATCGATTTTTGAAATGACCAATTCAAATTCCTGGGATTTTTTATTTCCGATAAGAAAAGTGATTTCCTCCAGGCTGTTATGGCTAAAGTTCGGAAGGTCCAATCGCCTCCCACGAAAGGTAGGGTAGAGATTTTTCAATTGAAACTCACAAGTTTGCCAGTTCCCGTTGGTCTCAAATGTAGCGATGTAACTGTAATATTGGTTCCTTTGGTTTTTTACCCGGAATTGATAGCGATTGCCATCCCCTTTTAATAGGACTTTGATACTTTGTTCTGGCTTTACCTGTGTTTTTGGAATACCATACCGAATGGAAGAAAAGCCCCCATTGTTTTCCAGGGACACCTTTCCATAAAATTTGGTATGGCCTTCTTCGGTTATTTCAAATTGTCCTTTGGAGCGTCCTCCCATGACCACATCGTCAACGATATACCAATTGCTGGGGTTTGCATTGGACTGGGAGTCGAAAAGTACTTGGGCGTTCATGTTAAGGTAAAAAAGAAGTAAAACGAATAGAATACCTGATTTCATCATTTGAATTTGGAATCAGATTTCTCACGCTCACGAGTTCGGTTCGAAATGACATCGTATTAATAATTGTCATTTCGACAGAGCGCAGCGACGAGAAACCCAACTTTTTCATTTTACAAACACCATGCAGTGTTGCCATGGTAGGTTGGTGATATTTTCCCTTAGTTCAAATCCAATGGCGTTCATTTCCTTTACCGCCTGTGCTTCCGTCATTTTATGCAATCGTTTAATGGGCACCCGAGGGTCTTCCCCACGGTATTCAATCAAATAGACCTCGCCGCTTGGCTTCAAAGCCTTTTTTATGGATTGCATCATCTCCACAGGATGACTCATTTCATGATAGACATCCACAATCAATACCTTGTCCAAACTATTGGGCGCAAGGTTTACATCGGTTTTTGTGCCTTGAATGAGTTGTACATTGGCATAATTACCCGCTTCTTTTTTGATTTTCATGGCTGAAATCATTTCCTTTTGAATATCGACTGCATAAATGATTCCATTGGTTGCCAATTCAGCCATTTTGAAGGCGTGGTATCCAGAACCTGCTCCAATATCAGCGATATGGTCAGACTCTTGAATGTCCATATTTTGGAGAAGGGTGGTGGTTTTTTCTTCTTCTTCGCGTTCCCGGCGTTCTAGCCAGGACATCCCTTGATAACCCATGACATAGGCAATTTCACGACCCATAAACCATTTTCCGATACCGCCATAGTCTCCTTTTTGGAAGGTGTATAAAGTATCTTGTGCGTAAAGGATGCCTGAAATCAAAAAGAAGAATCCAAGGGATTTTACGGAGGAAATTTTCATATCATTATTTTTCCCTGGTCAGCTGTTATTCAAAATTACGATGATGAAATCTAGGGGCCTCCTAAAATTTTTCTAAAAGTGCTATCCCAATTTTTGTTTGATATACTCAAAGGCGTCGTCTACTTTCTCAAAAATATCTTCCTCAGGGACTAAATCGGGAATTAAATCAATAGCTGACAATTGATCTATAGGCTGTTCTTGGAGTCCTGTAAGAATCACTTCAACGTTTTGTTGGCGCAAATCAAAGATGGCCTCCTCCAACGCATAAAGGCCAGATTGGTCGATGTAGGGAACTCGGTCCATGCGAATGATCAATGCTTTGGTATCCAGGCCCAAGTTCTTTATCCCGTCCTTGAAATACGAAGTAAATCCAAAAAAAAGGGGACCGTACAAATGCTTGATGATGACCTTATCCTTGTATTTTTCATAAAATTCCTGTTCATCTTGCCAGGGCTTTGAGCCGTCAAAATCTGAAACCGAGCCCACTTCCATTCCATTCTTTGCCAGATCACTTGCCTGTTTCATGAAAAGTAAGGAAGCCAACGCCACGCCGATTCCAACCGCATTGATCAGACTGCCGAAAGTGGTAATCAATAAAACAATAACAAGCACAATGGCATCCGCTCGGGGTACGACCCTAAGGTGTTTGAGTCCTTTAAAATCAATAATCTTAAATCCTATGGGAATCAAAAGTCCGGCAAGGACCGCTAAGGGAATGTGGGCGGCCAGTGCCCCTAGCCCCAATAAAACAGTTAACAGGAAAATACCGTGTAAAGCTCCCGAAAGACGGGTTTTCCCACCTGCATTGATGTTCACCACCGTACCTTTGGTAGCCCCGGCACCAGATATACCCCCAATGATTGCCGCTAGCATGTTTCCGATTCCTTGACCTATCAATTCTCGATTGCTATTGTGTTTGGTTTTGGTCATATTATCCGCTATAACGGAAGTCAGAAGGGAATCAATGCTCCCTAAAACTGCCAAAACCAGTGCATATTCAATGATGAGGCCATAGGCGCCTGCATCTATGGGCCACATGGTGCTGATTTGAAGTGAGGGTAGTCCTGAAGGAATTTCGCCAATTACAGGAACGTCCCATTTTAAAAAATAGCTCGCCAAGGAGGCCACGATCAAGGCCACCAACGCACTGGGTATGGCCTTGGTGATTTTTGGAAACAGGTAGTAAATGGCAACGGTCAAAAGGCCCAATCCCAAGGCATACAGGTTACCCTCGGTAAACATTCTGGGCAGGTCTTGAATAACGGCCACCGTGGATTTTGGTGATGACAGTCCTACTAAAGGGAACAATTGCAATATAATAATAATGAGTCCAACCCCACTCATAAATCCAGAAACCACCGGATAGGGAAAGTACTTGACATATCCAGCGATGTTCAACAATCCAAAAACCACTTGAAATAGCCCTCCCAATAAAAAGGTCAGCAAAATTAAGCCCATGGCATTATCCAGGCTTCCGTTCATTTGAATGGCCCCAGCGACCAATGCCGCAGAGACGACCGTCATGGGCCCAGTGGGGCCACTGGCTTGTGTTTCCGTACCGCCAAAAAGTGCTGCAAAAATACCCACGGCGATGGCACCATAGAGCCCAGCGGCGGCTCCCATGCCTGATTGAACCCCAAAGGCCAGTGCCAAAGGAAGGGCCACCACCCCGGCAACAAGACCACCCGTTAAATCCCCTTTAAAGTTTTTGAAATCGTAGAACTTTTTCATGGCCTAAAACATGTAATGGTTACACTTTGGAAAGATAAGGAAATTGACCCTACCCAACTTTTTTTATTTTGCTACTTTTAAGGCCAATTCATTCAACCGAACCATGACCTTGCTCATTGTAATTGCCGGCATTTTGTTATTGTTTGCCCTAATTGCCGGATTCAAACTCAATTCCTTTCTCTCTTTTATCATTGTCTGTCTTTTCGTTGGTCTCTTGCAAGGCATGGAACCACTGGCTATTGTGGATTCCATTCAAAAAGGTATTGGAAGTACCCTAGGATTTTTGGTGCTTATTCTTGGCCTTGGTGCCATGCTGGGTAAACTCGTGGCGGATTCTGGTGCCGCACAACGCATTACTACCAAACTGGTGGATACGTTTGGTATTAAATATGTTCAGTGGGCCGTAGTGCTAACCGGATTTATTGTAGGTATTCCCATGTTTTATTCGGTGGGTTTTGTGATCTTGGTTCCCCTGGTGTTTACAGTGGCGGCTACGACAAGACTACCCCTCTTGTATGTTGGATTGCCCATGTTGACCTCATTATCGGTTACCCATGGTTACCTACCTCCGCATCCTGCCCCCACGGCCATCGTGACCATGTTCAATGCCGACTTTGGTAAAACGTTACTTTATGGGCTAATTGTGGCCGTACCCGCCATTATTGTGGGTGGACCTTTGTTCGCAAGGACCTTAAGGAATGTGGAAGCCAAACCCTTAGCGAAGTTTTATAACCCACAGATATTGGCAGACCACGAAATGCCAAAAACGGCAATTAGTCTTTTTACAGCCCTCTTTCCTATCGTCCTCATTTTTATGGCCATTGCTGCGGAGCAGTTTTTAGCTAAAGGACCTTTACAGACGTTTTTCATCTTTTTGGGCAATCCCGTGATGGCGATGTTGCTTGCCGTATTGCTTGCCGTCTATACCTTGGGGATTCGGCAGGGAAAGAAAATGCAGGAGGTTATGGCTACCGTGGTCGACGGTGTTGTGGGTATTACCATGATTCTCCTGGTCATAGGGGGTGCCGGAGCGCTCAAGCAGGTATTGATTGATAGTGGGGTCAGTGATTATATTGCGGGATTATTGGAGAATTCGAACTTTTCCCCCATTATACTGGCATGGCTCATTGCAACGGCCATACGCGTTTGTGTAGGTTCTGCAACAGTGGCTGGGCTTACAGCAGCAGGAATTGTCTTGCCTTTGGCAAATAGCGAAGGAGTAAGTGCTGAACTTTTGGTCCTAGCCATTGGTTCCGGCAGTTTGATGTTGTCCCACGTCAATGATTCTGGCTTTTGGTTGTTCAAGGAATACTTTAATCTGTCGGTGAAGCAGACGTTGCGAACGTGGACGGTCATGGAGACGCTCGTGGGCATTATGGGGCTTTTGGGCACTTTGGTTTTAAGTCAATTGATATAAACACCATATGAAAACTACAATAGAACATAGAATTAAGGAATTGGGCCTGGAATTACCTCCCGCGCCACCACCCGCTGGAGTATATCGCCCCATTTTGGTGGTAGACCATCTTTTGTACGTTTCAGGGCAAGGACCTGTGCGTTTGGATGGAAGTCTGATGGTCGGAAGGGTTGGGCACGATGTGGATAATGACGGGGGAAAATCAGCTGCTCGGCAGGTAGGACTTACGATGCTTTCAACCATCAAGTCCCATTTTGGTGATTTGGACCAAATCAAAAGGGTGGTGAAAGTTTTGGGTATGGTCAACTGCACTCCGGATTTTGAGGAACATCCTTATGTCATTAACGGTTTTAGCGAGTTGATGGCCGATGTATTTGGAAAGGAAAATGGTATTGGTGTCCGCAGTGCCGTGGGAATGATGCTCCCAAAGGGAATTTTAGTGGAAATAGAAGCCCATTTTGAATTGCATCCCTAATGGCAAATAAAGATTGGTTTGTAGTTGATAATGTGGAGACGATCAATACCCCAGCATTGTTGGTATATCCGGAACGTATTGAACATAATATACAGGAAATGCTTCGTATTGCCGGTGGACCAAGGAGGCTTCGACCCCATGTGAAAACCTATAAAATGGCCGAGGTGATCCAAATGCAGTTGAAGCATGGGATCAATAAATTCAAATGTGCAACGATTGCAGAGGCGGAACTGTTGGCAAACACCGGAGCCAAGGATATCCTATTGGCCATGCAGCCCGTTGGACCTAATATTTCCAGATTTTTTAATTTGGCATCCCAATATCCCGATTTGGATTTTTCATGCTTGGTGGATAACCTTAAGTCCCTAAATGACATCGCCAAGGAAGCCCAAAATAGAAATTTGGACTTGGGGATTTTTATCGATATCAACAATGGAATGAACAGAACAGGGATGGTACCCGGTCCTAAGGTTATTGAACTGTTTATGGCCATTGAGCATTCTTCTTTTCTAAATGCCAAAGGATTTCATATCTATGACGGCCATTTACGAATCCCCGATTTGGAGGAACGCAAAAATGCCTGTTCAGCTGCCTTACAACCCGTTTTTGAACTTAAGGAAAAATTGGAAGATAAAGGGGTAAAAGTAAGTTCAGTAGTCGTTGGGGGTTCACCGACCTTTCCCGCTCATGCCCATCGCGATGATGTTGTACTTTCCCCAGGTACGGCACTATTATGGGATGCTGGGTACGGTTCCAAATTCCCTGATATGGATTTTCAATATGCTGCTGTTTTGATGACACGATTGATAAGTAAGCCCAAGAAGGATCGGTTCTGCTTGGATTTGGGCCATAAGGCCCTAGCATCAGAAATGCCTTTTCCCAGGATGGAGTTTCTGAATACCAAGGACTTTCAACAATTGGGGCAGAGTGAAGAGCATTTTGTTGTTGCTCCACAGCATCCAGAAAAACATGAAATAGGGGAGATATTTTATGCGGTTCCCATGCATGTTTGTCCCACTGTGGCAAAATATCCCCAAGTCAGCACTGTAATCGACCACCAAGTAATCGGTAGCTGGAAAGTAGCGGCTCGCGACCATAAAATCTCCTTTTGATGGACCGTCCTTTTATTTTTGATGCCCATCTGGATCTTTCGATGAATGCTATGGAATGGAATCGCGATTTGCGATTGCCCGTACATGAAATTAGGCAATTGGAAGAAGGGATGAACGATAAACCGGACCGCTGCAACAACACCGTTTCGCTTCCTGGGATGCGCAAGGGAAATATTGGCCTTTGCGTGGCTACCCAAATTGCCCGTTACGTTAAAAGGGGAAGCAATTTGCCAGGATGGCATTCCCCTGAACAGGCATGGGCACAGACCCAAGCCCAATTGGAATGGTACAAAACCATGGAAGCTTGTGGTGAAATGGTGCAAATCAACAATTTGCAGGGTTTAAGGGAGCATTTGGATAACTGGAAGAAAGACACCGAAACTACACCCATCGGTTATATTTTAAGCCTTGAAGGTGCCGATTCCATTATTGATATGGGCTATTTGGAACGGGCCTATGAAGGTGGTCTCCGAGCCATTGGCCCAGCACATTATGGTCCTGGCACCTATGCCTATGGAACCGACTCTGATGGTCCGTTGGGCAAAAAAGGACGAGAACTTATCAAAAAAATTGAAGAGCTCGGGTTGATTTTGGATGTCACCCATTTAAGTGACACCTGTTTTTGGGAAGCGATGGATATCTATTCCGGCCCGGTTTGGGCCAGTCATAACAACTGTCGTGCTCTAGTGAATCATAACCGCCAGTTTTCTGATGAACAAATTAAAGAGATTATTGATCGGAGGGGTATCATAGGGGTAGCCTTGGACGCTTGGATGCTCGTACCCAACTGGCAAAGAGGGATTTCTACCCCTAAGGGGATGGGAGTCAGTCTAGAACGAGCGCTGGACAACATGGACCATATTTGTCAATTGGCCGGTACTTGCGACCATGTGGGTATCGGCACCGATTTGGACGGTGCCTTTGGAAAAGAACAGTCTCCCTACGACCTCGATACCATTGCCGATTTACAAAAACTACCACCGTTGTTAGAAAAAAGAGGCTATTCCCGTTTTGATGCAGACCGAATTTTAAGTAAAAACTTCATCTCCTTTTTAGAACGGGTTTGGCAGTGACCACCCCTCCTAATACGATGCTAACATACTAAACAACAATTTTTTAAGTTATAGTTCCTAACCCCAAACATTGAACTATGACTTCTAAATCGTTAACATTCATCGTATTACTTTTTGTTGGTCTTGTGACCAACGCAAACCCATTGGACCATCTGCCTGCAACCTGTGCGGATTATCACAAGGGGACCCTTACCCTTAAAAACGGAAAGACCAAGGAGGCTTATATTTTTATTGATAATTGCAATCCCCACAACTTTCAGCAAGGAAACATCATTACCATCGGTGAGAAAGCCTTTAAAAAATATAAAAAGGGAAAGCGCATTAAGAAAAAAGCAATGGAAAAGTACAAAGTGAAACATATTAGAGGCTTTGTGCTTGACAATGGTCGTGAATTCCGTCAGGTAAAATACGTGAATCTTTCAGCAACAACGAAAGTGGGAATTTTGCCAAAACGCTTTATGCTTGAAGTAGTTGCCGACGGTGATATTACCGTGTTTAGAAAATTCTACCGCACCCAAAATGGGTTTATCCACAAACCGGTAATGGATTCCAAGTTGGAAGGGGGGGATGAACACCTCGAGTTCATCACCAATAACTTTGAAGTATTGGTTCAAAAGGATAAGGACAAGAATCCCCGTAACATTAGAAACGTGAATTTGAAGAATTATATTGGTGACAAACCTGAAATTGATGACAAATATCTCAACGGGGATTATGAATTTAGGGTTCAGTTTCAAAGACCCTCGACCTTTGCATCCAACTGTGATACCCCATTTATGGAGGCTTTATTGGAATTGGTCAATGAATACAATAACCAACCCAAAGGTGGATATGCGAATACGGTTATTGAAAATTAATGGAAAAGAAACACGCTGTTAAACCCGCTTTTAGCGG
>JBCDBE010000086.1:0-16101 GCA_039184365.1 Bacteroidota bacterium | reverse complement strand
TTTGCCAAGGGCAAGCTCATCTATTCCTTGAGCAGAAGGACCTTTGACCGCTTTTTATTTGAATATGAGTATGAAAAACGCTGGGTAAAAGAACAGATTCTGGACTTAACGCCAGAAGAAGTCAACCTGCTTTTTCGATTTTTTGAAAATAACTATCGTCCCGAAAATCGTGACTATTTATATGACCCTTTGTTCAATAATTGTTCCAACATTACCGGGGTCATATTGCAAGAGCAGCTTAAAGATAGTATTGTATTTAACGGAAGCCATTTAAAAGAACCTTTCACCTTTAGGGAATTGGTTAGGGAGCGTATTTCCCTAAATTCTTGGGGGTCTTTTGGAATAGAATTGGCCTTTGGTGGAATTACGGATAGGATCGCCAATGTTGAAGAACATATGTTTCAACCGTACTATGCCATGTGGCAATTCCAAAATACCACCAAAAACGGCCGACCTTTGGTAAAAAGGGAACGTACCATTTTGAACTACCCCGAATCCGACTACCAATCTGTGTTTACGCTTTCCCCACTTTTTTGGTTATTACTGCTGCTATGCTTCGTCCTAATAATCACCTACTTGGATGTAAAACACGGAACAAGGCACCGCTGGCTGGACTTTTCACTGTTCTTTATTTCTGGGATTACTGGAGTGGGAATTTTATTGCTTTGGTTGGCAACTGACCATGTGGTGACCCATAACAACTTTAACTTTCTATGGCTTCTGCCATCAAATCTGATTGTGGCATTCTACCTTCTGGGTAGACCGGATAACTTAAAATGGTTGAAAAAATACCTTTGGGTGGCATTTGCCTGTATTGGGCTCATCTTTATTTTTTGGGTTTTTGGGATCCAAGTATTGTCCCCATTAAATGTACCTTTAATTCTAGTTTTGTCATCGCGCTACTTTTTACTCCTGAAGCAGGCATAAATCTTTCAAATGAATTACCTAACCGTAGAAAACATTTCCAAATCCTATGGGGAGCTAGCACTATTCTCGGATATTTCATTTGGCATCAATAAAGACCAGAAAATTGCTTTAATTGCCAAAAACGGCAGTGGGAAGACCTCCATTCTTAATATTATGGCAGGACTTGACCTACCTGAAAGGGGCCAAGTGATCAAGAGGAAGAATATTAGAATCTCCTTTCTTCCCCAAGAGCCTGACCTAAATCCCGACCTTACTGTTGAACAGACCATTTTTGCATCGGGCAATGAGATACTTCAAGTTATCTCAAAGTATGATACTGCCTTGCAGCATCCCGAAGACCAAGAAGGCTATCAGAAAGCCTTTGAGGCAATGGAACGTTTTAACGCCTGGGATTTTGAAACCCAATACAAACAGATTCTTTTTAAGCTTAACTTATCAGATCTACAACAAAAAGTACGTACCCTATCCGGGGGGAAGAAGAAACGTCTGGCATTGGCCAATGCCCTTATAAACGAACCGGATTTATTGATTTTGGACGAACCCACCAATCACTTGGATTTAGAGATGATAGAGTGGCTCGAATCATTTTTCAGGAAAGAAAATATTACCCTTTTCATGGTGACCCATGACCGTTATTTTTTAGAACGGGTCTGCAATGAAATATTGGAACTTGAAAACAACACCATTCTGAGCTATAAAGGAAATTACAGCTACTATTTGGAAAAGAGGGATGCCAGGTTGGAAAGGGAACAAGTGGAGCACCACAAAAACAAAATCCTTTACAAAAAGGAACTGGATTGGATGCGAAGACAACCCAAGGCCCGTACCACCAAATCAAAATCCAGAATTGACGATTTCCACCAAATAAAGGCTTTGGCGCACCAACGTAGAAAGGAACATCAAGTGCAGTTGGAGTTGAACATGGAACGCTTGGGCAGCAAAATTGTAGAACTCCATAGCTTGAAAAAGTCGTATGGGGAACAGGACATCCTCAATAAATTTGATTATAGTTTTACCAAAGGGGAACGCTTAGGGATTATAGGGAAAAATGGCACGGGAAAATCCACTTTTCTGAACCTCCTTACAGGGAGGGAACCCGTAGATGGTGGAAAAATAGTCGTGGGCGATACCATAAAATTTGGGTATTATACCCAAAGGGGGATTCCAGTGAAAGAGGGCCAAAAGGTGATTGAGGTCATACGGGAATTCGGGGATTACATTCCATTGAAGAAGGGAAGGCAAATCTCAGCCCAACAACTTTTGGAACGCTTCCTTTTTGACCGTAAAAAGCAGTACGATTTTGTTGAAAAACTAAGCGGTGGTGAACGGAAACGACTGTATTTATGTACGGTCCTTATTCAAAACCCCAATTTCCTAATCTTGGACGAACCGACCAACGACCTGGACATTGTTACCCTCAATGTTTTGGAAAATTTTCTTTTGGATTTTCCCGGATGTTTGATCGTGGTATCGCATGACCGTTATTTTATGGATAAAATCGTGGACCATCTTTTTATATTCAAGGGAAATGGGGCAATTGAAGATTTTCCAGGAAACTATTCGGACTATAGCATCTACGAATCAAGTAAACTTGAAGAAGAACGAGAATTAAAAGGTACCCAAAAGTCCGAAAAAAAACAGTGGAAAGCGAAAAACGATGGTCCCAAACTCTCGTATTTGGAACGAAAGGAACTCAAACAACTGGAAAAGGAAATCCAACAACTGGAAAAAGAAAAGGAGCATTTGCAACAGCGATTTACTGATTATGGACTATTGGGTGAAGACATCGATCAACTTTCCATTGATTTGGGCGAATTGGAAAACGAATTGGAGCTTAAAACGGAACGCTGGTTTAAACTGTCGTCAATTGCCGAAGGTTAGCCTATGGTCCCTTACCTAAAATTCTTATTGAAGTCCACCAACCACCATGGGGTGCACTCCCCTTTTGTTTACAACTACCTGACCAAATGCCTTTATGCTAAGCCTAAATTATCAAGGAACAAGGTAGAAAACATACTTCTAAAAAGTATTTCGTATTTCGAATTCAAAAACATTCAAATTGAAGATAAGTTCCTCAAAACCTTCATTGGAAACCAGCTTTCTGGATTAAATCACGGTGTTTTGCCATTGGATATCGTAGTTTTCAAAAATTTTACTCTTGCTTTGGTTTTGGAAATGATGGCTGCTGGAAAAATCCATAACAACACCTTATTTGTAATTCAAAATTTGAGGAACAACTGGAACGAATGGAATAAGGCCATCTCGCATCCCAAGATTACCGTAAGCATCGATGCGTACTCGATTGGATTACTTTTTAATAGAAAAGAGCAGGTCAAAGAGCATTTTACCATTCGATTGTAATAAAGTAATTTTAAGAAAGAATTGGATCAACAAATGAATTATACCGTCTATATTATCCTGGGAGTATTGGCCCTTATCTATTTTGTAGTGTTGTTCACAAACAAGCGTAACAACAAAAGGCGTAAGTCCAGAAAATTTATGGAAGGGAAACGCAGGCATGAAGAATAGCAGGTAGTGCGTAGCGGCAAAAAATTTCAAATTTTGTATCTTTAAGAAAATCGAGAGGAATGGAGCCCTCTAAATATACCTTGATATTAGAACTATCTTTGATTATAGGTGCAGTATGCTTGCTTTTTGTTGTTGCAGGGATATTTACACAAAGGAGCAGGATTCGAAAAAGAAGTTCACGGTTTTTTGGCAAGGAAAAGTCCTATACCAAGAATGCCCCCTTTTAAGAAAGACAAAACAGTTACTACCCATTACCTTGAATAGTTCCATAATCAAACTTATCTTCGTACTTATTTATTGTAATTGAAAATTTACACCAAAACCGGGGATAAGGGGACAACAGCCCTCTTTACGGGCAAACGGGTTCCCAAGCACCATATTCGTATTGAGAGTTATGGTACATTGGACGAGCTTAACTCATGGCTGGGACTGATACGTGATCAAAAAATCGATGCCCATTATCAACACATACTGACCCAAATTCAGGATAAGCTTTTCACGCTTGGAGCAATATTGGCTACGGAGCCTACCAAAGACAACCGTTTAAAAATTCCAAGGATCAACGAAGCGGACAGCAAATTGCTGGAACAAGAAATTGATACCATGAATGCTGAGCTCCCCCCTATGACCCATTTTATTCTTCCAGGCGGCCATACTACGGTGTCATACTGTCATGTAGCAAGGACCATTTGCAGGAGAACGGAACGAATGATAGCACTCCTACACGATGAGGCGCCATTGCCAGATACGGTATTGGCTTATATTAACCGTCTTTCGGATTATCTGTTTGTCCTGGCACGAAAATTGTCAAAGGACTTGAATGCCAAGGAGGTGAAATGGATTCCAGAGAAATTGGATTGATTTTTCTTGATTTTTTTCACTCAAAAATGAACTCCTGAAAATAAATTGGAATTATCTGAGTTTTTACTTGGCAGATTGCGTTGAAAAACTATTTTTGCAAAAATTTTAAAATCAAACCATTGCTATGTACTGGACATTAGAATTAGCCTCCTATTTGAGTGATGCGCCATGGCCAGCCACCAAAGACGAATTGATAGACTATGCCATTCGTACTGGAGCTCCATTGGAAGTTGTGGAAAACTTGCAATCCATGGAGGAAGAAGGTGGGGAAATCTACGAATCCATCGAAGAGATTTGGCCGGATTATCCTACTGAGGAAGACTACCTCTGGAACGAGGATGAATACTAAGAAGACCCTGTTAACAACATATCAAAGCCTCTTTACCGAGGCTTTTTTTGTGTAATTTTGACAGCCCAATCAAAACATTTTTGCCGTTTTCACTTCGGAACGGCTTTTGACAACAGTTAGGAAAGAACTCCCATGAGCATTATAAACTCTGTATTAAAGGTTTTTGTCGGCGATAAATCCGAAAAAGATGTAAAGGCACTGCAACCTTTGGTCAAGACGATAACGTCCTTCGAAACGGAATTGGAAGGTTTGTCCCATGATGAACTTCGACAAAAAACGGTGGACTTCAAGCATAAAATCCAAGAAAACTGTGCTTCCATCAATAAAAAAATTGAGGACCTGCGGCAAGAAGTGGAAAATTCCAATGATATTGATCGCAATGAGGAAATCTACGCCGAAATCGACAAACTGGATGAAGAAGCGTACAAAATTTCCGAGGATACCCTCAATGAAATTCTTCCAGAAGCTTTCGCTGTAGTAAAAGAGACAGCAAAACGTTTTGCCAGCAATACGACCCTAAAAGTAGCCGCAACGGAGTTTGATCGTGCGCTTTCTGGGAACGCCGATTATGTGGCTTTAGAAGGAGATAATGCCATTTGGCAGAACTCTTGGGACGCCGCTGGAAAGGAAGTAACTTGGGATATGGTCCATTATGACGTGCAGTTGATTGGCGGTATTGCCTTGCACCAAGGTAAAATTGCCGAGATGCAAACAGGGGAAGGGAAAACCCTTGTAGCCACACTTCCACTATATCTTAATGCACTTTCTGGCAAGGGAGCCCATCTAGTTACCGTAAACGATTACCTGGCCAAAAGGGATAGTGCATGGATGGGACCTATTTTTGAGTTCCATGGACTTTCCGTGGACTGTATCGATAAGCACCAACCCAATTCAGATGGTCGAAGGAAGGCCTACAATGCAGATATTACCTACGGTACAAACAACGAATTTGGTTTTGACTACCTGCGTGATAATATGGCCCATACCCCTAAGGATTTGGTTCAACGACCACACCATTATGCCATTGTGGATGAGGTGGACTCCGTATTGATCGATGATGCGAGAACGCCATTGATCATTTCAGGGCCCGTACCCGAAGGGGACCGACACGAATTCAACGAACTTCGGCCTAAAGTAGCGGACATTGTTCAAAAGCAAAGGCAGCACCTTACCGGCGTATTGGCGGAAGCCAAGAAGTTGATTAAGGAGGGGGATACCAAAGAAGGGGGATTCCTATTGCTTCGCGTATATCGGGGACTGCCAAAAAACAAGGCGTTAATTAAGTTTTTGAGCGAGGAAGGGGTAAAACAATTGCTCCAAAAAACAGAAAACTTCTACATGCAGGACAACAATAGGGAAATGCCCAAGGTGGATGAGGACCTATTGTTTACCATTGATGAAAAGAACAATCAAATAGAGCTTACCGATAAAGGGGTCGACTATATTTCTGGTGAACAGGACAAGGACTTCTTTGTAATGCCCGATATCGGAGGGGAAATAGCACAAATCGAAAAACAAGAACTCGACATAGAGAAGGAGGCCGAGCTCAAAGAAGAACTCTTCAAGGAATTCGCCATTAAAAGTGAGCGCATCCACACCATGAGCCAATTGCTTAAAGCCTACACCCTTTTCGAAAAAGATGTGGAATATGTGGTCATGGACAACAAGGTCATGATTGTGGACGAGCAAACCGGACGCATAATGGACGGAAGGCGTTATTCCGATGGATTGCACCAAGCCATTGAAGCCAAGGAAAATGTAAAGATAGAGGCACTTACCCAAACCTTTGCAACCATCACCCTGCAAAACTATTTTAGAATGTACAACAAATTGGCAGGGATGACGGGCACGGCAGTAACGGAAGCAGGTGAATTCTGGGAAATCTACAAGTTGGATGTAGTAGAAATCCCTACCAATAGACCTATTGCAAGGGATGACCGTAACGACTTGATTTACAAGACAAAGCGCGAAAAGTACAACGCCATAATCGAAGAGGTAACGGAACTTTCCAAAGCTGGGCGTCCCGTTCTAATTGGTACCACGTCGGTAGAGATTTCGGAGTTACTTTCCAAATTGTTGAGCGTACGAAAGATCACACATAATGTCCTTAATGCAAAGCTGCACAAGAAAGAAGCAGATATTGTAGCCGAAGCGGGAAATGCCGGGGTGGTAACCATTGCTACCAACATGGCAGGTAGGGGAACGGATATAAAATTGAGTGACGAAGTCAAAAAAGCAGGGGGTCTGGCCATTGTAGGTACTGAAAGACATGACTCCCGAAGGGTGGATAGGCAGCTAAGGGGACGCTCCGGACGGCAAGGTGATCCAGGTAGTTCACAATTCTATGTTTCCCTTGAAGACAACCTTATGCGATTGTTTGGTTCAGAGCGCGTGGCCAAAATGATGGACCGTATGGGATTGGAGGAAGGTGAGGTCATCCAACATTCCATGATGACCAAATCCATTGAACGTGCCCAGAAAAAAGTGGAAGAGAACAACTTCGGTATTCGTAAGCGCTTGTTGGAATATGACGATGTGATGAACGCACAGCGAGAAGTGGTCTACAAACGTCGGCGACATGCCCTGCAAGGGGAACGATTAAAGGTGGACATTGCCAACATGGTCTATGACACCTGTGAGGTGATTGCGGAGACCAACAAAATGGCGGATGATTTCAAAAACTTTGAATTTGAGCTCATCAAGTATTTTTCCATCACTTCGCCCATCGATGAAGGGGAATTCAAATCCATGAATTTCCAAGATATCGCCGGAAAGGTGTATAAAGTGGCCTATGACCACTATCAAAGTAAAGTGGAACGTAGTGCTGAAGCAGCCTTTCCTGTCATAAAGAACGTGTATGAAAACCAATCCGATAAGTTTGAGCGCATAGTCGTCCCTTTTACAGATGGGGTCAAGACCTTAAATGTGGTTACCAATCTAAAGCAGGCCTATGAGAGTAATGGAAAACAATTGGTCAACGATTTTGAAAAGAACATTACGTTAGCAATCATTGATGATTCTTGGAAGACCCATCTTAGAAAAATGGACGAATTAAAACAATCGGTTCAATTGGCGGTCCACGAGCAAAAAGACCCTTTGCTCATCTATAAGTTTGAAGCGTTCGAACTTTTCAAAAGTATGATTGATAAGGTAAACAAAGAGGTCATTTCATTCTTATTCAAAGGGGAATTGCCTTCAGGGAACACCAATCAAATTAGGGAAGCAAGAACCGTCAGAAGACCCAAAGAAAAATTAAGAACCTCAAAGGAAGAAATTCCAAACAGTGATGAACTTGCGGCCCAGAACAGGGCAGCGGGTCAGACCCAAGGCCAACGCCCTCAAAAGACGGAAACCATTGTTCGCGAGCGACCAAAAATTGGACGTAACGAACGCGTGACCATTAAAAACGTTATGTCTGGGGAAAGCAAGACCGTAAAATACAAGCAAGCAGAGCCTTTAATCAATAAAGGGGAATGGGTATTGATTGATCAATAGTTCCAAAACAATCAACAATGCATAAATGAAGGCAGCCAGAATTCGGCTGCCTTTTTTGATTATGTAATAAAACATGGTTAGTTTTACGTCCTGAACACCCCCAAAATACTAGTTTTAGGGTATTTTGTATCCAATGAATTAGTCCTAACCACTAATCCATGAGTGAGCCATCTGCCGAAAAGAGGTATTCAAAAAAAAATCAACTGGTAGCATCCTTGAATTACTTGGCCTCTGCAATCACAGTGGCATTGGCCATTTATTGTTGGGCAAGATATTTTCATACAGCCATAATCATTCTTGTGGTCCTATTGGCCATCCTTTTTTTAGTCAATGGCCTATACCTTCGGAAAAACAATCGTTTTCAAAACGCCAATTCCAATCTGGAATCTAAACTGGAAGAAAAGGAAACCCTTTTGAAAGAAGTGCATCACAGGGTCAAAAACAACCTACAGACCGTATCAAGTCTTTTAAGCCTTCAATCACGGGCGGTGGCAGATCCTAAAATAGAAGGGATTATTAAAAGTAGCCAGCACAGGGTGGTTTCAATGTCCATGGTACATGAAATGCTGTACAGAAGGGATGACTACACTTCTAAAATTGAGCTCAAGCCTTACGTTTCAGAGCTATGTGAATATTTAATCCGTTCCGTAAAAGGAAATGATAACAATGTATCCACCAATCTTGATATCGGCGATTATAGATTAAGTATCGACACCGTAATTCCCCTGGGTTTAATTATCAATGAAACCATGACCAATGCCTTAAAGTATGGCATTCCCGATTCATCTGAGGGTGAGATAAAAATTCACCTTACTAAAAAAGGAGCCAATAGGTATGAAATGTATTTGGGTGATAATGGCATAGGTTTCCCTGAGGATATTACACCAAAAACCACCAAATCCCTTGGATTAAAATTGATTCATAACCTGGCAAGACAATTAAAAGGAACCATTGTTCGGGACAGTGATGCTAAAGGAACCTACTATCAAATCAATTTTGAGGAAGTGATAGAAGAGTTCAGTTCGGTGGATTAATCGCTTTACCCTATCTTTAAAGGGACGAATTCAATCAAAAACCCATACATGTTCAAAAAAATTGTAGTGGCAGTGCTATTTCTGGGCACTAGCCTATCCGCTCAAGATTATTTTTACAAAAAGTTCCATCCGTTTAATGAAAGTATTCCCTCACCCGCAGAGTTCCTGGGGTATGATATTGGGGATCGCCATACCCGGCATGACCTCATAGTCGCTTATATGACCAAGCTGGCGGAGGTTTCGGATAGGGCTTCCATTCATGAGTATGGGAAAACCCATGAGGGTAGGAAACTGATTATTTTGACCATTTCCTCCCCAGAAAACCTCCAAAATATGGAAGGTATAAAACAGGATCATCTAGCATTTGTCGATCCGGCTAAATCTGTTTCCAATTATGATGAAGTGCCTATTTTCATTAAACAAGGGTATAGCGTTCATGGAAACGAGCCTTCCACTTGCGAGGCGGCGTTATTGACTGCATATACATTTGCTGCCTCCAATAATCCAGAGATATTGAATTATCTCAACAAATCAGTCATAATGATTGACCCCACACTAAATCCAGATGGCCGCGATAGGCATACGCAATGGGCTAATATGTACCAAGGGAACCCACTGGTATCAGACCCCCAAGACGCCGAACACAATGAATACTGGCCAGGAGGTAGGACCAATCATTATTGGTTCGACCTTAACAGGGATTGGTTGTTGGGCATACACCCGGAAAGTCGAGGGAAACTGAAATGGTACCATGAATGGTACCCCAATGTAGTGACCGATTTTCACGAAATGGGTACCCAAAGTTCTTATTTCTTTGAACCAATGAAGGACAATGCGTCCCTAGATCCCATTATGCCCAAGGAAAACTATGTGGATTTAAACAATCTATTCGGGGATTACTTTGCCCAAGCTTTGGACAGCATTGGTTCTTTTTATTTCACCAAAGAGGTTTTTGACGGTACGTATCCTGGTTACGGTTCTTCCTATCCCGATCTCCAAGGAGCACTTGCCTTATTGTTTGAACAAGCAAGTTCAAGAGGGCATCTCCAGAAAACTGCTTTTGGGGAAATCACGTTTCCCTTTACCATAAGAAATCAATATGTCTCCAGTATGACTACGGTGAAAGCCGCAGTTGAAAACAAAGCCTATCTAAGAAAATATCAACAGGATTTTTTCAAAAGTGCATTAGGGAATGCGTCTAAAAGTCGCATTAAGGGATATTCATTTAGGGAGGACTATGATAAAAATCGGGAGAACGCATTTATTGATAAGCTATTGTTGCATAAGGTGGATGTTTACAAATCCAATGGTTCTTATGTAGTTCCAACCAACCAACCCCAGTACCGGATGGTACAAACCTTTTTTGAAACCTACAACAAATATCGGGATAGTGTGTATTATGATGCTTCCGCTTGGTCCGTGGCCAATTTCTACAATATGAAATACCGCCCGGTTACAAGTGTTGACCTTGGAGAAAAAGTGATTTCAACGGAGGATTTGGTTGATGTCGTTCCTGTTCAAAGAACAGATTATGCCTATATTATCGATTATGATGATTACAATGCCCCTGCAGTATTGAATTTTCTTCAAACCAATGAAATTAAGGTTTCAAGTGCGTTTAAACCGTTTACCGCCAAAACGACTGCTGGGGAAAAAGTCTTTAATTATGGGGCCTTGGTTGTTCCTATTTCCCTTCAAAAAAAGAGTGTTGAGGATGTTTTTAAATGGGTTCAAAAGGCCCAAACGAAGTATCATGTCCCTATATTTTCGGTAAAAACTGGGTATAGCACCAAGGGAATCGATCTTGGAAGTAGATATGTAAGTCCCGTCACCAAACCCAAAGCTGCCATGCTTATTGGCACTGGGGTGCGTTCCTATGAAGCAGGAGAAGTCTGGCACCTCTTGGATACAAAAGTTCAAATGCCCATTACCAAAATTCCCATGCGCAATTTTGACAGGGCAAATTTAGACAAATACAATGCCCTGGTGATGGTTTCTGGCCGATACAACCTGAACGACAAACAACAGAAAAAAATAAAAGACTGGATAAACAAGGGGAATACGTTAATTACCATTGGCACCGCTACCAAATGGGCAATCGAAAAGGGGCTGGTCAAGGAAAAGCTGGTGGAGTCTGAAAAGGACTCCTCCAAAGTGACGGAAAGAAAACCCTATGTAGATGCTCCGGAGAATATTGGCAAGGAAAGGGTTGGAGGCGTTATTCTAAATGTTGATCTTGATGTAACCCATCCATTGGCTTTTGGGTATCATGACAAACAAATTCCCATCTATAAAAACAATTCCGTTTGGTTAAAACCAAGTAAAAATGAATATGCTACGGTGGCCCAATATTCCAAAAATGCCCTCATAGATGGGTTTATTACCAAAAAGAATACCGAGGAGTTCCTGAACCATTCAGCTTCCTTATTGGTCAGTAAATTGGGGGGAGGTCGCGTTGTCATGTTCGCCGACAACCCTAATTTTAGGGGTTCTTGGTACGGCACCAATAGATTGTTCCTCAACGCCATTTTCCTTGGGGATAAAATTAGAATCCCTGAATAAGCACCTACGTATGAAAAAGCTGCTATCTCGGATTACAGTATTTCTGTCGGTTATAGTACTATATAGCCAAAATGATTTAAAAGAAGGCCCTTTTTCCCAACTCATTATTCGAGGGGTTACGCTAATTAACGGCAATGGGGCACCTCCACGGGGACCCATTGACATTGTGGTGGAAAATAACAAAATTGTCGATATTCAAGTCGTGGGGTATCCCGGAGTGGAAATTGACAATTCCAGAAGGCCGCAGCTCAAGCCCGGGGGCAGGGAACTGGATTGCACCGGGATGTACCTGTTGCCCGGTTTTGTGGACATGCATGCCCATATTGGTGGTACCTCCCAAGGAGCGGATTATGATTATGTTTTCAAGCTTTGGATGGCACATGGTGTAACCACCGTTAGGGAAGTGGGTGGACGCGGTTTAAGCTGGTCCAAAGATTTAAAGAAAAAAAGTGACGAAAATAGCATTATTGCACCAAGGATTTTTACCCATACCGTATTCGGTCAAGCAAGTGACAAACCCTTAAATACTGCCGAACGAGCCAGGGAATGGGTCAGGGAAAATGCAGAGAAAGGTGCTGATGGCATTAAATTTTTTGGTGCACCCCCTGAAATTATGGCCGCCGCACTGAACGAAAACAAAAAACTGGGGCTACGTTCTGCCTGTCACCATGCTCAAATGGATGTTGCCCGTTGGAACGTTTTACATTCCGCCAGGGCGGGACTGACCAGTATGGAACATTGGTACGGATTGCCTGAAGCCTTATTTGAGGACAAAACGGTGCAAAACTACCCATTGGATTACAACTACCAAAATGAACAACATCGATTTGAGGAAGCAGGAAAACTTTGGGAACAAGCGGCAAAACCTTATTCTGAACATTGGAACGAGGTGATGGACGAATTGATTTCATTGGATTTTACCATCGATCCTACCTTTAATATTTATGAAGCCAGCCGAGACCTACATAGGGCCAGACGGGCGGAATGGCATGAGGATTACACCCTTCCCTCCCTTTGGGAGTTCTATCAACCCAGTAAAATAAGCCATGGTTCCTACTGGCATGATTGGGGTACCGAACAGGAAGTAGCATGGAGAAAGAACTACCAACTTTGGATGACCTTCATCAACGAATATAAAAATCGTGGAGGTCGAGTGACCACAGGATCGGATTCAGGTTTCATTTTTCAATTATATGGTTTCGCTTATATCCGTGAAATGGAGTTGTTAAGGGAAGCCGGTTTTCATCCCTTGGAAGTGATCCGTTCGTCAACCTTGAATGGTGCCGAGGCCTTGGGGGTTGATGATAAGATTGGTACCGTAGCTATTGGCAAACTGGCTGATTTTGTGATTGTTGAGGAAAATCCCCTGAAAAATCTAAAGATACTTTATGGAACAGGAGCCATCAGACTTACGGAAAACAACGAAGTTGTTCGGGTAGGCGGTGTAAAATATACCATTAAGGATGGGATTGTCTTCGATGCGAAGAAACTCTTGCAAGACGTAAAAACAATGGTAATGAACCAAAAACAAAAATCGAACTATTCAATAAAACAACCAGGGATGGACTAATTTTCATGGAGCTTACGCTATTTTGGAAGCGTTCCTTTTGGTGCTGAACTTAAGGGCTTTCTTTACCCTAGAGTTTTTGAACATATACAATCTAGCAATTTTTTTACCTTGAACCCCATCTTTATCGATATCGATATTCAATTCAACACCTGCAGCATAGGTAGCTACTTTCATCTCTTTTTGAGCTTTCTGGGCCATGGCTGATGTCCCTAGAAAAATGATGAAGGTGAAGGTTACTATTGCTTTCATAACTTGGGTTGTTTTACATAGTAAAGGTATCTCCGCATGAGGGCCAGTAGCGATATAAGTCGCTGTGGAACATGTATTTCTCGATTAAAAACCCAATCTTGGATGAAGTGTAAAAAAGTCCCGACAACGGTTTTTGATTCGATGAACTGCACACCGAAGACAAGTGTATTTCATCGATACTTCGAAGAATAAGAAGCGCGTTTTTTTGCTACTTTATAAACCCTGGAGAGTTTAAAATTCAAGTAAATGGAAGCAATAACAAAAATAAGGCTAACAATTAGCGAAATCAATGAAAGTGTGTCCATAACTATACAAGTTTTGCTTTGTTTGCCTTGGTCCTAAAAGAAAGTTCTTTTTTTACCCTTGAATTTTTGAATAAATAAAGTCGGGTTGTGCTTCTCTTTTTCATAAAGCGTTTTTTCAATTTCATGGCCCTAGGACCGACTTTGGAAACATCTTCTTTTTGATGAATCAAAACATCGGAATACTGTAACTCCTGGGCAGAGGCAAAAAGGCCAAAAAAGAGCATGGCAAAACAGGTTAATATCGTTCTCATGGGGTCGAATCTTTCTTATCCCAAAGCTATTTTCGACCTCAGCTACTTACGATTTATCTCGCCGAGTCAATGAAAATTCTCGATTAAAAAACCCATCCCGGTTAAAGTGTAAAAAAGTCTCGATAAGGGTATTGCATACCAAATACCGCTTATCGAAATGAAATTGCATTTTACCGAAACATAGCTCCATAACCCAATAGTAAATTGGGGTTTGGGCAGTTATTGCTAAAGTATGGCAAATCACTTCTTGTGCATACCCCAGGATAATCTCCTTGGTAATCACCCATATCCAATATGAGTTGAAAATGTAGATGGGGAGCATATCCTACATTGATATCCGGTGTTCCCAAAGCAGCTAGCACATCACCTGCATTAATGACTTTACCAACGTATAGTCCATCGAGGGAACCCATGGACAAGTGCCCATATAATGTATGAAATATGTTCCCTTTGACTTCATGGGTCAAAATTATGGTTGGACCATAATTCCCAAAATCAGAATTATTTGCAAAAGAATGGACAACTCCTTCCAAAGGTGCCAAAACTTTGGTCCCAGCATCACACCAAAAGTCCATCCCCAAATGAATGTTTCTTGGCTCAATCCCAAGAAAACGATCTGAATTACCATACAGGCTTCTTTGCTCCAAATACCCGCCATAGGCCACTTTGCTGTTTCCGCGATTCAAAACATAAGTCACATACTCTTGGCATGCTTCAACATTTGAAATGGTAATCGCATCCAGTTCGCTATTGGTTACGGAAAGGTCTATAGGACAATAGTCCGTAACCGGAATACGATTATCCAAAATGGGAATAGGTCCTATGGCCTTGTAGATGGTTTTCAGAAACTCCAATGAAGCGGTTTGAACAATTTTACTTGAAGATATCCAAAAGTCAATGGATTTTGTAATTTTCAGCGGATTTTGAAAAATAAGGTATGGATATCAGATTTCTGGGGCATGCTTCCCTTCAACTCAACATCGCTGGAAAAATACTCATTGTAGACCCTTTTATTTCAGGAAATGAATTGGCAAAGGCGATTGATGTCAATAGTTTAAAGGCGGACTATATTTTAGTCACCCACGGACATCAAGACCATGTATTGGATGTGGAACAAATTGCCAAAAATAATCCTAGGGTCGTTGTGGTCTCCAACTTTGAGATCGTAAGTTGGTTCGGTGGGAAAGGAATCAGTGGGCATCCCATGAACCACGGGGGCAAAAAAACCTTCGATTTTGGAACCGTTAAGTATGTGAACGCCATCCACTCCAGTGTTTTACCCGATGGAACGTATGGGGGCAACCCAGGAGGTTTTGTTATTGAAGCGGAGGAAAAAAGGGTGTATATCGCTGGGGATACCGCTCTGACCTACGATATGAAACTGATTCCAGAAACCATGGGTCCCGTGGATTTGGCCGTGCTTCCCATCGGTGATAACTTTACCATGGGCTATGAAGATGCAGCTTTTGCAGCGGATTTTATTCAATGTGATACCGTTCTTGGATGTCATTATGATACGTTTCCACCTATAGCCTTGGACAAAAAGGCAGCCCAAAGGTATTTTAAGGACAAGGGCAAAAAACTATTGCTGCCGAGCATAGGGGAAACGACCACGTTGTAAACCTTAACATTTTTTAACCCAAATCTTTGTAATCTCTTGCCATCTTGCAATACTAATCGCTAAACTTTTATGATGCGCATTCTAACACTTTTAATAACGATTGCCGCAGTATTGGGCTGCAACACGGTAACAAAATCCTCTAATACGGAATTGGCTGCGGCCGAACCCCTCAAAAAAATTGAGTTTTCCCCTGAGGAACTACAGCAATACGAAACAGCCTATTTTGCAAGTGGTTGTTTTTGGTGCGTAGAAGCCATTTTTGAAAGTGTAAAAGGCGTGAAGGAAGTCGTATCGGGCTATTCTGGGGGAACCGAGGAGAATCCTACCTATGAACAAGTGGCTTATGGC
>JBCDBE010000085.1:0-16307 GCA_039184365.1 Bacteroidota bacterium | reverse complement strand
TGTATTTGTTCAAAACACTACTTTTATCCAATACATTATAAGGATGCAATTTAAGCAATCGGACATAACTATTTCCTCCTTCTTTAGAATCGGTATCACCACTACCCCTTTGGGGTAAACTATCTTTGCATATCGTCCTAATCAGTTCTTTACACCTTCAACTTTTTTAAAATGAAAATCTTAAAATTTGGTGGCACATCAGTTGCCAATGCCAATAACATAAAGCAAGTAACCAAAATCGTTTCCCACATCTCGGATTCCAAAACCGTTGTGGTAGTTTCCGCACTTGGTGGCGTAACGGATCTGTTGTTGCATGTCTTGGAACTAGCTTCAAAAAAGGATTTGGGATATGAAAGAACTCTAATACTGATTGAAGAAAGGCATTTGAATACCATCAAGGAGCTATTTCCCATAAAGGAACAGAGTAGTATTCTGAGCCATATCAAAAGTAATTTGAATCAACTGGAAACCCTTGTACAAGGCGCCTTTCTCATTGGTGAATATACCCCAAGGCTATCCGATAAAGTGGTCAGTTACGGAGAACTGCTTTCATCATTTATCATAAGCGAATATTTTAAATCCTATGGTTTGGATGCTGGATGTAAAAACGGGAGGGAATTGATCATTACGGATGAAAATTTTGGGAATGCCCATGTGGATTTTGAACTGACCAATACGATGTGTAAGAACTATTTCACAAATACAAAGGACACCGTTACCGTTGTCCCCGGTTTTGTCTCATCTTCCAAACGGGGTTCCAGCACGACCTTGGGCAGGGGCGGATCGGATTATACCGCAGCAATACTTGCCGCGGCCACAGATGCATCAGCGCTACAAATTTGGACGGATGTAAGCGGCATGTATACCGCCAATCCAAAATTGGTGAAACAAGCACGATGTGTTTCCCAAATCTCATATGAAGAAGCTATGGAACTTTCCCATTTTGGAGCCAAGGTTTTGTATCCTCCGACAATACAACCTGTTTTAAGCAAAGAAATACCCATATGGATAAAAAACACTTTTGCACCAAAGGATGAAGGTACCCTGATCACTAAAAGAGATCATGGCGCGGGAAAAACAGTTAGAGGTATCAGTCACGTTGAAGGTATTACGCTCTTATCATTGGAAGGACCGGGAATGGTAGGTGTTCCTGGAATTTCCAAAAGGTTTTTTGAAACGCTATCCCAACAAGGCATAAGCGTAGTATTAATAACCCAGGCTTCTTCGGAACATTCCATTTGTGTGGGTATTTCCAATGACGATGTCATTAAAGCTGAGAAATCGGTAAATGAAGCATTTGAATTCGAGATTTCCTCCAAAAGAATACGCCCCATTGTGATTGAAAAAGATTTGTCCATCATAGCGCTCGTTGGTGATAACATGAAAAGTCATCAAGGATTAAGTGGTAAAATGTTCAGTACGCTAGGGCGAAATAATGTCAATATAAGGGCGATTGCCCAAGGTGCATCTGAAAGAAACATCTCAGCCGTAATCAAAAGCGGAAATGTAAAAAAAGCACTGAACGCCCTTCATGAGCAATTCTTTGAGGAAAACATAAAGCAACTCAATCTTTTTGTAATGGGAGTCGGTAATGTAGGTTCCCGTTTATTGGCACAAATTTATCAACAGAGCAGCTACTTGAAGGAGGAGTTAAAATTGAATATCAGGGTTATCGGCATTTCCAACTCCAGAAAAATGGCATTCCATGAAGAGGGTATTTCCCTTGATTTTTGGAAAGAGCAGCTTGAGAACGGACTGGAGGCCGACGGTCAATCATTCTTGGAAATGGTTCAAAAGCTGAACTATCGAAACAGCATTTTCGTGGACAATACCGCCAGTGATCTAGTTTCGAGCAGTTATGCAAATTATCTGGAGAAAAGTGTCGCCGTCGTTACCTGTAATAAAATTGCGTGTTCATCCACCTTTAAAAATTACCAAGGGTTAAAAAAGCTCTCCAAACAGTATAACGCTCCATTTCTTTTTGAAACGAATGTTGGCGCAGGTTTACCCATTATAGATACAGTAAAACATTTAATTGCCTCTGGAGATCGGGTGAATAAAATTCAGGCAGTACTATCGGGCAGTCTCAACTATGTATTCAATAATTTCGACCACTCCACTACCTTTCATGATGTGGTAAAGGAAGCCCAGGAAAAGGGATATACCGAACCTGACCCCACAATTGACTTAAGTGGAATAGATGTGATGCGAAAGATTTTGATTTTAGCCCGAGAGAGTGGGTATCCATTGGATATTAACCAGATAGAAAATGATTCTTTCTTACCAAAGGAAAGCTTGGAAGCTCATGACAACGAAACCTTTTATGCCACATTAAAAAAATTCGAAGACGATTTTCAGAGGCGATACACCTCAGCAACCAAGAAGAATTGCCGTCTAAAATATGTGGCCCTATTTGAAAATGGAAAGGCTAAAGTGGGACTCCAAGAGATACCCGAAGGTCATGATTTTTACAATTTGGAAGGCAGTGACAACATCGTGTTGTTTTATACAGATCGCTATGCAGCGCAGCCACTAATGGTAAAAGGCGCAGGAGCAGGAGCAGATGTTACAGCTTCGGGTATCTTTGCTGATATTATCAGAATCGGTAATTTTTGATTTATGGATGAAATTCGGGTTTTCTGTCCTGCCACGGTGGCCAATATCTCTTGTGGTTTTGATGTGTTGGGGTTGGCCCTGAAAACGGTGGGAGACGAAATGGTTGTTCGAAAGTCTACGAAGAAAGGCGTAAGAATTACCAAAATATCTGGACAGGAACTCCCCTTGGAAACCCAAAAAAACGTGGCTGGTGTTGCTGCTATGGCCCTACTGGAAAATTTTGAACAAGAAAGTGGGTTCGAAATTGAAATCCATAAAAGAATAAAGCCGGGAAGTGGTATTGGAAGTAGTGCTGCTAGTGCAGCGGGAGCAGTTTGGGCCATCAATTATTTATTGGAAAGTCCCTTTGGTAAAACTGATTTGATAAAATTCGCCATGCAAGGCGAGAAATTAGCGAGCAATGTGGCCCATGCGGACAATGTGGCCCCAGCTATTTTTGGAGGGTTCACCTTGGTACGGAGCTATGATCCGTTGGATATTGTGTCCATTCCTGCGCCCAACGCACTTTACGCCACGGTGATACACCCCCAAATTGAGATAAAAACCGCCGATTCAAGAAAAATTCTCAAAACCAATATCACTCTTGCACAAGGCATTCAACAATGGGGTAATCTTGGCGGATTGGTAGCAGGGCTTTATACTTGCGATTATGAACTAATCGGTCGTTCTTTGAAAGATCATATTGTTGAACCCATCCGTTCCATACTCATTCCTGAATTCATGAGGGTAAAAGAAGAAGTAAAAAACGCCGGGGCGCTAGGCTCTGGAATTTCGGGTTCAGGACCCTCCATTTTCGCGCTATCCAAAGGTGAAAAAACAGCACAAAAGGTGGCCCAAACCATGAAAGGGATTTACGAGACCACAGGGCTGGACTTTGATATCCACGTATCCCCAATCGGTACCATGGGGATTAAATTAATCTGACCAAAATGCAGTTTTACAGTCTCAACAACAAGGCCCAAAAAACCACTTTTAAAGATGCGGTCATTGCAGGTATCGCTCCAGATAAAGGGTTATACTTTCCTGAAAGGATACGACCATTGCCTCCCTCTTTTTTTCATGAAATCGGGACATTCTCCAACCATGAAATTGCGGTTACCGCCATTGAGCAATTTGTTCACGAAGATATTCCCAGGAACCGATTGAATGAAATTGTTGCCAACACTTTGGATTTTGATTTTCCTTTGGTAAAAATCGAAGGGAACGTGTCAACGTTGGAACTGTTCCATGGGCCTACCATGGCCTTTAAGGATGTGGGGGCCCGATTTATGGCGAATTGCTTGGGGTATTTCTCCGAAGGGAACGATGAAAAAGTAACCGTGCTTGTGGCCACTTCAGGCGATACGGGCGGGGCGGTGGCCAATGGATTTTTGGGTGTTGATGGGGTCAATGTCGTCATTCTATATCCAAGTGGCAAGGTCAGTGATATCCAAGAAAGACAGCTCACCACACTTGGCCAAAATATAACCGCCCTTGAGGTTGAAGGTACGTTCGATGATTGTCAGCATATGGTCAAAAGGGCTTTTTTGGACCCTGAAATTACCCACCATCAAAAACTAACCTCTGCCAACAGTATCAATGTGGCACGGTGGCTACCACAACTTTTCTACTATCTATTCGCTTTGAAACAAGCTCCGGACGCTGCAAGGGAAATGGTTTTTTCGGTACCCTCAGGGAATTTTGGGAACATCTGTGCGGGCATGGTGGCCCACAGATTGGGAATGCCCGTAAAACAATTTGTGGCGAGTACCAATGCCAACGATGTAGTTCCCAATTATATAAAAAGTGGGCAATACCAACCCAAAGCTTCCATCGCAACCATTTCCAATGCCATGGATGTTGGGGACCCCAGTAATTTTATTCGGATTCAAGAACTATTTGACAATGACTTCACAAGCTTGTCAAAAATGCTCTCCTCTTATTCCTTCTCCAATGAGGAAACCAAGTCGGCCATGAGGTCCATTTATAAACGTACGGGGTATATTCTTGACCCACATGGTGCTGTAGGGTATTTGGGACTGAAGAAGTATTTAAAAGGCCGTTCTGGCTGTTTTGGAATATTTTTGGAAACTGCCCATCCCATTAAATTCTTACCCGTAATCAAAGATACTTTGGGTATCGACCTTGCGATACCCTCTCAAATTCAAAACATTATGGCTAAGGAAAAAGTTGCTGTTCCCATCTCCGATTATACTGGCTTTAAGGATTTCTTGATGAAAAACACCTAATTCACCAAATAAAAATAGCAACAGCGCTTTGTTAAAAACGTATTTCAATAAGGTATTGTACCATCCAATAATTCGATATTTTTATCTTGAAATACGAAGAACGAATGAAACGAGCATCAACGAAATATAAAAATTTAAACGTGTGAAAACTACAGCGCTTACCGAAACCCATATTGCCCTAGGTGCCAAAATGGTGCCTTTTGCCGGATATAACATGCCCGTTTCCTATGAAGGGGTAAATGCCGAACACGAAACAGTTCGCAAGGGGGTCGGAGTTTTTGATGTCTCCCATATGGGGGAGTTCTTGTTGGAAGGCCCAAAGGCCTTGGAACTCGTCCAAAAAGTGACTTCCAATGACGCTTCAAAGCTCGCTGTTGGCAAAGCGCAATATAGCTGTATGCCCAACGAAAAAGGAGGTATTGTGGATGACCTGATCGTTTATCGCGTTAAGGAGGAAACCTACCTTTTGGTGGTCAATGCGTCCAATATTCATAAAGATTGGGAACACATCTCTAAATACAATACCGCCATTGGAGCGGAGATGAGAAACATTTCTGACGACTTTTCCCTTTTGGCCATTCAGGGACCTAAGGCGGTTGAGGCCATGCAATCTTTGTCTTCCCATGATTTGTCCGCGATTAAATTCTACAATTTTGTGGTCGGGGATTTCGCAGGTATCGAACATGTCATCATCTCGGCCACGGGATATACTGGATCGGGAGGGTTTGAGATCTATTGTAAAAACTCAGAAGTCCAACAAGTTTGGGACAAGGTCCTTGAAGCGGGTGCCGCCTACGGGATTCAACCTATCGGTCTCGCAGCCAGGGATACCCTGCGGCTCGAAATGGGCTACTGCCTTTACGGAAACGATATTGATGATACCACCTCGCCTTTTGAAGCAGGACTGGGATGGATTACCAAATTCACCAAGGAGTTTGTGAATTCCGAAGCCCTTGAGGATGAAAAGAAGAGAACCCCCAATCGAAAATTGGTCGGTTTTCAACTCGATGAAAAAGGAATTCCCAGGCAAGGGTATGACATTGTGGATGGAAAAGGAAAAAAGATGGGTGAGGTGACCTCCGGGACCATGTCGCCTTCCATGGGTAAAGGAATAGGGTTGGGATATGTTCCCACCGTATTTTCGGATGTTGGCAGCAAAATCCATATCCAAATACGTAAAAATCGCGTACCGGCCACAGTGGTAAAACCTCCCTTTTACAAAGCCTTTTGAATGCGGTACCAAAATATTCTGGACGCTATTGCACTTGAAGCTTCCAACGTCAAAAATAGGGGTGCCGTTGCCAGTTACATCCCGCAATTATCCAAAATTGACCATAGGAAATTTGGCATTTCCCTATTGGATGAACATGGAAATCTCTTTGAATCTGGGGATACCCATGAACCCTTCTCCATTCAAAGTATTTCCAAAGTGCTCACCTTGTCGTTGGCCTTTACGCTTGTAGGGGATGATTTATGGCAACGGGTTGATGTGGAACCATCAGGCGACCCGTTTAATCATCTTTCCTTGTTGGAACTCGAAAATGGCATCCCTAGAAACCCCCTTATCAATGCCGGTGCCCTAGTGGTTGCCGATATTTTGGTATCCCATTTAAAACATCCAAAACAAGAATTTTTGGAATATGTTGGAAAAATTGCTGGAGATACCTCCATTGATTATGATTTGGAAGTGGCCCATTCGGAAAGGGAAACCGGTTTCAAAAACTATGCGGCGGCCTACCTTATCAAATCCTATGGCAATCTGAAAAATGATGTGGAAGAAGTGTTGGATTTCTATTTTCACCAATGTGCACTGTCCATGTCCTGCCAGCAGTTGGTAAAGGTCTTCTATATTTTTGCCAACCGAGGCAAATGCCTTGAGCATCATCCCTACTTAACAATCGCCCAGGTAAAACGTATCAATGCCATTATGCTGACCTGTGGCTTTTATGACGAAGCCGGTGAATTTGCATTTGAAGTGGGTCTGCCTGGGAAGAGCGGTGTTGGTGGAGGTATTGTAGCCTTATTACCAGAAAAGTTTTGCGTAGCTACTTGGTCGCCCGGTCTGAATTTGAAAGGCAATTCAAAACTGGGAATGGAGGCTTTGGAAAAATTGACCACTAAAACAGGATTATCCATATTTTGAAAAAGAGCAAAATTCTTATCCTAGGGGGCAGTGGATTTATAGGAAACGCCATTTACAAAGAGCTATGCAATTATTTTGATACCTATGGCACCTATTTTACCAATAGCAGTTTTGCATCCAATGGTCAGTTCTTCAAGTATGATTTAAATGAGGACGATATTTTCAAAGTGCTACAGGAAGTTCGACCGGATATCATTATTTCTTCCCTTCGGGGCAATTTTTCGGGACAGATCCAAGCACATGACCATATCATGGAATACTTGGCCAAGCATACGTGCCGTTTGTATTTTCTTTCTTCTGCCAATGTCTTTGACGCGTACAGCAAATACCCCTCCTATGAGTTTGACAAAACGCTTTCGGAAAGCATTTATGGAAAACTGAAAATTAGAATTGAAAATATGATGCTCCGGATGCCTGAGGAAAAAATAGGAATCCTTCGTGTACCCATGGTTTTTGGAAATACCTCGCCAAGATTAAAGGAGCTGAAGACCTTGCTCGATGCCCATGAACCCATTGAAGTGTTCCCCAATCTTATCATCAATGTAACCACGGAGGACCGTTTGACCCAGCAAATCCATTACCTCATCAACCGGAATAAAAAAGGGATATTCCACTTGGGAAGCACGGATTTGGTACATCACGAAGATTTTATAAAAGAAGTTATCAAAAGAATAGGCAACTATCACCCCATCCTAAAAAAGGTATTTACCACCAATAATGACCGGTATTTGGCAGCATTGCCAAAATCCAACAAACTACCTAAAAATCTACGTTTTTCCTATCAAGAAGTGATTGACCATCATTTATCGGTAGAGTGAATTTCATACATTTATAGGTATGGAAAAATTGAATGAACAACAAGTTGAAACTGCCTTAAAAACATTGGAGGGATGGAAACTGGAAAACGGCTCCATTACCAAATCCTATACCTTCACTAATTTCAAGGAAGCCTTTGCCTTTATGACCCGAGTGGCCTTTGAAGCGGAGACCCAAAACCACCACCCCAATTGGGAAAACGTGTACAATTCCGTTACGATTCGTTTGAACACCCATGATGTGGGTGGCTTAACGATGAACGACATTGCCTTGGCCGAATCCATAGAACAAATTGTGAATTCTTGAGAATATTGAAATTTTTGGGCATTCCAAGCTTTTGCTACATTTGCGCTTGACCTAAGTCCACGATATATGGGAAGAGCTTTTGAGTTTAGAAAGGCGCGAAAAATGAAGCGTTGGGCAGCCATGTCCAAGGCATTTACGAGAATTGGAAAGGACATCGTCATGGCGGTGAAAGAAGGAGGTCCCGATCCTGATACCAATTCAAGATTACGGGCGGTGGTCCAAAATGCCAAAGCGGTCAACATGCCAAAGGATAACATTGAAAGAGCCATTAAACGGGCTTCGGACAAATCCCAAGGTGACTATAAAGAAGTGCTTTTTGAAGGGTACGCACCCCACGGCATTGCCATTTTGATTGAGACTGCTACCGATAACAACACGCGTACCGTTGCCAATATCAGGAGCTATTTCAACAAATGCAACGGTAATCTGGGCACTTCTGGTTCTGTGGAATTTATGTTCGACCACACCTGCAATTTTCGCATCAATAGCGAAGGTATCGATGCCGAAGAACTGGAATTGGATATGATCGATTTTGGGGCGGAAGAAGTCTTTGTAGATGAAGATGGCATTTTAATTTATGCGCCTTTTGAGAGCTTTGGGGATATTCAAAAAGAATTGGAGGTCCGTGGAATTGAAATTTTATCCTCGGGATTCGAGCGAATTCCCCAGATAACCAAGGAGTTGGATGAAGAACAAATTGCTGATGTTGAAAAACTATTGGAAAAAATAGAGGAAGATGATGATGTGCAGAACGTTTATCACACGATGAAAGAATAATCGGAAATTCTAAAAAGAAGACAACTTTGTTGCCATTTCGTTCTGATAACATCCATGGATAATTTCCAGGTAGGTGTAATCTTTTGCCTTAATTTCCCGACTGAATAAAAAAACACATTAGATGCGTCTCACTATTCTCGCCCTTGCCCTCTCCTGCTTTTTGAACTATGGGTTCTCCCAAGATATGGATCCAAAGAAATTAATGGACATCATAGAACGGCAAGCGGATACACTCAGCATTGAGGGAAATTCGGTCCGCTTTATTTTCAATGATGCCATGCTTCTATGCATCCATGATGAAAACGCCAACCGAATGCGAATCATTTCCCCTATAGTAGCACGTGAAAAATTAAGTGAGGAGGAGCTTTTGAATGCCTTGGTGGCCAACTTTCATTCGGTTCTGGACGTAAAATATGCGCTAAGCGATGAAATTGTCTGGTCCGTTTACGCCCATCCCTTAAAAGAGCTTAGCGAAGCCCAAGTCATTGATGCCATACAACAGGTATATGCCGCAGCACTGACCTTTGGCCGAAGTTACTCCAGTACCAATTTGGTCTTCCCAGGAAATACCCACAAAAAAGAAAAACCAAAGATTCCTAAGGTCCTGAAGAAAACGTAGTTGCGATCAGTGGAATTTATCCAAAACTGTATTCCGGGATCTTGCCTTTTACCCCTTTAAAAAACTGACGCACTACTTTAAAATCCTGATTAATATTATCCGTAGTTTGTAAAGGCTCAGAAAACTTAACTTCTCTTTTTCCAAAATCAAAAGCAACCATCACTATGGGTACCCTCGCCTTTTTAGCGATATAATAGAATCCTGTTTTCAGTGCCGTAACTTTTTTCCTAGTACCTTCAGGGGCTAAAGCGAATCGAAACACTTTTTTTTCTTCAAAAACTTTGGCAACGGCATCAACCATATTCATTTTCTTGGAACGATCCACCGGAGTTCCCCCCATCCATCTAAAAAACCATCCGTAAGGTGCCTTAAAAAGAGCGTCCTTTCCAACATAGTGGATTTCCTTATTCACCAATTTGCGGACAATAACCCCAAGGGGAAAATCCAGCCAATGGGTATGGGGTATTACAATAACGACACATTTATCCACATCAGGGAATGTTCCCTTTAGGTTCCATCGCATTACCCTAAAAAAAATGAATCTAGAAAAGGCGTGAAGCATTTAAATTTTTCTGTAGATTGAAATCAATTTTCGAAGATCGATTTTAGCTTTCCATTCCTTACCTAGGGCATTTTCCCATAAGGGCTCCATGGATAATGCAATTTTGGCCATTGCTTCCAAATCCGAAATAGGCAAATGGGCACATATACCCTTGGGAAGGGTAATTCCATGCCTTCTCCGCATTTTGTGAAACAAGTCCACCCCTTCTGGATAGAACTCACTGAGGTGCTGAAAGACCAAACAATTGCCAATACCATGTTTTGTACCCAATACATAGGAAAGTCCATAGCTCATGGCGTGTGCCACACCTACTTGGGAGTAGGCAATACTCATACCGCCATGCCAAGAGGCCATCATCAACTTTTCCTCTGCCTCCTTTTCACCCATATCACTAAGAAAGACGTCCTTGCAGAGTTCAAAGGCTTTTTCCCCATAACTCTGGCTAAATGCGTTCAGATAGGTCCCTTCTAGGGATTCCACACAGTGGATAAAACAATCCATTCCTGTGTGAAACCACTGTTCTTTTGGAACCGTGCCTACCAAATCCGGATCTAGTACCACTTGGTCATAGGTGGTAAAATCCGAATTGATGCCCAGTTTTTTCTCTGGTCCGGACAACACGGCTGTACGGGAAACTTCCGCTCCCGTCCCACTTATCGTAGGAACACCGACATGGTATAATGCAGGCCTATTCACTAAATCCCAACCTTGATATCGGGTGGAAGAACCCCTATTGTTCAATAGAATGGCAACAGCTTTGGCCAAATCCAGAAGGGTACCGCCCCCGATACCTACAATTCCGGACGGTTGCTCCTCAAAATCTTTCCTTATTTTTTTTACAAGGGCGTCTACCTGATCTGTTCTGGGCTCTTCATCCGCTGATATAAAGATGATTTGGTCATTGAATAACCAAGGTATACGCTTTTCCATATCCGTTCCCTCAAAAAAATCATCTACCAAGAAGATAAAGGGAGCCTCCGAATTTTTGCGCTTGGGCAACAAAATATCTGCCAATTGGTCAAAACTGCCTCGGCCATAGACCACTCTAGGTACCATAGGAAAATTCCTATGGGACGTTTTTAATCCCAGCGTCGTTTGCCTTGTTTCTATACTGTTTTCCTCCTTCATTCTAATTTAAATACTTCAAAATATCCCTGATGGAATTTAGCTTCAAGTGATTGTTTACCTGTTCTTCTTCCTCCGAAACCAATTCGTGTACCCAAGTGGTGTGAAAAGGAACGTGAACTGCCTTACCTCCAATATTCAAAATGGGAATAACATCAGATTTTAGGGAATTTCCTACCATTAAAAAGGAATCTACAGGTATTTCCAAGTGCTCCAACAAGTTTTTATAGTTCTCCTCCTTCTTATCACTCAGTACCTCCACATGATGGAAATATTTGGACAGCCCTGATTTTTCCAGCTTTCGTTCTTGATCTAACAAATCCCCTTTGGTTAAAACTATCAATCGGTACTTCCCAGATAAGGTTTGTAATACTTCTTCAACACCATCCAAAAGTTCTACTGGACGCTTGATCATGTTTTTTCCAAAATACAGAATTTTCGAAATGGTCTGCTGGGAAACCGTATTATTTGATAGATCCAACGCCGATTCTATCATGGATAACATAAACCCCTTAATTCCATAACCATAGAGCTCTAAATTTTGCATCTCCATCTTAAAGAGTTCCTGATCTATTTTGTTCTTGGTCTCATAACCCTCCAATAGTTGGGCAAAAAGTGTTTCCGTTTCCCTAAAATAGGTCTCGTTCACCCAAAGGGTATCATCCGCATCAAAACCAACAACTGATATGTCCTTAAAATCTATTTCCATGCCTTTCTGGCTCTTTCCAAATCTTCTGGGGTATCTATTTCAATTCCCGTAATTTTAGTTTCCACCATCTTTATCTTTTTCCCATACTCCAAAAAGCGGATGGCTTCTATTTTCTCTTTTGCCTCCAATGGAAGCATGGGCAATCGCTGAAAATCCATTAAAGCCCGTTTTCTAAAGGCATATATCCCTTTATGCTTGTAATACGTAACTTCCAACTCCTTATTTCTTGGATACGGAATAGGTGACCTCGAAAAATAGAGCGCAAAATTACGATTATCTACGATTACCTTGACCGTATTTGGGTTGGATATTTCGTCCCAATCGTGAATAGGGGTCATTAAAGAAGCTAAATCAATTTCCTTGGTCCTGTCCTTGTGAAATACCTCTATTACCTTCGCCAAACTTTCTTTATCGACAAAGGGCTCATCACCTTGGACATTGACCACCACATCCACATCCATATTAGAGACGGCTTCCGCAATTCGGTCACTACCGCTTTCATGTTCCTCTTCGCTCATGATGACATTGCCCTGATTTCTTTTAATTAAGTCAAAAATCATTGAGCTGTCCGTAACCACATATACCTCATCGAAGATATCTACGGCCTTGGTGGCTTCATAGGTTCTGAGAATGACCGGTTTTCCGCCTAAATCTTGCATCAGTTTTGCAGGAAATCTTGACGCCTGATAGCGCGCAGGTATCATTGAAATAATTTTCATTCCAGTTTTTAGTTTTTGATTTTAGGTCGCAACCTCCTATAAATTCTGAAAATGATGACCAAAATAATGATGACCAAAATAGCTGCGACCACGGGAAAAAAAATGGATGCTGTTGAAACCACGGCAGCGGTGCCCGTCTCCACAGTTGAAACAATAGGATTTGCCATACCCCCCGTTGTGGCCGTAGATGTCAATCTACCCGCAGCATTTGCACCTTTAATGGCCGATGCCGTACCCCCCCCGGCAATAATGGCCAGTGACCAAGTAACAACGGGGTCCAAATCGGCAACTGTTGAAACCATTACAGCAGTTCCGGCAATCGCCGCAAGAGGTAGGGAAATCGTATCCAGGGCATTGTCCAGCCACGGAATAAAGTACGCGAATATTTCGACCACAGTAGCCACTCCAAGGGTCAGTACCGCCGTCAAACTGCCAATCCATTCCCAGTTCGCATTTACGTCCCATAAATTAAAATGTGCCGCCAAACTCAAGGCAAACAAGGGTAGAAAAACACGAAATCCTGCTGAGGCAGCTAGGCCTACGCCTAAAAAAATACTGATTACGGTTTCAGGTGACATCGTAATGGTTTATGTGAATATACTTTATTCCATTTCAACAAAAAAATCGTCCTTAAAGCCAATTAAGTAGAGACTTTCCTTGGCCCTTGTAACCGCTGTGTATAACCAGCGCAAATATTCTTTGTTGACCCCATTGGGAAGGTAGGGTTGTTCCACAAAAACAGTATTCCATTGGCCACCTTGGGATTTGTGGCATGTAATGGCATAAGAGAATTTTACCTGCAAAGCATTAAAGTATGAATTGTTCTTGACTCCCATAAATTGTCGATACTTTGACTTTTCATGGGCATAGTCCTTTACAACCTCATGGTACAATCGGTTTCCGTCTTCATAAGACAAGGAGGGGGTTTCTGCATTGATGGTATCCAAAAGCAGAACGGTTTCAAAAGGCTTCTGGTTGGGGTAGTCCACCATTTGCACTTTAACCTCTGCAAAACGAAATCCGTACAATTCCTTTATGGTGAACAATTCCAAAACTTCAATGATATCCCCATTGGCAATAAAGCCGGCCTCGGAATTGGGTTTTAGCCAGAAGTAATTATTCTTGACCACCATCATAAAATCCCCAACGGAAATTTCATGCTCCAAAAAGAGAATGCGCTCCCTAATATTCCGATTGTACAAATTGGCCCTTTTATTTGACCTTACAATAATTGCCGTTTCCTCCTTCCCATGCTGTGAATAGGCATTATCAATGGCTTCTTGTATCTCGTGCCCATCCATCAACCTATGGATATCAGGAAAGCTATTGACGGAAAAACGAAACGCTTCGAAAAAATTGGATTGAAGTTGTTCCCTAATATTGGTAGCATTAAAAAGAATTCCGGAGGTTTCGCTTTGTCTCATAACCTCATCCAATTCCATACTGATCACGGATTTGTTGTAATTCAATTCCATTCGTCCTACCTCAAGGGCAGGGCTTAAATCGAGTTTAACCGGGGGTAGCTGGGCGGTATCGCCAATTAAGATCAGTTTACAATTGTGGCCAGAGTAAACGTAATAAATAAGGTCATCCAACAAAGACCCATTTTCAAATAGTTTGGAATCTGCCGGCGTATCCGGTATCATTGAAGCTTCATCAACGATAAACAAGGTATTCCTGTGCTTATTGGGGGCCAAAACAAATTGAATGCCACCGCCGGACTGTTTTTTAGGGAAATAGATTTTTTTATGAATGGTAAGCGCCTGGGTATTGGAATAAGTTGATATGACCTTAGCAGCCCTTCCCGTTGGGGCCAAAAGTACTGCCTTCATTTTGGTATGCCATAGGTGCTTCACCAAACTACCCACTATAGAGGTTTTTCCGGTTCCGGCAAAACCTGTTAAAAGAAATAGGGTATCAGCATCTTTGGAGTAAATGAATTCCGCCATTTGATTTAGCGTAAGCTCCTGTAAAATGGTAGGCTTATGAGGGAATTTATCAATTAGAATTTGCCGAAAATCCTTGGAAATCAGTGCGCTCATAAGGTGTCAAAGATAGGTATCATTTTTAGTGGGAAAACTTTCATGATTCAAAAAAAATTGTAGATTTGCTTATAACCACTAAATCTAATTAACTCATATAAAATGAAGACCATCTTACAAATAGTTTTATGGATTGCCTGCGGCATTTTGGCCTATTTAATTTATCAATCGGTTAACGGTCCCATTGAATTTAAAAAAATACGTAAAGAGCGCTTTCAGTCAGTCATCAATAAGCTAAAGGATATTCGGGATTCCCAAGAGGCCTACAAATCGGTAAATGGTAAATATGCTGGAAATTTTGAAAGTTTGGTAAAGTTTGTGGATACCGGTAGCTACACCATTACCCAACAGCGTGATTCTTCGTTCATGCGTTTTGATAAAGTGTACCAAATTGAATTGCAAGTAGATACCATAGTCGTAGACACACTAGGTTTTGTGAAAGTTAAGGATTCCCTCTTCAAAAATAGTGATGCTTACAAAACCATGATGGAGGTACCCTATGGACAAAATGGAGAGAAATTTGAGCTGAAAGCAGATATTATTGAAAAAAGTGGCTACAAGGCCCCCGTTTTTGAGGCCAAGGCCAAGAAAGATATCGTACTGTACGATCAGCCTGGAGATTTAAGGGCTCAAGAAAATGCCAGGAACAGTGTAGAGGAGGTCAATGGGGAATTCATCAAAGTAGGCTCTTTGGTCGATGTTAGTACCAATGGTAACTGGCCGCCTATCTACGACAGAAAAAATAATTGAATATCGAGGCGAAAGCACATACGCATCCTTATAAAAAATTGTCCATTCAGGTGAGCTTGAATGGACTTTCTTTTTGTGTGTCGGATACTATTGCGAATACCGTAATTAAAACCAATAAACTAGAGTTTAAGACTACCTCAACACCATATCTTCTGCTCAAAGAACTCAAGGGTTTACTCCGCCAGGAAAAGTTGCTGAATCAGGAGTACGAAGAAGTAAGGGTTGTCCATCGGAACAATTTGTATTCTTTGGTCCCAAAATCACTTTTTGATAAAGATGAACTGCCCAATTACCTAAAGTTCAATGCCAAGCTACTGGCCAATGATGAAATCATTTATGATGAACTCCCAAATAAAGAAATTGTGTGCGTTTATGTTCCCTTCACCAATGTGAACAATTATTTATTGGAGTGTTTCGGCGAATTTGAATTTAAGCACAATAGCATAGCCATGTTGGATGCCTTGTTTCATCAAAAAAGTAATAAGACCATCTGTTACGCCCATGTTTCAAACAAGTTTATGGAGCTCGCCGTCCTAGAGGAAAGAAAATTGGTGCTTTACAACCAATTTGATTATAAAACCGAGGAAGATTTTTTGTACTATGTACTGTTTACCTATGAACAGTTAGGCTTGCATGTCGAAGAAATAAAACTAAAACTGTTTGGTGCCGTTGAAGAGGGAGATTCCATTTATAACATCTGCTATCAATATCTTAAAAAGATATCCGTTTTTGTTCCAAAGTTTGGCAACTACAATGGGGAGAATATCAATGATGCCTCTATAGACCTAACCCTATTGGGGAATTAATAGGCCATGCGCATAATTTCTGGAAAATATAAGGGGAAAAGGATTTTAGCTCCTAAAAAACTACCGGTTAGACCTACAACGGATATGGC
>JBCDBE010000084.1:0-16392 GCA_039184365.1 Bacteroidota bacterium | reverse complement strand
GTTTTAAAATCCCCTTTCTGGATTTGATACAGGTAAAAACTATCGGTGTCATCTTTTACAAAAACTTGTTCTTCCAAAAATTCCAAATAACGGTTCCGAATTAATGTAAATCGCTCCTCCCCAACAATGGTCTTTTGGTATTTATACCCTGGATTGATGATATGGAGAAAGGAAAATGGATTGTATTTTAGGTGATAGTTCCGTTCTTTTTTGTCATACTCCTCATAAGAACGGGAAGCCACAAACGCTACCTTGTCCTTAGCAGGGCGTATGGCTCGAAATGGTTTTATAATCGCCATATTCTAGGCAAATTGATTGGATATTTTTTCTGCTTTTTTGGAGTCGGAATAATCATAAAAACCTTCCCCGGATTTAACACCCAATTTTCCTGCGGTAACCATATTCACCAAAAGGGGACAAGGTGCGTATTTGGGATTTTTAAAGCCATCATACATGACATTCAATATGGATAGGCAGACATCAAGACCAATAAAATCAGCTAACTGTAATGGTCCCATGGGGTGTGCCATACCCAATTTCATGACTGTGTCGATTTCCGTAACTCCCCCGATTCCGTTGTATAGGGTTTCAATGGCCTCGTTGATCATGGGCATCAGGATCCTATTGGCAACAAAACCTGGATAATCATTTACTTCCGTCGGTGTTTTACCCAGTTTTTGTGATAATCCCATGATTATTTTTACCACCTCGTCCGAGGTACTGTATCCCCGAATGATTTCAACAAGTTTCATGATGGGAACCGGATTCATAAAGTGCATTCCGATGACCTTGTCAGGGCGTTTGGTCACCGCGGCAATCTGGGTAATGGAAATGGACGAGGTATTGCTGGCCAAAATTGCATTTTCGGGTGAAAAAGCATCAAGCTGTTTGAATATCGTAAGCTTTAGCTCCAAATCCTCCGTGGCGGCCTCCACTACCAAGTCTGAGTCGCTCACACCATTTTCGAGATCGGTAAAGGTGGCAATGTTATTTAGCGTGGATGACTTATCCGCTTCCGTGATGCGCTCCTTGGCCACCATACGGTCCAAGTTTTTGGAAATGGTGGCCATGCCTTTTTCCAAAGACACCCCTGATATGTCCACTAAATTCACCTTATATCCATTTTGGGCGAAAACATGGGCAATCCCATTTCCCATGGTTCCTGCCCCGATAACTGCAACGTTCTTCATAGTACCTAGGTTTTAAAATGATGCGATGATGTGATGTGCCACACGTAACGCTTCAGTACCTTGTTCCAAGGTCACGATGGGTTCCGTATTGTTGTTTATGGAATACGCAAAGGTCTCCAGCTCATCCAAAATAGCATTATTCGGTTCAATTTCCGGGTTTTCAAAATAAATCTGTTTTCTCTCGCCTTCCGCATTTTGCAAGACCATATCGAAATCCCCAGGTTCTTCAGGAGCATCCTTCATTTTAACCACTTCCACCTTCTTATCCAAAAAATCAACCGAGATGTAAGCATCACGCTGAAAAAATCGGGATTTACGCATGCTTTTTAACGAAATCCTGCTCGACGTCAGGTTGGCCACGCATCCATTTTCAAACTCCAATCTGGCATTGGCAATATCCGGTGAATTGCTAATTACGGATACCCCACTGGCATTTATCTGTTTTACGGCGGAGGGGACAACGCTTAGAATGGCATCAATATCATGAATCATTAAATCCAATACAACAGGCACGTCGGTACCCCTGGGATTGAACTCCGCCAATCGATGGGTCTCAATAAACATTGGGTCTTGTATTTTATTTTTTACCGCCAAAAAGGCCGGATTAAAACGTTCCACATGCCCCACTTGGCCTTTTACACCGTATTTAGTTTTAAGTGCTATCAATTCCTCTGCTTCTTCCAGGGTATTGGTAATAGGTTTTTCTATGAAGATGTGCTTTCCCTTTTCCATGGCTTTTTTGGCACATTCATAATGGGAAAGGGTTGGGGTCACAATATCGACCACATCAACTACATCGATTAAATCATTGATGTTTTCAAAGTAGCTATACCCAAATTCTTCCTGTACGTTTTTTGCATTTATTTCATCTGGGTCATGAAAACCTATGAGTTCGTATGCTTTGGATTGATTTACTAATCTTAGGTGAATTTTTCCTAGATGTCCGGCTCCTAGAACGCCAACTTTTAGCATGTGGTTTGTTTTTTCAAAAATACGGAGATAAAAAAAAGTGTGCTACTTTTTTGGGGGTTGTGTACTTTCGTATTCCAAACCAAAACTGATGCAGGATACCTTTAAACACAGGGGGATGCGGAATCAATTGGCCAAAACTTTGGCCAAGAAGGGAATAGCGGATATGAAGGTCTTGGAAGCCATAAAATCGGTTCCGAGACATTTGTTTTTGAATAGTGGTTTTGAAGACCACGCCTACCAGGATAAGGCCTTCCCCATTGGTGCCAGTCAAACGATTTCCCAGCCCTATACGGTCGCTTTTCAGACCGAATTACTACAGCTAAGACCGGATGCCAAAGTATTGGAAATAGGAACAGGGAGTGGCTATCAAACCGCTATCCTGTTACATCTTAGAGCAAAGGTTTATACGATTGAGCGCCAAAACGAACTTTTTAAGGCCACAAAACTCTTTTTTGATAAAATGGGGTATAGGCCCAAAAAGGTCATATTTGGGGATGGCTATAAAGGTTTGGAAGGAGAAGCCCCATTTGACGGTATTGTCGTAACAGCTGGTGCCCCAAAAACACCGAAAACCTTATTGGCGCAATTAAGAATAGGGGGGAGACTGGTCATTCCCGTTGGCCTTGAGGAGCAGGAAATGACATTGTACATTAGAAAATCGGAAAAGGAGTTTGAGAAAAAGACCTTCGGAAGTTTTCGTTTTGTGCCCATGTTGGAGGACAAGAGTTAAAATTGTAAACCTACATTAAGGCCACTCTCCGTAGTTCCCTCAAAATGACTTTGAACAAATCCCACACGTAAAAAACGGAACTTTTTCCACCCCAAATTCCCCAAGGAAACACCCCATTCATAGTAGGGGTTATTAGTACTGGTGGTCAGTGCGTTGCCACTCAAGATTAAGTGCGACTTCAACTTGTTCAAAAGCGGTATTTTTCCCATAAGGTAGCCCTGAAAATTATGTTCCAAATGTCCTTCAAAATAGTTTTGGTTGGTACTTAGGTCGTAATAGGGCAATAGAAAAAATGAATTGAGGTAGTTTCCACGCGTTATCCGTGTTCTATTTCCGTTGAAGTGTTGGTAATCCACAAACGAAATAGTATCTGCATCCAAGAACGTCCCGGCTTTTAAGTTATAGTAAAACCTGCCTTTATCGGCTATGGGAAAGTCCTGTGCCAATCGAATTTTGAACTGGTCAAATCGATTGTTGGCATCACTCCCCGCAAAGCCTTTCTCATAACCAAGGAAGAGCGTGGGATACCTATCCTCTGAATAATTGAACTTTCCATTGGGGTAGGTCAGATATTTCTGTCCAAAACGAATTCGGGTGGTAAGCGATAATTTGAGAATATCATGCCGGGCGATTGCTGCATTCTCAAAATCCTGCGGGTCCAATGGATTATTGGAGGTGTAGGGATTATCCCCGTTGACAAGGACCAAGTCGGTGGTGTTAAACAAAGGCTTCCTTTCTTCATAGCCCAGTTGAGCATACAGATATATCCCGTTTACAAGCTCTTGTGAGTAAAAAAGCTCCGAAAAATTGCGTTCATAGAATTTTGCAAAGTTGTTTTCAAAAAAGAGGGAAAGAACAGTATTTCCAATGGGCGTGATAGGATTGTTGTTGTTGAATTGGAGTACTTCATTTCCACCACTGAATCTTAAAAAAGGCCTGGAGAAATTATTGAAACGATAGGAAATTGATCCTTGGGGTCGAAAACGCTTATCCGATAGCCCGTAATCCAGTTTGGTATTGATATTAAATCGTGTTCCCTTTTCTTCATTCCGTTTAAGATAGTCCAGTTCTACGGCCCCTCGAAAACCCTGTACGGTATTAAAGGAAACATTGGCCAATGGAGACGTAAAGGTATAGTACTTGTCTTTAAACGTATTGCTGTAGGTGTAGCCAAAGAATAGGGAGCCCAGGGTAATTCTATTGCCCCTGGCATCAACGGAGTCCAAATATTTTTGGGATTTTCTGATGATTTGGAGACTGTCCTTTCTTTTGTAATCTGAGGTCTCCTCAATCGTCAGTGGTACAGGGCGGATGGTTTCCCAAAAAATGGAGTCTTTTTTATTGGCATTATCTTCAAAGGAAACAACTTCATTGGTGAACTCTTTTGTAGAAAAAAATGGATTTAAGTCGTAGTTTTTGTAACCTGCAGTAAACCTTCCATTTCCCTTAAATCCTAAAATACTATATTGAAAATCAATACGTTGTAGGGTTTTTAACCATGTATTTTGGGATGGGATGTAATTAAAATCCTGTTTTAGATAAATGGTATCCACAGGAATTATCTGGGTTTGCTCTCCTGTAACACTAAAGTTGAGGGCATATATGGCCCATGTGTCTTCCACAATAAAAATTGCTCCAGAAAACACCCTGTCACCCGCCCTCCGTGGAATGACCCGTATTTTGTTGATCAGTCTATTTTCTTCATCATAGAATGTCCCTTCCAATCGGTACCTGTAGTAGGAAAAGGCGTTGTCGGCAATGGGTGAGATAAGCTCGTTTCCAAAGGTGACGGTATTGTTGTAGAACGAAAAGTTGACATCAGAGGCATTGTTGAAACTAAATCCATTATCATCCCCACTTACTTTTGAAGCCAAAATACGCTCCTTGAACTCCCTTTTGCTTTTGGAGATTTCTGAAAGGGTTTCGGACAAGTAAATGATTCCTGAACGGGTAGAATCCAGACCACCACCAAAGTCCCCTAAATCCTGTCCCAAAATCCTCTCTGGAGCATCTTTGATTCGTATAAGCCCTTTGGAATAAAAATCCGCAGTAAAAGATGATCGTTCCGACCTGTATTTTTTTCGGTTCGCAATAGCATTGCGAATCACGCGATTGGCCGGGTTTTCTTCCGCTTTGACCGTTATTTCATCCAAATTTAGAATTTGTTCCCCAAGCGTAACAATCAATTCATAGGGAAGCTTATTCACTGTAATCCTTTCTTTTTTGGTCTTATAGCCTAAATACTTGAAGACAATGGTATAGGTTCCCGTGCTGGTGAGTTCCAGATTAAATTCCCCGTTTTCGTTGGTTGTAGTTCCGTTGGCGGTGGATTCAAAGTAAATATTGACAAAAGGCAGGACATCTCCCGTTTCGTTTTTTACCGTACCGACAACCTGGGCATTCATCCATAATATCTGACAAAACAAAAAGGGAAGGAAATATGTTGGTTTCAACCTTGTGCCTGATTTGAATTTAAGCAGGCAATAATAAATCGGAATAGTACACAATAGCGTTTAGCTTTTGTTAAAATTGAAGATGGATTTATCTAAAGTCCTTCTTGATTCTATCCAAATTTCGCTTGTTGTCCCTGTCTTTGATGGTTTCCCTTTTGTCATATTGCTTTTTTCCACGGGCTAGGGCAATGTTCATTTTTGCCAATCCACGGTCGTTGATGAAAGCATTTATGGGTACAATGGTAAGCCCAGATGTGTTCACTTCCTTACGGAGTTTCTTTAGTTCCTTTTTGTTCAAAAGTAGTTTTCTGGCAGCCTTTGGTTGATGGTTGTAGTAGCCGCCATGGCTATATTCATCAATCTGCATATTGATGACAAAAAGTTCACCTCTCTCATTAAACTCGCAGAAGCTCTGCGAAAGGGAAGCTTTCCCTAACCTTAGAGATTTAATTTCCGTTCCACCAAGAACGATACCCGCAGTATATTTGTCCAGCAGTTCATAATCGAAAGTGGCTCTTTTATTTTTTATGTTGATGCGCTTTTGCATGGGTTGCAAAAATAGTTCGATTTGATCAAACTGTAATGATGGTCCATTTTTCACGATATAAAGAATAAAGCAAACCTATGAAACCTTTCTTTTTAGCAATTCCCGTCCTGATTTTTTACTCCTGTAAACAAAATAGTTCCATGGAAAGCTTAACCGCGCAGCAAATAGTGGACCAATCCATTGCGATCAGTGGGGGGAATAACTATTTGAACCATGATGTTTCCTACAGTTTTAGGGACAAGCACTACGAATCTAAAAATGTAAATGGTAAAAAAGTCTTGAAACGCCTTACCAAAACAGATTCGATTATTATAACCGATGTAAAACAGGGAAATAGCTTTCAACGTTTTTTTGATGGGAAATTGATTTCGCTGTCAGATACCATCGCAACGAAATATGCAAATTCCGTGAATTCCGTCCATTATTTTTCCAGGCTTCCATTTGGATTAAACGATAGGGCAGTTAAAAAGGAACTTTTGGGAGTGGTAGATTTAAATGGGGAGGATTTTTATAAGGTCAAGGTAACTTTTGAAAAAGAAAATGGAGGGAAGGATTTTGAAGATACCTATTTATACTGGTTTGGAAAAAGTGATTTCAAACCCAAGTATTTGGCCTATGAATTCCATACCGATGGGGGTGGAATTCGTTTTAGGGAAGCGTATAACGAACGCTATATAAAAGGCATCCGTTTTGTGGACTATAAGAATTTGAAACCTTTAAAGGGACACAAAATCGACTTTTTTAAGGTAGATAGTTTGTTCGTTGCGGACCAATTGGACCTTCTTTCCAAAATAGAGTTAAAGGACATACAGGTTACGCCTTCCTTGGACTAATCCATGTTCAATTGTATGTGGGTAACTTGGTCGTCAATAAACCGAACAATAAAGAGACTTGAATTATCATTGTCATCCATGGCGGCGTATTTTTCTTCTCCCAAAAGCTTGTTCACAAAATCTGGGGTGGTATTGCTATGCCCAACAACCAAAACATTAGCCCCTATATTTTTTAATTTAAATTCCTCAATGTCAACGTTCTGGGGGTCATAGAACTCAATATCAATATTTTTTTTAACTGATGTTGGGGCCGCCGTCATGGTGGTACGCTCATAATTGGTAGAATAAATGGCATCCAAGGGAACCGGGTCAAAAACTTCAGCCCAACGTATGGCCCTATCCAATCCCTTCTGTTCGAGCTCAGGGTCAGGGTCGTCCAAATCGCTTCGGTCTTTTTCCGAATGTCGAATCAAATAAAAAGTGGATACAATAGGTTCTGTGTTTATTTCAATATCTTTAGAAGTATCATTGCAGCTAAAAACCCCTAAGAATAGGACTGGAAAAATAAAAAGGGCTTTTAGGGTTTTTTGCAAAGTGTTTATTGAACTTTCCATAAACATCGATTTGTGTAGATAAAAGTAGCATTAAATTTTATACTGAAATATGCTTAAGTCTTACCTAACTGTGGTCATCCTTTTATTCGCACTTAAAATTTTTGCTCAAGATGTTGAATTGCCAACTGATTTTAGACAACATAACCTGAGCCAGTATAATTCCAGTTTATTGCATCCTACCTTTACTTTAGATGGGAATTTGCCCCCCTCCATTGCACTATGGTCCAGATGGCAGTGGCAAAGCATAGATGCAGATCCTTCGACCTTATTTTTAAATTACACCCAGAAAATCAAGGAAAACCTTGCGGGTGGAATTGGCTATTTGCAGCATAACACGGGAATCTTCCTTCAAAGGGGCGTTTATGTAAATGTAGCTTGGGAAAAGACCTTAAATGGGAATACCACACTATCCTTTGGAGCCAATATATTTTCCTTTGGTCAGGAATTGGCCAATGAACAATTGGTTCTTTTACCGGAAAGTGAATTTCAGACCATTAATACAGATAATAGTTTTTCCACTCAAATTGATCCGGGCATTCGTTTAAAAAGCTCCACTTTTAGCGTTGGAATTACGCTTCAAAATGCCTTGTCTTTAAACTTTAGTGGTCCTGAAAATAACCCCGATGATACGAGTGTACTGGGATTTATAAGTAATGAATTCCCTCTTCAATTCTTGGGACCTGCTACCTATTTTAGGCCTCAAGCTTATGTAAATGCTATTTCGGGATTTGATACCCAGGTGGGCATTAATGCATTGGTCAACCATCCCCACTTTTGGGCCCAAGGCGGATACAATAGTTTTTATGGACCTTCTTTTGGTTTGGGGGTTACCTTGGCGAAGTCCATTGCCATTGGCGGTTTACTGGAATTTCCTACCGATGATCAATTGTCCGATGAAAGTACCACATTTGAACTGGTAGTCTCTTATTTTATCGGTAAGCAGACCTTTCGGAAGGAAGTTCCATCGGAAGTAGTGTTGGATCCTGAAAATGCGCCGGTTGTCGACAAAATTCCATCACCTGTAACTATCCAAAATGAGGAGGAACCTGAGGAAATAGAGGTTAAACCACCCACGAAGCGGAAGCAGCGACTTCTGGAAAAAAGGCGACTTGATTCCATTGAACGGGCAGAAAAGGCCGCTGCCCTTAAAACAATGGAAAAAATGCGAATGGATAGTATAAATAATGCCAGGGTCAAAGAAAGAAGGGAAAAGGAAATCAAAGACTCCATAGCCCTGGTAAAATCCAGGGAAATAGCTTTGGCGCTAAATAACAAGCAAGAAGAAGTTCCCGAAGAAATTGAACCCAGACCGCTTTCAAAAAGGCAGCAACGACGTTTGGAAAAAAGGCGACTTGATTCCATTGAACAATCAGAAAAGGCCGCTGCCCTAATACGAATGGAGAAGAGGCGTATGGATAGTATCAATACTGCAAAGATTAAAGAGAGAAGGGAAAAGGAGATCAAGGACTCGATAGCCCAGGCAAAATCCTTGGAAATAGCCCTGGCCAAGGAACGGGCAATATTGGATAGTATTGCCGCGAGTGAACTTAACAAGGATGTGGTCCTTTTGCCAAATGAGCGGTATGAGGAAGTGGTTAAAGAGGAAGGCTTGGAGCCTGGTTTCTATTTGATTGCCAATGTATTTGGTACCAAAAAGTATTACGAGAATTTCATGAAAACCTTAAAGGGGAGGGGATTAAGCCCAGGATCGTTCTACCGGAAAGTAAATGGATATAATTATGTATATCTGAAAAGGTACAATTCAATCGATGCGGCTAGGAAAGCTCGGGACAGTAATTTTGACGGGAAGTATCAAGACAAACTTTGGATATTTAGGATTCGATAGTGCTAAGTCCCTATCCTACTTCATTGTCCACCAGATGTGTTAAATAGGTAATGGTATTAACCAAATATTTTCTATCACGCGTCATTGTGGCCATGGCCACGGCACCGCTTAGCATGGTATATAGTTGTTTGGCAAATTGGAGTGGAGGGACTGGAATTTTGATTTCCCCGGATTTTACACCATTCTCCAGTACCAATGCAATCTTACCTTCTATTTCGCTTATGGTTTCATTGCAGGCTGCGGCCAAGAGTCTATTGTTGTTTTGAGCGTCAACACCGACGCTTAGGATTGGGCATCCACCCATGGACATGGTAAATACATCGTATTGTCTGTAGAAATTAATTAATGAGTGCAACTTGTCCATGGCATTTCCTTCAACCGATAGCAGTTCATCAAATTTGACCAACAATTGATTTCTATTATATTCAAAAGCGGATAGGACCAACGCCTCCTTATTCTCAAAATTGCCATAAATAGCTCCCTTGGTAAGGCCCGTAGCCTCGGTCAGATGGCTCATACTGGTGCCTACATAACCGTGTTTTGTAAAAATGGGGGCAACTGTTTCTATGATGTATTTGGTGGTTCGTTCAGCCTTGGTGGACATAGGTTTGGATTTTAACACCAATTCCAAATTCAATATCAACCGATAACCTGTTTCTTTCTATGCCATGCCACAGAATAAAATTTGAGCATGACCTGGGCCATATCCAAATTTTCTTCCTTGCATGTCAAAAAAAGTTCATTTCCCTTAGTCAACTTTGAGTTTGGTATTGGTAAAGGCGAAGATATAAAAATTATATACTGTATGGTATCACCAAAAAAGGCGCTTGAAAAGCGCCTTTTCCATTAAAGATGAATCTGTTATCATCAGACCGTAAGCTCACTTTGGTTTCTGAAGACCATGGTATCATCAAAGGAGTCCAAAAGTATAATACTCTCATTCTTAATAGTTCCCTTCAATACTTCTTTGGACAATTTGTTGAGCACTTCCTTTTGAATCAATCGTTTGATGGGACGGGCCCCATACTGGGGATCATATCCCTTTTCGGATAGATAGAGAACAGCTTCCTCAGTGGCGTCCAAGGTGATGTTTTGCTGGGATAACCGTTTTTTCAACTGATCCAATTGTAGACCAACAATCTCCTTGATAGCCTCTTTGTTCAATGGAGTGAACATGATAATATCATCAATCCGGTTTAAGAATTCTGGGCGAATGGTTTTCTTCAATAATCCCAGGACTTCCGTCCGTGAAGCTTCGGTAGCACTATGGATGTTGTCCGAGTTTTCAAACTTCTCTTGAATAATGGGACTCCCCATATTACTGGTCATGATGATAATGGCATTTTTAAAATCGGCTACCCGACCCTTGCTATCCGTCAACCTTCCCTCATCCAATACTTGTAAAAGGATATTAAATGTATCTGGATGGGCCTTTTCAATTTCGTCCAAAAGTACCACGGAGTAGGGACGTCTTCGCACCGCCTCGGTCAATTGCCCGCCTTCGTCGTAACCAACATATCCCGGAGGTGCACCGACCAAACGGCTAACAGCATGCCGTTCTTGATATTCGCTCATATCAATTCGGGTTATGGCGTTTTCATCATCAAACAAAAAAGCGGCCAAAGTCTTTGCCAATTCCGTTTTTCCTACGCCAGTAGTGCCTAAGAAAAGAAAGGAACCAATGGGCCTCTTTGCATCTTGTAGTCCGGCCCTGCTTCTTCGTATGGCATCGGATACTGCCTCAATGGCCTCTTCTTGGCCAACCACCCTTTGGTGCAGTACATCTTCCAGTTTTAGCAGTTTGTCACGTTCACTCTGCAGCATTTTCGTAACAGGAATCCCGGTCCATTTGGCCACGACTTCGGCAATGTCTTCGTTGGTGACTTCCTCTTTGATCAACGTACCTGAATTTTGTTGCTCCTGCAACTCCAACTGAAGCTTTTCAAGTGTTTCGTGCGCTTCCTTTATCTTTCCATACCGCAACTCGGCCACTTTTCCGTAATCCCCGTTTCGTTCTGCACGTTCCGCCTCCACTTTGTAATTCTCAATATCCTGTTTTGTTTTTTGGATATGGTCCACTACGGACTTTTCGCTTTCCCATTGGGCAAAGACCTCATTGCGCTCCTCTTTAAGGTTTGCCAATTCCAGATTGAGTGATTTTAATTTGGTTTCATCGTTTTCCCGCTTGATGGCCTCAATTTCAATTTCCAACTGCATGATCCTGCGGTCCAGGACATCCAACTCTTCCGGTTTTGAATTGATTTCCATTCGAAGCTTGGAAGCTGCTTCGTCCATTAGGTCAATGGCCTTATCCGGTAAGAACCTATTGGTAATATACCGCTGTGAAAGCTCCACGGCAGAAATAACGGCTTCATCCTTAATACGTACTTTATGATGGGCTTCATATTTTTCCTTGATCCCGCGAAGTATGGAAATGGCACTTTCGGTATCAGGCTCATCCACGACCACTTTTTGGAACCTTCGCTCCAAGGCTTTATCCTGCTCAAAATATTTTTGGTATTCGTCCAAGGTGGTGGCCCCAATGGCGCGCAACTCCCCTCTTGCCAACGCAGGTTTTAAGATATTGGCAGCATCCATGGCACCTTGACCTCCACCAGCGCCCACAAGGGTGTGGATCTCATCAATAAATAGCACAATGGAACCATCCGATGTCGTGACTTCTTTAATGACCGATTTTAACCGTTCCTCAAACTCTCCCTTGTATTTAGCACCTGCAATCAGGGCCCCCATATCCAGGGAATAAATGGTTTTTTCTTTGAGGTTTTCGGGGACATCCCCCTGTACAATACGATGGGCCAGACCTTCGGCTATCGCAGTTTTACCCACACCGGGCTCACCAACCAACATGGGGTTGTTCTTTGTCCTTCGGGAAAGGATTTGAAGCACTCGTCTAATTTCCTCATCCCTTCCTATGACCGGGTCCAAATTTCCCGAATCTGCCAATTCATTTAAGTTACGGGCATATTTCTGCAGCGAATTATAGGTATCTTCCGCACTTTGGGAGGTGACGTTTCCGCCTCTTCGCAACTCGGTAACGGCCGCGGCAAGTTGTTTTTCGGTAACGCCATTGTCCTTTAAAATTTGACCTATTTTGCTTTTTGATTTAAAAATGGCCCATAGCAAGTGTTCAAGGGAGACGTATTCGTCAGTCATTTTTTTTGCAATGCCATTAGCCTCGTTCAAGGTCTTGCCAGCTTCTCGGGATAACATGATTTCCCCACCTGACACCTTGGAAAAACTTTCCAATTCTTTATCCAAAACCTGGTGGAGCAGGCTTGTATTGACGTTCAGCTTCTTCAGAAGAAAGGGCAATACGTTTTCATCCACTTCAGAAATTGCCTTGAACAGGTGTTCGTTCTCTATTTGCTGATGGCCATACCCTTGTGCAATTTGCTGCGCCTGTTGTAGGGCCTCCTGTGACTTTATAGTGAAATTATTAAAGTTCATATCATTTTTTTCTCGATAGTTCAATAATCCTACCAATAGAGTGCATCAGACAGAATGGCGTTAAATCCTTGAAAACAAGCGACATTTAGTCAGTTGTAATGAATTTTGTTTGCAATCGACTGAACCTTAAATTTGAGCTATGGGCTTGTTTGGCAATTTGTTTGGGAGCAAAGAAGGAAAAGAAGAAAAGGTGCTTCCCTGGATTTCATTAACCACAAAAGAACAGTTGGGGGAAATACGGGAGCGTTCCAAGGATAAACCCCAGTTGATTTTTAAACATTCAACCACCTGCGGTATCAGTAGAATGGTCTTGGGAATGTTTTCCGCAAGCTATCCGTTGGATGTAAATTCAGCAGACCTTTATTTTCTTGATTTGCATTCCTACCGAGAGGTATCCAATGAAGTGGCCGTAGCGTTTCAGGTGTTGCATCAATCCCCTCAATTATTGATCATAAAAAATGGGGTAACCTTATTCCATACCTCGCATGGGGCCATAACGGAAACAAATTTGAAACAATTTGGATAAAAAAAATCCCGGTCAACGACCGGGATACATCATTTAATTGAATTCATATCGGTTCACAATGGACTTTAACCGTGCCTTAAGGTCTTCGCCTGCATCATAGACCATCTGCTCATTGGAAGGGAAAGGTACCGCGGCCAAATCCAATAATGGCACTAGGTTGTTATCCAAGGCCCTTCTATCCCCATCGACATTGGCATAAATATGCTGAAAAACAAATTCACTGGATAAGGGATATGAATTGACCACTTGACCGGACCTTAAATCCTTAAAGCGTATGTTAGCGCCAATTTGAGCGGTCTTTAACTGGGTGAATTCATAGAAATTGCAAGTGACGGTTTTAAACTTGTCCACTTTAATATCATTGCCCAGACTGTCCTTGGCCACGTTCCCATTTTCATCCAGGACGTATTCAAAACCGTCTTTGATCACTTTTTCTTTTATAAGCTGTCGCTCATTGACCCGCTCTGGAGAGATGTTGATTTGATTAAAGTCCAACTCCATGGCAAAGTCATAATTGATATTTTCAACGGGTTGGGCATGAAACTGCATCCAGAAGTTGTTGATTCCATACGTATTGAAATCCAATAACTCGGATTCCAGACGTTCTGGAATGATTTGCTGGGTGTCGTTTTTCAGTTCAACTTTTACAAAATCCAATCCGTTTTGATAGGCGTCATCCATTTTTACCGAAGTATCCCCATAGCCAGGATTGATGTCCTCCAAGTATTTCAAATCGTCATATGCCCTTCTGTATTCCATTTTATTTTTTGCTCTGGACAATACTTTGGTGGCGCCATCATACAGGTACGCAGAGAGTTCGTCCTTAACCTCTAAAATGGTATTGTCATAATTGACAAATTTGAACTGGGCATTTCTGTCTTCCTCATAGACGGGTAATGGTAATAAGGGGCGTATTCTGTTCTGCAGCTTTTTTAAGTTGGAATACCCCTCATATATAGCGATGAGATTGGCCGGATTTCCAGTGTTTTCCAAAAATTGGATGCTGTTAATTTCTTTTTCAGAATGTTTGGCAAAAGCTTCTTCCAATAACAACACATAGTCTTGGTGCCCTTTTTTGGTCTTGTTGTCCTGAAGGTTTTTTATGGCCCGGTTCATGGCCGTATTGTAATTTCCGCTGTTTAGGGCTTGCTTGGTTCTTTTGACACCACTGCAGGCGACTAGCAATAACACTATTGTAAAAAGTAAAAGTTTTTTCATGGCTTTTTGATTTATGGTTTTGTTGGTATTTTCAATTGGCATGCCAAAAACCACTGGTTTTAGAACGAAAAAGGTTAAACGGTAGTATAATTTCGATGAAATGCACTTTCAAGCGCGTATTTTCTGGATTTCCTGTTTCTCTATATTGTTTATTTTTTGGTTGAAAAATTCGGGTGAATAGTTTTTAAATGCATGGAAGATGAACACGTCAATTTGTATTTTTACCTTTTCAAATTTTAACGCATGCAGCGAGACACAAAGGTTTTTGATCTTATCCAAAAGGAAAGGGAACGACAGACAAGGGGTATTGAGCTTATTGCCTCGGAAAATTTTACGAGTCCTGCCGTAATGGAGGCCGCAGGCTCTGTTTTGACCAATAAATATGCGGAAGGCTATCCAGGAAAACGGTATTATGGGGGCTGTGAGGTGGTTGATGAAGTGGAATTGTTGGCCATTGAGCGGGCCAAGAACCTTTTTGGAGCCGTGTATGCCAACGTACAACCGCATTCAGGCTCCCAGGCCAATGCTGCGGTCTATCACGCCTGTTTACAACCGGGAGATACCATTTTAGGCTTTGACCTTTCCCATGGGGGGCATTTGACCCACGGTTCTCCAGTGAATTTCTCTGGTAAATTGTACCGTCCCGTATTTTATGGGGTGGATGAAGAAACGGGACTGCTGAATTATGACAAAATCCAGGAAATAGCTGACAGGGAAAAACCAAAACTGGTCATTGCCGGAGCTTCTGCCTACAGCCGCGATATGGATTTTAAGCGGTTTCGGGAGATTGCGGACAGTGTCAATGCCATTTTACTGGCGGATATCTCACATCCATCGGGGCTTATTGCCAAAGGTATTCTTAATGACCCCATTCCACATTGCCATATAGTGACCACTACCACCCATAAAACCCTTCGTGGACCTAGGGGAGGCCTCATTTTGATGGGTGAAAACTTTGAAAACCCATTTGGAATTCGTCTTAAGAACGGGAATCTTAGAAAAATGTCGGGACTACTGGATTTGGCGGTGTTTCCAGGGAACCAAGGTGGACCCTTGGAACATATTATTGCCGCCAAAGCCGTTGCTTTTGGGGAAGCCCTGGAGGACCATTTTTTGCATTATATGATTCAAGTAAAGAAAAATGCAGCTGCCATGGCACAGGCATTGGTAGATCGAGGCTATAAAGTGATTTCAGGGGGAAGCGATAATCATATGTTGCTCATTGACCTTAGAAACAAAGGGATTACGGGCAAAGATGCCGAAAAAGCCCTGGAACTCGCGGATATTACCGCAAACAAAAATATGGTGCCCTTTGATGATAAATCACCATTTGTTACCTCAGGTATTCGCCTGGGAACCCCCGCAGTAACCACACGCGGTTTGGTTGAGGAGGATATGCAGACCGTAGTTGCTTTTATTGACCAAGTGGTCAATGAGCCCGAAAATGAAGAAGGATTGAAAAAGATAAGGGAGGATATCAATGAAATGATGTCCGGCCGTCCCTTATTCCAATATCAACAACAAAGGGCTATCCCCATTGATTGAGGAGAAAAAAGCTACTTTCTTCAATGATGGTCTTGTTTTTGACATCATAGACGGAGGAGTCCTGTTCATCTTCAAAATAGAGTCCCCAAAACTCGAGATAGTCCGGTTTCCTGTTATGCTTCCTTTCGGAATGGGAGAAGCTATTTTCGGTTTCCTCGTAAATGGGCACAAAGATTTCGTAGGGCATTTGGGATAATGCTTTGGTAAAGTAGACAAAATTGGCGCTTACAGCGTCCAAAATACCTTCCAAATTATCTTGAATCTCAAAGTTGGGCAACCTGCTAATAATGATTGAGGTATCCCTTAAATGAAAGGATAATTCCTTAATACCAAAAACAACACCGTTTTCATTTTCCAGTGCTAAAAGGGGACTATGGAAAGGGGATGTCCGCATATCCCCTGAAATGGAATTCTGGAAATTACCCCAGTTACCGTTATTCAGGTGGAACAGACTTTCCGTTAAACCAAAATTGCAGTCCAGGTGGATGACCAAATCTACATTTGTTGTAT
>JBCDBE010000083.1:0-16408 GCA_039184365.1 Bacteroidota bacterium | reverse complement strand
AAGACATTGCCATGGATCATTTGAGTTCGGAGCGAGCAGAAGCCCTTAAGCAGCTTTTGAGTGAGAATGCAGAGTGCTTTTCGCACGATGGAAGCCTGGGACAATACAAGCTCATCCAGCATCGGGGAATTTTGGCGATTAAAAGGGAATAATTGGGTTTGAATATTTTGACCTTTCAACGAATAGCACTTCCAACTTCCCCGAATAGAAATACAAATAGGGTAGAACCCAAAATAAACTTGATATATTAGTGATTCAAGAAGTAGCACAAAAGAAAACATAAGCGGATGCGAAAGGATAGGCTGTATTTTTTCACCTTTTTGGCGATAACCATCATATTTATTCTCATTGCCGGTATTTCCGTTCGTTCCTTTATTAAAGCCAGTGCGAATGAACTTTTGAAAACGCAGCTGGAGTCCAGTAAACGCGAAGCAAAAGAAGTAGCGAGCCTCATAGGGTTTCAATTGGCCAATGGCATGCATAGGGATAGTGTGATCCAAATGGTTCAAAAAAGCATTGAGAACACGGATATTGAAAATGGGTTCATTTGCATGTTCGATTGGTCCGGGAGGGAAATTTGCCATCCGGATATTACCCGTGTGGGACAACAGATCAGTCCTGAACAATCTTCGGTAAGTTCAATTGATGGGGAAATGACCTCCGAAGATTTTTATGACCTTTTGGTCAACAAGAAAAATACCGGTGGTCTTTTGGACACTTCAGAAGGGGAAGAAGGTACCGAAATCATTTATCTGTACCCCGTTGCGAATTCGGACTGGATCATTGCTGCTCACGCGAATACCGATAAGATCAATACCCAAATCAATGGACTTAGAAGTCGATTCTATACCATTTTTAGCATTATGGGTTTTGCTATTGTGCTTAGTTCGGTCATCCTGGTACGTTTAATAGGTAGTTCGTATGAAAAACGTCTGGAGGCCAAAAACCAAAAGTTGGAAGACGAGGTCATCAATCTGGCCCGACTCAACAAAGATTTGGATACCTACCAACAACGGATTACAGAAACCAAATCAGAGGTGGCCAAAACTTCTACGGACAAAGGAAAAAAACGTATCCTGACCTATGTAAGGAATGAACTTCGCCCTGTTTCCACAGAAGAGATTGCCTATATATTTATGGAGAGTACCGTGACCTATGTTGTATGTTTTGACGGGGCGCAATCCACTTCAAATTCCAGTTTGGATGAACTCTTTTCGCAATTGGACGGCACCCACTTTTACCGGGCCAATCGACAGTTTATCGTGGCCATTTCAGCCATCCGAAAGATTATAAAATACGGCAACAACCAACTAAAATTGATGGTTGAGCCAAATTCCGATTTTGATATCATCATTAGTAAGAACAGGGCCGCTGTATTTAAGCAATGGCTGAATTCTTAACATTTCATCCTTCCCTTTTTAGGGTTTTTACATCAGCAATCAACTGGTCGATGGCCGTTTTGTTAAGACCATTATAGATGCCCCTGATATGCCCGTTCTTGTCCACTAAAATAAAATTTTCCGTGTGCAAAAAATCATTTTCCCCTTTGGGGATACCTAAATCCTCCTCAACAAAATAGGCCTCCCGACCAAGATCATAAATTGCTTTTCGGTCCCCAGTGACCAAGTGCCATTTATTGGGTATTGCCCCTTTTATATCAGCATAGCGTTTCAAAATGGGAACGGAATCATATTCTGGGGTCACTGAATGGGAGAGCAATAAAACCTCTTCATCCTTCTTGAATTCTTCCTGTACCAAAAGCATATTGGCAGTCATTTTGGGACAGATGCCCGGGCAAGCGGTAAAAAAGAAATCCGAGATGTAGATTTTATCGTCGAAAGTGAGCTCGGTGATGGTATCCCCGAGTTGGTTGATAAGTGCAAAGGGGGGAACTTTATGCAAACCCTGTTTCTCACTTTCGTCATTGATCCACTTGGGCGTAAAGGAGGAATCACTATAATAAGGCAGTTGTTCAACCCGGCTTGATTTTTGGTGCCCTGGTTTTTCGTTGCACCCAAGAACCCATAAAAGGATTAGAAACGGACTATTTATGAACCACTTCATCTTTCAGTTGATAACACAGGTTGGACCTTCTTAATCCAAAGAAACGACCGTTTTTGACTTCGTAATTGGCATATAACTTACCGGTGCTAAGCCACGCCTGCTGCAGTCCCTCTTCCTTTCCATGAACAAATTGGTTCCGCCTGGCGAGTTGCCCGGAGGGATACCATTTTAATTGCTCCCCATGTCGTTTCCTGTTCAGATAGTTGGATTCCGTGCTTTGTTGCCCATTGGGCCACCAGGTCTTGGCAATGCCCTCCAATCGGTTCTCCACATAATTTTTCTCACTGGATACCCCACCATTTTCAAACCACTTGAAGGAAGGCCCTTGTCGCTTTCCATTTAAGAATCCGGTCTTTTCAGCTAGGGAGCCATTTCCATGCCGTAGTACCGCATATCCATTAAATGCCTCCCCTTCATAATACCATTTCCCTTCTTGACGGTTTAATTGTAGCTGTGACCAATGAATCCCAACCTGCGCAATGGGAGGCGTTGTGTCCTCTTCCTCAGCTTTAAATCCCAATAGCATAAAAAGTGTCAAAAGGTGTCCCAGAACCACTGTATTAATTAATGCTGCTGGGGGTACCCTGGTAATCTCCCGGAAAAATGACATAGTACTGATTTAAGTAGAGCTCATTTTGAATATGATAGTGATATTCACCATCTGGATTATGCGGGGTAGGACCAAAGTGCCCACCTGATTCGTCCAAATCCGTAGGGTAGCTCCCATCATAATCCCTACGTCCGTATATGAAAAAGCCATCGGCTAAAATTCCTATTAAGGCACCATCATCATCGGACCATGCCTTGGGTTCCAAATGGTAATGGTATTCCGCTGGACCGATATGCCCTCCGGTCCAATCCAAACTGACTGCGGCATCGCTCAATGGGCCATTGCCTTCTTGATCGTTGAATATGGCTGCGCCACTTACCGCAATTCCGATGGCGCCCATATTTGTGGAGGTACTGTTCGATGCCAATTGCGGATTGGCGGATACCACCAAGGTAGCTGAACCATCAAAATTTGGAATAATACTGGGCGTAGTATCCACAGTAGGTTCGTCAAGGTACATAGCACTTCCCGGGCCCCAATAAATGGTTTCGTGATTTGGGAATCCTGTCGTTTCTATGACCACATTGTCCCCATCCAGATAGATGGTGGTTTCATCTTCATCAAATTCGGCAAATGCAGCACTTAAGGTTGCGGTACTCCCATTGCCATTGTCCGTATTAACCGTATCGTCAACCAAGACTTCTGAATCGTCGCTATCGGAACTGCAGGCAATAATGGCCAAAATCAGCAGTCCCGAAATCAATAGTATTGGATTTCTTTTCATCACACTAATTCCAGTTGGGTCTTTCCCTTCTTTTAGGTTTTGGGGCTTTTTCCAATTCTTCTTGGGTCAAAAAACCATCTTCGTTCAAATCCACTTTTTCGAAATGTTCCTTTAGGGGACCCCTTGCCTCTTTCAGGGATAGTTTCCCATCTTCGTTTGCATCCAAATCTTTGAACAATTGTTCTATGGATGGGGGCTTTCTTCGTTGTCGCACATCATCATTGGACTGGGCGTTTAATTGGCAAACTGAAAATAACAGGGTCGCCACTCCAAGGGGGAATACTTTTTTGTTCATTATCATGATTGTTTACTTTGAAGTTTAGATGTAATACAGGTAAAAAACTTGCGCAACACCTAAATTTTTTTGAAATCCCTTTATTTTGTAGGGTATAACCACGCTCAACTTTTTTGGACGAAAAGCAATTTTTAGCGGATTTAAAGGCTCAAAAACGCGATGCTTATGCAAAGCTTTTGGAGAAGTATGGGAAAATGGTCTTTAATACCTGCCTATCCTTTGTGCCGAACGCTCAAGATGCAGAGGATACGGCCCAAGAGGTATTTGTCGAAGTATATAATTCCATCTCAAAATTCAAGGGAAATTCGAAACTGTCCACTTGGATGTATCGCATAGCCGTCAATAAATCTTTGGAGTTTATTCGAAAAAGGAATGCCAAAAAGCGGTTTGGTTTTATGCAATCACTAATGGATAGTGCCATTCCCATGGACAAGTCATCTTATTTTACGGAATTCAATCATCCAGGGGTTCAATTGGAACGCAAAGAACAACAAGAGACCCTCTTTTATGCAATAAACCAATTGCCCGAGGGTCAAAAAGTGGTTTTTACGTTACATAAAATCGATGGTTTAAGTTATAAAGAAGTGAGTGAGATTACCAAGAAGAGCATTTCTTCTGTGGAGTCCCTTCTTTTTAGGGCGAAAAAGAACTTAAAACAAATTTTAACAGCATATTATAAAAAAGAAGGGTGGTAGCGCAAGTTTTTCAATGAATGGACATCTAAGAACTTAGAACCACTGTTAAACACTATGAATGATAAGGAAAATACTTCGCATTTCGTTGATGAACTCCTAGATTCGGCTGAAAGTATTCAGACCGTGGATACATCGCCATTTTTTAAGGATAAGGTCTTGGGAAAACTGGTTCAGGAAAAGGACCACAATGGCGCTTTATCCTATCCAAGTTGGTTAACTCCAAAATTTCAATGGGCGGCACTTTTGATTTTTGTGTTTTTGAACCTTGGGGTTTTATATTATCATACCAACTACTACCAACAGCAGGAACTTCAATCTTTTGCCGAGACTTATGGCTTTTCTTCGTTTCAAGGGGATTCCATTCTAAATTAAAAGGTAATGAAGAAAAATACACTAATATGGTTCTTTATGGTATTTCTGATGGTCATGAACGGTCTATTATTGTACCTGGTGCTGCAAAAGTCGGATAAGAAGCCAAAGCCTCCAAGGGCTTTTATTGCCAATGAATTGGACTTTAATGATGAACAGATGGACCATTTTTTTGATTTGGAGGAAAATCATCGACGGCGAATGAGGGATATTGATATGCAATCGGGGCAACTTAGGGAAACCCTCTTTTCCTATTTGGAAGAAAGCCAACCCAAAGCGTCTGAAATCGATTCCTTGGGAAATCGTATTGGGGCACTTTCAAAGGAACGCGAACTGGAAGTATTCCGTCATTTCAATGCGATAGAAAAAATATGTAATGAAAGGCAAAAGGGAAAATTAAGAAGGTTGGTTAGAGTTGCCCTCAGACGGGGACCACCGGGAGCGCCTCCACCGCACCATCGTCCTGGTCCTCCGCCTAGATAGACCTTTAGGGGAATGCACAGGTTTTTTTAAGAAGCAACATCAAATCCCTGGCACCTGCTACGGTGGCAAGGTTTGTTGATTTGGGTTAAAAGGTCCGGAACGGAATTTCCGGACCTTTTTTTGTTGGATTGATTCCGTTAGAAAATTTTAGCATACCTTAAGCCTTGGTGCCAAAAACAATTTTTGACCCGATAAGAATCAACAACATTCCAATATCATAAAAAAATGACCGAACAACTTCAAAAACTGACCGATAAACACTGCGCTAACCCTCCGGCCAAATACGATGATTTAAAAGCACTTTTTTTAAACTGTACCTTAAATAGGACCCCTGTTCTTTCGCATACGGAAGGCTTGATCAATGTTGCAAAAAACATTTTTGAAAAGAATGGTGTTCGTACAAAAGTCATTCGCCCTGTGGATTACGTAATTCCAGCCGGATTGGGACTGGACATGTCCGAAACCCCAGAATGGGATAGGGATGACTGGCCCCAAATCCAGAAAGAAATTGATGCCTGTGATATTCTGATTGTATGTACCTCGGTATGGTTGGGAGAGAAATCCTCCGTATGCAACCGTACTTTGGAGCGTATGTATGGCTACACCCATCAGTTCAATGAAAAAGGGCAATACCGCGATTATGATAAAGTAGGTGCTACTTTGATTACTGGAAATGAAGATGGGGTAAAACACTGCGCCATGAACATTCTATTTTCACTTTCACACATCGGCTATACCATTCCGCCACAGGCAGATGCCGGCTGGATGGGAGAGGCAGGTCCAGGGCCCTCATATCGTGATGAGCGATCGGGAGGACCTGAAAACGACTTTACCAATAGAAATACTACTTTTTTAGTCTGGAACTGTTTGCATTTGGCCCGTATGCTTAAAGATCAAGGAGGTATTCCAGCTTATGGTAACCAACCAGATGAGTGGGCCGCAGGATGCCAAGCAGGTTTTGATAGTCCTGAACATAAAAGATGACCTTGCGAACAAGGGTTTCATTTCAGTTCAAAACAATTTGAAAGGAAAAGTTGTTTGTTAAGACTAAGCTTCAAATTAGTTCCAATTAGGGACGGTTGTTAACTAAAATTACTCCCGTGTTTGAAATGAAAAAAATGCTTGGACTGCTATTTGTTTTTGTGGCCATCAATAGTTATTCCCAGTCAAAACACTACAATACAAAAAAAGGATATGTTGCCAATGGCTACGATGTGGTCAGTTATTTTGATGGTGTACCCCTTCAGGGCAAAAAAGAATTTACTGGTCAAAATGATGGGGTCCGTTACAAATTTGCCAACCAGGTGAATCTTGAAAAGTTTAAAGCAGATCCAAGTAAATATGTCCCTAAATATGGAGGATATTGTGCTTATGCCGTAGCCGTTTCTGGTAAAAAGGTTTCGGTGAACCCTGAAACTTTTGAAATACGTAATGGCGAACTTTACCTTTTTTACAATTCCGGAAAAAACAACACTCTAGAGTTATGGTTAACGGAAGGGCCCACAGAATTAAAGTTGAATGCAGATAGGAACTGGGAAGAGATTAGTAGAAAATAGTTCTTTTATTGATTGTAGGTAGAAAAAATATACCGTAATGAGGGCGTTACAAGTCGTCGGTGCTGGATTGTTGATAAGTTGGCTTGGAGCGTTGCCTTTGGGGGTTCTAAATATTACCGCTTTGGATATCTCTGCAATGCAAGGTTTTCAGGCAGCATTGCTATTTGCAGTTGCAGCAATAGTCGTTGAGCTTTTCTATGTGCGCCTTTCCCTTTTGGGCAGTAAAAAATGGATATTGAACAAGCAATGGATCGCTCCGTTTTTACTTTTTGGTGGATTGTTATTGCTATACCTTTCCTTAGCAAACCTTTTAGGTACTTCGGAAACACAATCAACATATGAAAAACAAGGATGGATAGGTCTTATGGGTTCCCCAATGCTACTCGGATTTTTACTGAGCGCCACCAACCCACTTCAATTTCCTTTTTGGTTGACCTGGAATAAAGTCTTATTCCATAAAAAAATCTTGCGTCACAATATGAACTCGTACCTATTTTATATGTTGGGCATTGGCTTAGGTACTTTTTTGGCACTATTGCTTTTTATTTTAATGGGGGCAAGTCTCGTTGTCAATTACCAGGTCTACGCCAACTATTCCAAAGCCATTATGGCCGTACTCTATCTAGGCTTCTCCCTCTATATTTTCTACTTATTTTACAAGCGATTACCTAAACCAATAAAGAAATGAGAATTTTTGAATCAACAATGGATACCCTAGAACAGTTTAAGCTCATTTTGCAACAACTGCCTGAGAAATCCTATAACAAACCCTGTGAAGTACTGTCAAGTGCTACTATAGGGCAACACACTAGACATGTCATAGAGTTGTATCTCTGCCTTATATGTGGCTATGAAGGTTCAGAGGTTTCCTATGACAAAAGAAAACGGGACAAGCGCATAGAAAATGAAGTGGCCTTTGCCATCGAAAAATTGAATTTTGTCCAAGATAATTTGGAAAAGCCCAACAAAGAAGTGCAAATGGGTTACGAGCTAAATGGTGAGAAAAGCCATTTGCCCTCCAATTATTATAGGGAGGTAATGTATAATCTGGAACACGCCATTCACCATCATGCCCTGATCAAGATAGGTATCAAGCATTTTACCGATTTGGAACTTCCTGAGTCGTTTGGTGTGGCGCCTTCAACGATGCAATACAGAAAAGTATGTGCACAGTAACCTTTATTCCTGCTTCGGATAGGGTAGTAATTACCTCAAATAGAGATGAACATGTTTCCCGAAAGGCGCGTTTAACGCCTGAAGCGAAAATCTTAAATGGAATTAAAGTTGTTTTTCCAAAGGATGGAACAGCTGGGGGCACCTGGTATGCCATAAATGAAAACGGTACGGTAGTCGTATTGCTCAATGGTGCTTTTCAAAACCATGAACGAACACCACCGTATTCAAGAAGTCGTGGACTGTTGGTGTTGGATATCATTTCGACGGAAAACGCCATAGATTTTGCACAAGAAATTGGCCTGGCAAATATTGAACCTTTTACACTGGTAGTATTCGAGAATTACAAATTATGGGAGTTTCGTTGGGATGGAAAACAAAAACACCTGTTGTCTTTGGATAGTACCAGGAGTCATATTTGGTCTTCTTGGACGCTCTACGATAAGGAAGCCCAAGCCAAGCGAAATCAGTATTTTAAACGGTTCATTGCTAAAAACGATGATATTAGTGCTCGAAAAATACTTGAATTTCATAAAGATAACCATGGCGACTTGGAAAACGGATTTATTATCGATCGCGAAAATGGCCTTAAAACCCTAAGCATTACCCAAGTAGTTTTACGGAAAGGCCAGTGCCAATTGAACCATATGGATTTGGATTCAAATAAGGGTGATACGGTAATGGTTTCCACCCATTCACCACAAATTTCAAGGGTATGACCGTCAAGTTGTTTTGGCATAAACTGACGCACTGGGAGTATTGGCCCCTTCGGGTGGTGTATTATCCTTTGTTCCCTATTTGGCTTTACTTTTCGGCCAAAGCCCGTTCATTTTTCTTCTTTAACGCTGTAAATCCCTCCATAAAAAACGGGGGGATGGCCATGGAGTCCAAAATGGAAATTTACAAAAAGGTTCCGCCGCACTATATTCCTAGGACCTTTTTAGTCAAAAAAGGAAGCGAACTATCTTCAATAATTGAAGAAATCAAAAAACGGAACATCAAATTTCCATGTATTGCCAAACCTGATATTGGCATGAAGGCCTTTGCGGTTGAAAAGTTGTTTTCTGAAGGGGATGTACAGCGCTATTTGGAGAAAACCCCTGCTGATTTTCTTATTCAGGAATTCATTCCCTATCAGAAGGAGGTTGGAATTTTTTATGTCCGTTATCCCGGGACTTCCAAAGGAAAAATCACGGGCATCGTAGCAAAAGACTTCTTATCCGTGACCGGGGATGGAAAAAGTACCTTGCTCCAGTTGATCAAAGGGGATGCCAGAAGTCATTTACAATTAGCATCCTTGCGGGAACGTTTGGGTGATGCCCTCTACGCTGTCCCAAAAAATGGGGCAAAGCAGATTTTAGTACCCTACGGTAGCCATACGAGAGGAGCGAAGTTTTTGGATTGGACCCATTTAATAAATGCCGATTTGGAAAAAATATTGGATACCATATGTACCCAAATCGATGGATTTTATTACGGTAGATTGGATATTTTGTATGATTCTTTCGAATACCTTTCCAAAGGAAAAGGTTTCAAGGTGATTGAAGTCAATGGAGCCGGAAGTGAGGCTACACACATTTATGACCCAAAGCATTCCCTTTTCTTCGCATGGTATGAGATTTATAAGCATTGGAACCACATGTGCAACATCAGCATTATTAATCACAAAAAGGGGCATCCTTATTTGAGTTACAAAGCGGGTAGGACCATGCTTAAGGAACATGACGCCTTGGAATCACAGTTGAAATTGGTTTAGGACGAACTTGCAAAACCTTTTGGTCTTGCGCTTCACTTTAATGGTTCAATGGAAATTTCAACGCAATTTTTTGCTGTAGAATTTATGCCCACCCTTGATTTGGAACATCACCTATGTGATACTGCTTCATTGCTTTTCCGCTCAGGCCACAATATTATGAATAGGCAAGAAGTTAGTAATGAACAGAGAACGGAGAAAGGGTAACAAAGGGGTTTGGTTCCTTAGGGGTACGGTATTGTTTTGGTAGCACCTTAATTTTTTGGTTCATCAAAAAATTTTATTGCCCCAAGCCGTAGGAAAATGGTTTTTAGGACTTAAGTTGTTCAAATGCTTGCTTTAGAAATTGAACCACTTCCTCTTCATTTACCGAACTTGCAGGAAGAACGGCACCTTTGAATCCCTCATTTTCCCATCCTCCCAGACTTAACTTTTTAAGGGTATCGGTATCCAAACGATCATGACCGCAATATCCACTGATGTAGAAATAATGGTCATTGACCAGTGTATCGGGAATGGCCATGCCCAACCCAATTGACTTGCCGGAACCGTCCTCCAAAACCACAAAAGCCCCGGTGTCAAAATGATGGGGCCAAATACGAACCTCAGCTTGTAATTTTTCTGACTTAAGAAAGGAACTAAGAACACTGTTGGCAAGTGAGCGCAATGAAATAAAACGGTCCCATTCTTCGGAATCGTCCATTTTAAAGGTAAAATCATCGTCCCACTCAAAAGGAAGCGCGTAATGGAGTTCAAAGGAATAGGGTTTGCCCAATCCCAACTTTTGGGGAGATGTTTGTAGCCATTGCACAACTTGTGTATGGGTCTTTCCATCCAAAGCCAATGATTCACCTGTTGACCATTTTAGTTGGAAGTTGGGCAAATCAAACCGTAGTTTTAAGTGCTTTCCATCCAAAGCCCAAGTTTCTAAAGACTGGGTCTTTGGGTCAAAACCAAGGTTCGTATGACGGTCATCCTTTCGCCGTTTTAAGAAGCTTTTTCCGGCCATGGCCAGATATTGGGCCGCGAAGTGTAGTTGGTAGCTCATGATTCCAGTTCTTTAGCCTTTGGTCGTAAAAACTTACCCAACTGTCTTTAAAGTCCTTTTATTCAGAATGGAATCAATTATAATAGGCGCGTGTATCCTGGAGTTTTCTATAAACCATTTATGGGTTTCCATACCTCCACAGATAACACCTGCCAGATACAACCCTTTTACGTTGGTTTCCATGGTTTCGGGATTGTAGTTTGGCAGCCTTTTTTCATCATTGGAAAGCTCGACCCCCAGACTTTCCAGAAACTCAAAATTGGGCCTATAACCCGTTAGCGCCAATACAAAATCATTTTCCAAAGTTATTTTTCCTTCCGGTGCATCAATATCTATCTCAGATTCCCTAATTTCAGTAACATTGGAGTTGTAGTAGGCACGAATGCTACCTTCTTTGATCCGATTGAGAATGTCCGGCCTTACCCAATACTTTACCCGTTGCCCAACTTCCGGTTCGCGGATGATCATGGTCACTTCCGAACCTTTTCTCCAGCATTCCAATGCTGCATCCACAGCTGAATTACTGGCCCCGATGACGGCTAGTTTTTGACTGGCATAAAAATGGGGATCTTTATAATAGTGCGATACTTTGGATAAATCTTCCCCTGGAACATTCAATAGGTTAGGGAGGTCATAAAATCCAGTTGCTACGATGACATTGGAAGCGGTATACGAACCTTTGTCCGTTTTTATTACAAAATTCTTTTTTTTATCGATTTCCAGCACTTTTTCGAACAGTTGGATATTCAATTTGTTGGAAGTCACTATGCGGCGATAGTACTCCAAGGCCTCATTGCGCTTCGGTTTGGCTTCCTTACTAATGAAAGGTATTCCATCAATTTCCAACTTTTCGGAAGACGAAAAAAACTGCATGTTGATGGGATAATTAAATAAGGAGTTCACTATGGGACCTTTTTCAATGATGCAATAGGAAAGCCCTTGTTTTTTGGCCTCCAAACCACAGGCAATCCCTATGGGACCCCCACCAATAATGACTAGATCAAATTTTTGCATCAGGCAATTTGATTTTTTAGGTTTTGGATGGTTTCCGTTGGGTTTTCACTTCCAAAAACAAAACTGCCCGCGACCAAAACATCGGCGCCGGCATCTACCAGTTTTTTGGCATTTCCGGAATTGACACCACCATCAATTTCAATTAAGGTCCCGGATTTTTTTTGTTTAATCATGTTGCGCAAATCTTCGACCTTTTGGTAGGTATTCTCAATAAAGGACTGCCCACCAAAACCAGGATTGACACTCATCAAACAAACCAAATCTATATCTTGGAGGCAATCTTCCAGAAGTTTTACTGAGGTATGGGGGTTTAGCGCCACTCCTGCTTTCATCCCTGCTATTTTTATGGCTTGAAGTGTTCGGTGCAGATGGGTACAAGCTTCATAGTGAACCGTTAGGATGTTTGCGCCTAATTGCGAGAAGGTGTCGATATATCGGTCCGGATCTACAATCATTAAATGCACATCCAATGTTTTATTGGCGTGGCGGGCAATAGCTTGGACCACGGGCATTCCAAAAGAAATATTGGGAACAAAAACGCCATCCATAACATCCAAATGAAACCAATCGGCTTCACTGCCATTGACCATATTGATATCACGTTGAAGGTTGGCGAAATCCGATGCCAATAGGGAAGGAGCGATGAGTTTTTCCATGGTGTAAAGGTAGCAAATAGCGATGGCAAGTACCAGAATGAAAAACTCCGGTAATCAGCCGGAGTTTATTCATCAATCAAAAAACGAACAGTCATGATAAACTGCTGTAGAGTATAAAATTACAAGTTTCTTGCCAAAAATCCAATTTAAGGTAAGTTTAACTGTAATTTTTTGGGATTTACCCCAAATATGTCTTCAAAATCTTGCTTCTGGAAGTATGTTTTAGCCTACGTATGGCCTTTTCCTTAATTTGACGAACACGTTCCCTGGTCAAATCAAAGGTTTCGCCGATTTCTTCCAAAGTCATGGAGTGCTGTCCCGCAAGTCCAAAATATAAGCGGATAACGTCCGCCTCCCTAGGTGTAAGGGTTTCCAAAGCGCGTTCAATCTCGGTACGAAGGGATTCATGCAGTAACTCCCTATCTGGATTTGGGGACTCACCACTTTTAAGCACATCGTACAAATTGGAATCCTCACCATCAATAAGCGGTGCGTCCATGGAAACGTGTCTACCTGAGTTTTTCAAGGACTGTTTCACATCCTCAACGGTCATATCCAATTCCTTGGCTATTTCCTCTGCGGAAGGCACGCGTTCATGGGCCTGCTCCAAGAAAGCAAAAGTTTTGTTGATTTTGTTGATGGACCCAATTTTGTTCAAGGGCAAACGAACGATTCTTGACTGCTCAGCCAAGGCCTGAAGAATAGACTGGCGAATCCACCAAACCGCATAAGAGATGAACTTAAACCCTCGGGTTTCATCAAAACGCTGTGCGGCCTTAATCAATCCCAAGTTGCCTTCATTGATAAGGTCGGGTAGGGTAAGGCCCTGGTTTTGATACTGCTTGGCAACGGATACTACAAACCTAAGGTTGGCTTTGGTTAATTTTTCCAAAGCACTTTGGTCACCTGCTTTGATACGTTGCGCCAATTCTACCTCTTCATCAGCGGTAATTAGATCAACTTTACCGATTTCCTGTAAATATTTGTCTAAAGATGCGGTTTCCCTATTGGTAACCTGTTTTGTAATCTTTAACTGCCTCATTCTAATTTTCCTTTCTAGTTAAGTTTGGGATACCTCCCTTTTACTTATACGTAAGAAAGTTGAAAAAGTTACAATTTGGTAAAATTTATTTGAAAAAAAAATCGTAAAGAAAAAGCCCTGGTGTTTTGCCAGGGCTTTAAATATGGATGAGGGGAAGTTAATCCCTTCTCGGTTTTCTATCTCTATTTCCATTGCGGCGGTCACCCCCTTTGTCCCTTCTGGGTCTCCTTTCTTCATAACCCTCGGGTTTGGGAAGTAGTGCCTTGCGCGAAACCTTTTCCTTTTTGGTCCTTGGATCGAAACCAAAGTATTTCACATCCAATACATCGCCCAAGTTTACTATATCCGTCACCTTGTCCGTTCGTTCCCACGCCAATTCGGAAACGTGTAATAACGTTTCATTGCCCGGAGCATCCATATATTCCACTACGGCACCAAAATCCAACAATTTAATGACCTTGACTTCATATATGCTACCCACTTCCGGTTTGAACATAACCGCCTCAATTTTGGCGATTACGGCATCAATACCATCTTGGTCCGTACCTAAAATTTCCACGATGCCTTCCTCGGTCTCTGGGTCTTCATTGATAACGATCGTGGTATTGGTCTCCTTTTGAAGCTCTTGAATCACTTTTCCACCCGAACCGATGACAGCACCAATATATTCCCCAGGAATAACCTTGGTTACGATTTTTGGTGCGTAAGACTTCACCTCTGGTCTTGGGGCCTCAATGGTATCGGTAAGGTGCTTTAGAATATGCAACCTTCCGTCCTTGGCCTGCATTAAAGCTTTTACTAAAATTTCATAGGAAAGGCCTTTCACCTTAATATCCATTTGACATGCTGTGATACCGTCTTCCGTACCGGTAACTTTAAAGTCCATGTCACCCAAATGGTCCTCATCGCCTAAAATATCGGACAGAACGGCATATTTGCCAGTTTCAGCGTCAGAAATCAATCCCATGGCGATACCGGAAACGGGTTTTTTTAATTGTACCCCAGCATCCATCATGGCCATAGTACCCGAACAAACGGTTGCCATGGAAGAGGATCCATTGGACTCCAATACCTCAGAGACTACGCGAACGGTATAAGGACAATCCTCCGGTACCATTCCTTTTAAGGCTCGTTGCGCCAAATTTCCGTGACCTACCTCCCTTCTTGAAGTGCCTCGGATGGGTCGTGCCTCGCCCGTTGAAAATGGAGGAAAGTTATAATGTAAATAGAATCGCTCCTCACCTTCATAGGAGGGCATGTCTATAATATTGGAATCACGCGAAGTACCTAATGTTACCGTTGCCAAGGCTTGTGTTTCACCACGTGTAAATATGGCAGAGCCATGAACGGATGGTAAATAATCGACCTCGCACCAAATGGGACGAATATCCGTTGTTTTTCTTCCGTCCAGTCTAAGGCCTTCATCCAAAGTAAGGTTCCTTACCGCTTCTTTATGGGATTTTCCGAAATACTTATGTATCAATCCTCCCAATTCTTCTTGTTCTTCTTCCGCGAACGATTCAAAGACCTCTTCCTTTAGATCACTAAATGCCTGACCACGTTCCTGTTTGGAACTTCCAGCCTTGGCAATGGTATATGATTTGTCATAGACCATCTCATGAACTTTTTTCTGAAGTTCTTCATCTTCGAGCTCAGGATCGTATTCACGGGTTTCTCTTTTTCCGAAGGCTTCGGCTAATCTTAATTGTGCTTCGCACTGTACCTTAATGGCTTCATGTGCAAATTTGATGGCCTCAACCATTTCTTCTTCGGAAATCTCGTCCATTTCACCCTCTACCATCATAACGGAATCGGCAGATGCGCCAATGACCATATCGATGTCCGAAGTTTTGAGTTGTTCCCTGGTGGGATTGATGATCAATTGACCGTCAACCCTACCTACACGAACTTCTGAAATGGCACATTCGAAAGGAAAATCAGACAATTGAATAGCGGCAGACGCAGCCAATCCAGCCATAGCATCTGGCATTACTTCATCGTCATGGGACATCAATTGAATCATTACCTGAGTCTCCGCATGGTAATCTTTGGGGAATAATGGACGTAATACCCTGTCTACCAAGCGCATGGTCAAAACTTCCCCATCGCTGGGTCTGGCTTCCCTTTTGAAAAATCCACCAGGGTACCTACCCGCTGCCGCAAATTTTTCCCGGTAATCTACTGTTAATGGTAAAAAATCGACGTCGGCAGCGTGGTAATTGGAAACTACCGTGCACAAGAGCATGCATTTTCCAGATTGAACCACCACGGAACCATGGGCCTGTTTTGCCAATTTTCCAGTTTCGATAGAAATTGCCCTACCGTCACCAAGGTCTATGACCTCTTTAAAAGTTTTTGGAATCATAAAATAGTGTGTTGTCCGCTGTATGCGGAGCCATTAAACAATTGGTCTGCCGTCTTTCCGGACGGTCGGGTTGTGTTGTTGTAGTGTTGTTGACCAATGAAAGCTTGTCAGCTTTTTGTTTTCCCGGATGGGATTTTAAAACCCTTCGCACTGCCAAGGGTAAAAAAATATGGGGAGAAATTTTCTCCCCATATTTTTATTTTCTTATGCCAAGTTCTTTGATAAGCGCTCGGTACTTTTCAATATCTTTTTTCTTTAGGTAATCCAAAAGACTACGTCTTTTACCTACCAATTTAACCAAAGACCGCTCCGTGTTAAAGTCTTTGTGGTTCTCTTTCAAATGTTTTGTAAGGTGGTTGATACGATAGGTGAACAACGCAATCTGTCCCTCAGTCGAACCGGTGTTTCCTTCAGATCCACCGTGTTTCTTAAAAATTTCTGATTTTTTCTCTTTACTTAGATACATGCCAATATTATTGAAATAATTTTTATGTATGTGGTTGAAACCCCTTGAATTAGAAGGTTTTTTTCCAATCAAGGCGCAAAGATACTTCTTTTTTT
>JBCDBE010000082.1:0-16806 GCA_039184365.1 Bacteroidota bacterium | reverse complement strand
CTGGCCATCATACTGGTCAGTAGCTCAAAGGGATTTCTTGAGGGCATTCTGTTGTAATAACTTACTTCTGTGCGGAGTACCACAACATCAACTTCTGTGGCACCACGCTTTATGGCTTCTTCAATAGGAACCAAACTCCCCAATCCCCCATCCGCATATTCGCACCCATTTTTCCGAACAAGACTCATAAAGGGCGTATAATTGGATGAAATCCAAACCCAATCGCAAAACTCGTCGTAATCAAAATCGTTAATGGATTTATATTCCACCTGATTCAAGGATAGATTGGAGACGGTGACCACAACATCTTTTGGACCCTTTTTTAGCGTGTTAAATTCATCCTCGGTAATACTTTTCCCTATAAGTTGCCTTAAATTTTCGCTTTCCCCAAAGGTCTTCTTACCCCGGATAAAATTTTTTAGGATGTTCCAATGGTTCATGGTGATAATGTCTGAACCATATTTTCTTTTTATAACAAAAGGGCAATTGTTGAAAATACTTTCTTGATTTACAGAGGAATAAATCTCTCGAATCTTGTCAATTTTCCCTAAGCCTAAATGGGAAATCAATAAACTACCCGTTGAAGTACCCACGAGAATATCATACTCTTTTTGGGCCTCTTCAATCAAATAGTGGGCCACCCCTCCAGCAAAAGCGCCTTTACTTCCTCCACCAGAAATGACCAATGCCCTCATGGGTTTAAAATGATGTTTAACAATTGACTATCCGCTTTAGAAAGCGTGTCTTGCAAAATGGACAATAGATTCTTCCCCTCTTCGGATTTGTTTATTTCCCGTAATAAATTTCTTGATGATTTTTTGAATTGCCAAACATGATGCTTGGTGGCTTCAAAGAGATTTTGAATGGAAGCCTTGTTCAACCCTCCTATTTGAAAAAGGTATTGAAATGCCAACTGACGCACTTCAAAATGGTAATTGGAATTGGTATACGTATTAAGCTCATTATAGAAGGTACTTTTAGTTTCAGGACGATAATCTTCCGTTATCAAAGCCAAGGTGAGCCATAACAATCGAACATTTTTATTCGGTAGGCCCACTACCCCATCCGTCTTGGCTAAATATTGATGTTGTCTTTCGGGAAATGCCTGCCAAAGCTTGAACAGTATTATTTCTTGGGTAAGGTAGCTTTGGTCTTTCAACATGGCTTCGAAAGCAGGTAGTAGTTCATTGGGGATTCGTGGGATAACTTGCGCAACAGCCTGTCTTACTTTTAGGGGTTGACCATCTATGAATTGGCCGAGGATAGAATCTGGAATTTGTGTTCCATATTTGAAAAGGAATTCCCTTTTAAAAGGTATGGGCATTTCTTTTCCCAGTATTCCAATCAGATCTTCCCCATTGAACTCGGCAGTATCCATGCTTCGGTCCTGAAGTTCAAAAAATAGCCTGATGGACTCATTTTTAGAGGTCAACAATCCTTTTGCCTCCGCCCATGGAAACTCTTCGCTCTCCAACCATGTTTCTTTAAAATCGGTCAATTCTTTTTGAGCAGTCACTTCCATCTCGGTAAGAAAATCTGTAATGGTGGCATTACTGTAGGCATAAGTATCCAAATAATCTTGAATGCCTTGTTTAAAGGATTCATTGCCCATTCGTTCGCGAAGTGCCACCAAGGCCCAAGCCCCTTTTTCGTAAAAGGTCAGGCTATTGGCATTTGGATCAGTCAAGGCTTCGCCCCCTTCATTTTCGGAGAGGTTATGCAATGTTTTGGCCGTTTGGTAGAGTTTCCAATAAAAATGGTCCTCTCCAAATAACTCCCTTTCAGCCAAATAGGCATAGTAGGTGGCAAAACCTTCATGAAGCCAATGGTGTTCCCCACTTTCTTCGGTCACTAAATTGCCGAACCACTGGTGGGCCAATTCATGGGCGTTTACATTTACATAATTCTTATCCACAAAAGCGGTGGTATCAATGACGTATTGATTGGAAAAAATGGTACAGGTCGTATTTTCCATTCCGGCATAAAGAAAGTCTTGGACGGGCACCTGTTTGTAGTTCTGCCAAGGATACCCTACCCCAATTTCTTCTTCCAAAAAATCAAATATCTTCTTGGTATATCGGTAGGTAGGTTCGTACTTCAAGGAGTCCTTAGGTTCGTAATACAGCTCAATGGGCACACCTGATTTTGATTTAATGATTTTCTTATTAAAGTTACCGATAGCAAAGGCTACGAGGTAGCTGCTCATGGGTTTGTTCATGTCAAATTCCCATTTGGTCCAACCGTCTTGATGTGTTTTTTCAACCAACGTCCCGTTGGCGGCTACCTTATATTCGTTATCGGTCCATATGGCGAGGTCAAACTCTATCTTATCGTTCATATCATCAACAGAAGGCAACCAATGACTGGTATATTTTCCTTGGCCTTGCGTCCAGATCTGTCCAGTGTTTTTATTTATTACATCCAATAATTTATGGTTCATTGAAGATTTTAGACCACGATAAGGTTCCCTTAAGTGCCTGTTTCCAGATTGGAGTGAATCCGGAATTTTCCAGTCTACGAAATAAACCGTTTGTTTCGGTTGGGTCATATACTCCAGTTCCAGTTGATGCGTAGAATTTTTTGAAAGTCTTTTTTTGATGAATACCTTCTTACCATCATAAGTATATTCAACTTTTTTACCATTCAACAACACTTTACTGAATTGGATACCTACCGCATCCAGAAAAAAAACATCTGTTCTTTTTAAGGATTTCAATGCATAAGTGCTATTTCCCCTTATACTATTGCTGAAAGGAAAAACTTCAATTTCTGCGTTGATTTTGGTAAAATCAATATTCTCCTGTCTTTGTGAAAAAACAAGAAACGGTAGCATCAAAAAAATGGGAAGAGAATATCTCATAGGACATACGAGCCTCAAAAGTCAAGCCAATTTAGCTATTTTCGTTTGATGCAATCCAATATTCTGCATACCCCTATTCTTTATTTAAAGGGTGTAGGCCCTAACCGTGCCGAAACATTGAAATCAGAATTGGGCCTGGAGACCTTTGGCGACCTATTACAGCTTTACCCCAATCGGTATTTGGACAAGACGCAATACTATAAAATTAACCAGTTAAAGGATAGCGGTGCCGATGTTCAGATAATAGGAAAAATTGTCCATTTAAAGACCGTGGAACAGAAACGGGGCAGGCGGCTTGAAGCTTCCTTCGTGGATGAAACCGGAGAAATGAAACTGGTTTGGTTCAGAGGCCATAAATGGATTCGTGAAAATCTTCAACTCAATGAACCCTATGTAGTCTTTGGTCGGTTTAATCGGTATGGAAGTTCATTTTCAATGCCTCATCCAGAAATGGAATTGTGGAAGGAACACCAGGCGGGACTCAAAATCAGCATGCAGCCGATTTATCCTTCCACCGAAAAGTTGAGTGCCAGGGGCATTACCAATAGAGCTATTGGTAAAATGGTTCAGCAATTGTTTTTAGAAACCAAAGCCAATTTTGAAGAAACGCTCTCATCCCAACTCATAGAGGATTTAAAACTACTCTCTAAGCCAGATGCGTTATTGAATATTCATTTCCCTAAAAGTCAGGAGTTGTTGGCCAAGGCCCAGTTCCGCCTTAAATTTGAGGAATTGTTTTTTATCCAGTTGCAGTTACTCTCCAAAAAAGCAGCTCGCAAGAAAAAGATCAAGGGACTACCTTTTACGCATGTGGGCGAACACTTTAATGGGTTCTTTAAAAACCATCTCCCTTTTGAACTTACCAATGCCCAAAAAAGAGTGATCAAGGAAATTAGAAATGATATGGGCAGCTCTGCCCAAATGAACCGTTTGTTACAGGGCGATGTGGGTTCGGGAAAAACCATTGTTGCGCTCATGTGCATGCTATTGGCTATAGACAATGGCTTTCAAGCCTGTTTAATGGCGCCCACGGAGATATTGGCCCAACAGCATTACAACGGCTTAAAAAATCTGTTATCCAACATGGACTTGAAGATTGCACTGCTTAAAGGATCCACCAAAAGAACGGAACGCACATTTTTGCACAATCAACTGGAAAATGGCAACCTAAACATTTTGGTGGGTACCCATGCCGTTTTGGAAGATAAGGTACAGTTCAAAAATTTGGGATTGGCCATTATTGATGAACAACATCGATTTGGAGTGGCGCAACGGTCCAAACTATGGCAAAAGGGAAGCCCACCCCTAGCCCCTCCCAAAGAGAGGGTGAATGAAATCCATACAAAATATCAAACGTCAAGACCATCCACTTATAAACTCTTGAAAGAATTACAACAAGAACGCAAAAAACAGACAACTGAAGCAGAACAAATTCTTTGGGAAAGGTTAAAAACCAAAGAACTAAGCGTTAAATTTCGAAGACAGCATATCATTGACATCTTCATTGTCGATTTCATCTGTATATCCAAAAAGTTGATTATTGAAGTAGATGGTGGTTATCATAAGAATCCCACCCAAAAAGACGCAGATGCAATGAGAACCCAAATACTTGATGATTTTGGCTATAAGCTTATACGCTTCAAAAATGAACAAGTCATTGGAGATATTGATTTCGTTATTAACGAAATAGCGTCTGAGTTAAATAGCCTTCCCTCGCGGGAGGTTGGAGGGGCCTTGCCTCCCCATATTTTAGTGATGACGGCAACTCCCATTCCCAGAACTTTAGCGATGAGCCTTTATGGGGATTTGGATATATCGGTCATCGATGAACTACCTCCTGGGCGAAAACCCGTAAAAACGGTGCATCGCTTTGATGCCAATCGATTAAAGGTGTTCAGGTTTATCAAAGATGAAATCCAAAAAGGCCGACAGGTGTATGTCGTTTATCCGCTCATTCAGGAATCGGAAGCATTGGATTATAAGGATTTAATGGACGGCTATGAAAGCATAGCTCGGGAATTTCCGACACCAGATTATCAAATCTCCATCGTACACGGGCAAATGAAACCCCAGAACAAAGACTATGAGATGGAACGTTTTGTAAAGGGCGAGACCCAAATTTTGGTGGCCACCACCGTCATTGAAGTGGGCGTGAACGTACCCAACGCTTCCGTTATGATCATTGAAAGTGCAGAACGCTTTGGTCTTTCACAATTGCACCAATTAAGGGGACGTGTCGGTCGCGGTGCCGAACAGAGCTATTGTATTTTGATGACTTCACACAAGCTTTCTGCCGACGCAAAAACCCGATTGGAAAGCATGTGCCGTACCAATGACGGTTTTGAGATTGCGGAAGTGGATTTAAATCTCCGTGGCCCTGGGGACTTAATGGGTACCCAACAAAGTGGATTGCTCCATCTAAAAATAGCCGACATTGTAAAGGACAATACTATTCTCAAAACCGCACGCTATTGCGCCATTCAAGCCTTAAAGGAAGACCCGAAATTGGAAAAACCGGGTAACCTTCCCATTCGAAAGGCCTACGTTCAACTAGCAAAGAACAAAAGGATTTGGGAGTATATAAGTTAACTCCTAAAAGGAGGTTAAACTTGCGTTAATTGCCAACATATTGATTCCTAGAGAATTCAAAAGTTAATAAATTACAACAAAGAACGTCAACATGAAAAAATTACGCTATTTCTTACTTATACTGACCATAGCTTTTATAGCAATCTCGTCAAGCGTGAACAAGACTGCAGATGCCGCTGATCTCACCGCCAATTTTACTTTTGGAGACCCCGCAATTGCATCCATTAATGCCATGAATTTTGGCCCAAAAGGTATTTTATTCATTGGAGATTCAAAAAAAGCCACTATTTATGCGCTGGATACTAAGGATACAGAACAACAAGATAAAGGGGGTGATATTAGAATTGAAGGTTTTGATGAAAAAATCGCCGCCTCCCTAGGAACCACAGTGGATAATATCAAGATTACTGATATGACCGTTAATCCCATTTCCAAAATGCCCTATTTTTCAATCAGCACAAGGGATGGAACACCCCTTGTCCTAAGATTGAATGGGGAAAACCTTGAAAATGTATCTTTAAAGGAAGTAAGTTATTCTCAAATCGAAATTGATAATCCCATTGATGCGAATGTAAAGGACAGATGGGACCGACCAAAACGTGTTTGGTCGATTTCCGATTTGAAATACCATAAGGGAAAAGTGATGGTTTCAGGACTTTCAAACAAGGAATTTGCATCCACTTTTAGAAGTATTCCATTTCCCTTTACAGATAATCAGACTGCTGCCTCCCTTGAAATTTGGCATGCTGCCCATGGGGCCTACGAAACCCATGCTCCAATTAAAACTTTTGATGTGATCAATTTGGAAGGGGCCGATTATTTGATGGCGAGTTATACCTGTACCCCATTGGTACTTTTTCCCTTGGATGAACTTAAAGAAGGTGTGCACAAAAAAGGACGGACGGTTGCCGAATTGGGCGCTGGCAATTCACCACTGGATATGATATCGTATGAAAAGGAGGGAAAACAATACTTTCTAATGTCCAACAATAACCGCCCCGTCATGCGATTTGATTATTCCGACATTGCCGATTTTAAAGAAACACTTACAGAACCCGTTGAAGAATTTGCGGTAGCTAAGGGTGTACCGTATGACAACCTACCTTTTCCCCATGTACTTCAAATGGATCTGCTTGACAAAGAAAATGTCCTATACGTTCAGCGAACGGCTGATGGCGACGTACTATTAAGAAGTCGCAGTACCAAATGGATGTAAAGCGCACTAAAAATAATTTGCAAAAGATCAAGAATTCCTTGGTCTTTTTTTATGTGGTGTTTTTCCTTTTTGGATGTGGGGACGTTGATAAAACCAGTGTGCCCATCCTGGAATATGAAGATGATAAAGCGATTAGGGTCCTATTTCAATCAAAAAAAGCCCACAAGGAACTGAGCGTTTACCATCTTAAGAGCAAAGATATACCCATTCTGGGAAGTTTTTCAGCAAAGGATGGGTATATCAGTTTCACCCCAATACTACCTTTTTCAAATGGAGAGCAGTATGGCATTGCCCAAAAAGGAAAACAAATTGCACATTTTAAGGTTGAATCCAAAAAGGAGAAAAAAGCTCCCAGGTTGATGGCAATCTATCCAAGACGGGATACGGTTCCCCTAAACCTACTTAAACTATATCTTGAATTCTCAGAACCGATGCAACACGTGGATAACCCGCTGAACTTCATTACGGTTTTTGATAAAATGGATCATACCCAAGTACACCCGTTCTTGGATTTGGAAACCGAGTTGTGGAACCCAAACCGTACGAGGTTAACCCTTTGGTTTGACCCAGGAAGAATAAAGACCGGCCTTATTCCCAATAAAGAAAAGGGACTTCCCTTAAAACAAAATCACTCCTATGACATTACGATTGATAAAAGCTGGAAATCAGCCACAGGAATTCCCTTAGTTGGATCCTATTCCAAAACCATTCATGTAATCGAAAAAGATGTAAGAAGACCCAACCCCAATAATTGGACGATTACAGTCCCTAAAAAGAAGACAAAGCGTCCTCTAATCATTCATTTCAATGAGGCCCTTGATCCCATTCTTGCCTTGGAAAGTATCAAAGTATTTACAGGAGATATTCCATTATCAGGAAACTTAAAACTTTCAAATAATGATGATACCATGTTATTTGAACCAAGTCATCTTTGGGAGGTAGGCAATTACCGTATTTTAATTAACCCGATTTTGGAAGATTGGGCCGGTAACAACCTACAGCACCTTTTTGATTCCGATTTAAAGAATCAAAGTGTGAAGGAAGCTATCACTACTGTCCTTGAATTTCGGATACAGTGAAAAAAAAACGCCCAATCAATGTCGGGCGTCTTTAAATCAAACTGGTAGTATTGTACTAGTTAATATCTGTCCCAGCATCGAGCTTTTCAATATTTGTGGCAATGGCATTCTTATTGGGCTGATCGGGTGCCCTACCCTCTGCAATTTTCAAATGCTTTAAAGCTGTTTTATAGTTTCCTACGGCAGAGTAGCCCCTTGCCAATCCATAGTCCACAGGCCATTGGTTTTTGTGGCTTTTGGCATTCCATTGAAACACTTCCAATGCCTTATCCCTTTGTCCAGCAGCTATCAGTTGTCTTCCATAACCATGTACTTGGAATACGGTGCCCATGGGCATTGCTTCATCCATTACGGCAACGGCTTCATCCATCTTTCCTTGTTTCATTAAAATCTGGGCCTTTATTGCCAAGTTATTGAACGTTTTTTGACTAAAGAACTGTCCCGCTATGGCAGCATCGATCCAACCCATGGCCTCATCAAGATCTCCTCCATTGTTCAAGGAAAAATTGGCGGCCTGTTCCCAAGTCTGTCTTTGAAAACCAGGTTGATTCTGCATTTTTGAACGAATATCCGCCAAAACAATTTCGGTTACCGGAACCTCAATAGCAAACGGAATTTGTTTTTTTTCCCAACTCAGGGAAGCAATCGTAGAGGTGGCATCCACTTCGTTGAATTCAAACTTCAATTGTTCAACATGGGGTATTTCGGTAGCGGTTACCTCTACTTCCAAGGCCACGTCAGAAGGTTCAAAAAAGTAACTTCCCCAAGCTCCATAATTATTGGTAAAAAGTACTTTGGCAGTATTATCTTCATTAATGACCATATGAAGCCCATATTTCCCTGCCGGCAAATCCTTTCCCCCAACCTTGATATCATGCGTGGTTTCGAAAATGGTATTTTCGTTAGCTCCAGCCCGCCAAGGTGCCGCCTTTGAAGTACCAAAGTTAAAGTCATTGAGACCGTAAGGCACCAATTTCCCCCAAATTTCCCGATTGTTGACGCTAGGGCGCGAATAAACAAGGGTTAGGTCCGTAATACCTACCCGCTGTGATACTTTGGCCATCTGGCTGCCTCTTGGTAGGTCCAATTGGGCATTGACCCAACTTGATGTGCAAAAGGAAATCAAAAGTGCCAAAACAGTTGTTCGTAATTGTTGTTTCTTCATTTAGCTCGTTTTTGTTGTGAATAAACTTAGGTTGAAACTAAAAGTAGCCATTGAAAAAAGGGTAAATCGTTACAGGCATGTTAATTGAAGTTTTTTTTTGTTAAAAAAAGTCTTTTTCATTGGGTTGTTAGGTACCACATCTTGATTTTAACATAAGAAAATCCAGTTCGTTTTGTAATTTAAAATATTGATTGTCAATATTATAACAATATCTTCTAGGCTTTGGGTATCGTAATTTTACAAATGCACAAATAGGACAATGATTGTTACAAGCCCTATATTTGAAGGTTAATTTGGAACAGGTCATTCAAATGAGCAATACACTCTTTGATAAGGTATGGGATGCACACGTGGTGAAAAAAATAAAAAATGGCCCCGATGTCTTATTTATAGACCGTCATTTGGTACATGAGGTAACCAGTCCAGTGGCATTTCTGGGATTGAAAAACAGAAGCATTCCCGTTTTCCATGCCCAAAGGACCTTTGCCACGGCCGATCATAATACCCCTACCCTAAACCAACATTTACCGGTAAAGGATCCCTTATCGGCCAATCAATTAAAGGCACTGGAAAAAAATGCGATAGAACACGGCATCCCCTATTGGGGATTGGGCCATGAGAAGAACGGCATTGTCCATGTTATTGGACCTGAAAATGGAATTACCCTGCCAGGAGCGACTATAGTTTGTGGGGATTCCCATACTTCTACCCATGGCGCCTTTGGTGCCATTGCCTTTGGAATCGGAACTTCTGAAGTGGAAATGGTACTGGCATCGCAATGCATTATGCAGCCTAAACCCAAAAGTATGCGCATCAATATCAATGGGGAACTTAGCTTTGGAGTTACCCCAAAAGATGTGGCGTTGTACATTATTTCAAAATTGACAACTTCTGGTGCGACCGGTTATTTTGTGGAATATGCAGGGGACGTGTTCAAAAACATGAGCATGGAAGGACGCATGACCGTATGCAATTTAAGTATTGAAATGGGTGCACGTGGAGGAATGATTGCCCCTGATGAAACAACTTTTGAATACATCAATGGGCGTGAGTTTACTCCTAAGGGCGAAGCTTGGGATAGGGCCATGGCCTACTGGGAAACCCTTTATACTGAAGAAGATGCGAAGTTTGATAAGGAATTGTCCTTTGATGCTTCCGATATTGAACCCATGATTACGTATGGCACCAATCCGGGCATGGGTTTTGGTATTTCCAACAATATTCCAGAGGCAGGTGAAGGCTCAGGAGCCCAAACGTACAAGAAGTCTCTCGCCTACATGGATTTCAAGGAAGGAGAGGAAATGTTGGGCAAACCCATTGATTTTGTATTCCTGGGAAGTTGTACCAATGGTCGTATCGAGGATTTCAGGGCATTTGCGTCAATTGTGAAAGGCAGGAAAAAGGCCGAAAATGTAACAGCTTGGTTGGTCCCTGGTTCCCACAGGGTGGAAGAGGCCATCAAAGAAGAAGGTATTCTCGATACCCTTCATGAAGCAGGTTTTCAACTCCGTGAACCCGGTTGCTCTGCCTGTTTGGCCATGAATGAAGACAAAGTCCCTGCTGGTAAATTAGCAGTCAGTACAAGCAATAGAAATTTTGAAGGCAGGCAAGGTCCTGGTTCAAGAACACTTTTGGCCAGTCCATTGGTAGCAGCCGCAGCAGCTGTAACTGGAAAAGTAACCGATCCCAGGGAATTGATGCATTTGCAGGAAGCTTAATTTTTAACTATTTGCCATGGCTTACGATAAGTTCCACCTATTGACCTCCACCGCAGTTCCCTTACCCATAGAAAATGTGGATACCGATCAAATCATACCTGCCCGTTTTCTTAAGGCCACGGAGCGCAAGGGATTTGGGGACAATTTATTTCGAGACTGGCGGTTTCATTCGGATAATACCCCAAAAGAGCAATTTGTGTTGAACAACCCAATATACAGCGGTAAAATTTTGGTGGGTGGAAAAAATTTTGGGTCTGGCTCTTCAAGGGAACATGCCGCTTGGGCAGTATATGATTATGGTTTCCGCTGTGTGGTCTCCAGTTTTTTTGCCGATATATTTCGGAACAACTGCTTGAACATAGGGGTGCTTCCCGTTCAAATTGGACCCGAATTTTTGGATACGATTTTTAAGGCGATTGAGGCTGATCCAAATACAGAATTCCAGGTTGATCTACCCAAACAAACCTTTACCATTGTTTCCACTGGAGAAATGGAAACTTTCGGTATTAATGAATACAAGAAAGGGAATATGCTCAATGGTTTCGATGATATTGACTACCTGTTAAACCTTAAGGAGGACATTAAAACCTTCGCGGAAAATCGCCCCTTCTAAACCTCAAAATGGCGAGAATCATTGAAATAATGGATACCACCTTGAGAGATGGTGAACAGACTTCCGGGGTATCCTTTACCGCCCTGGAAAAACTGACCTTGGCGAAATTACTACTTGAGGAATTGAAGGTAGATCGCGTTGAAGTCGCCTCGGCCCGAGTTTCCAAAGGGGAATTTCAAGCCGTAAAGAACATTACGGAATGGGCAGAAAGTGAAGGTAGGACCCTTCAAGTGGAAGTATTGACTTTTGTGGATGGCGGGGCTTCCATCGAATGGATGAAAAAGGCGGGAGCAAAAGTCCAGAATCTTTTGACCAAAGGCTCCTTGAACCACTTGACCCATCAATTAAAAAAGACTCCAAAAGATCATTTTAATGAAATCGCAGCGGTGATTCAACTGGCGCAAGAGGCAGGAATTGAAACCAATGTGTATTTGGAAGACTGGAGCAATGGTATGCGCAATTCCCAAGACTACGTATTTCAGTTTCTGGATTTTTTGACCCAACAACCCATCAAACGTATTTTATTGCCCGATACCCTAGGCGTACTGGAGCATTATGAAGCCTTTGACTATTTGGATAAAATCATAAAGCGCTATCCTAATATTCATTTTGACTTCCACGGCCATAATGATTATGATTTGGGGGTGGCGAATGTCATGGAAGCCATCAAGGCAGGTTGTAAGGGATTGCACCTAACGGTCAACGGTATGGGCGAACGTGCGGGCAATGCGCCTTTGGCCAGTACCATTGCCGTCATTAATGATTTCTTACCAGAAGTACAAACCCATGTGGTGGAATCTGCACTGTATAAAGTCAGCAAATTGGTATCGACGTTTACGGGTTTTGGCGTCCCTGCCAACAAACCCATTGTTGGAGATAATGTTTTTACACAAACTGCTGGAATTCATGCTGATGGAGATAATAAAAACAACCTTTACTTTAGTAAATTGATGCCTGAACGTTTTGGTAGAAAACGGAAATATGCACTCGGAAAAATGTCAGGTAAAGCCAACATCCAAAAAAACCTGCAGGAATTGGGATTGACCTTAAACGAAGATGAGCTGAAAAAGGTCACCGCACGAATTATTGAATTGGGAGATAAAAAGGAAAAAGTTACGAAGGAGGACCTTCCCTACATCATTTCTGATGTGCTGGATAGTAGCTCGTTTCAACAAAAAGTATTTATTAAATCCTATGTGTTGACACACGCCAAAGGCTTACAGCCGTCTACCACCTTATCTATTGAAATTGACGGAAAAGTCTATGAGGAAAATGCACAGGGCGATGGACAGTACGATGCCTTTATGAATGCATTGGGGAAAGTCTATAGTACCTTGGAAAGAAAATTGCCAAAGCTTATTGACTATGCGGTTCGTATTCCACCAGGTAGTAGCTCTGATGCCCTGTGTGAAACCATGATTACTTGGAAAACACCCAAAAACGATTTTGTTACCACGGGGCTGGACTCCGACCAAACCGTTTCCGCTATTAAAGCCACAGAAAAAATGTTGAATTTGATATGATGCCAGCGCATAAAGCCATAAGCTGTTCGCTGGTCAAATGCAATGGCATCCATGGGAAATGATGGGAAATGTAAGGTTTGGGGGTCAGGTCATGGAATACCCCTAGAAAGCCATGAGTTGACAAAGAATTTAGCTAATCAAGAACATTATGGAAAGAATGACCTCTCAAATGTGGAGGGCTGCCTATTCCATGGCATCAAATAGAGTTGAGGGATGTGGAAGGGAATCCGACACAGCGTTTCGTCGCTTTTTAATAATTTCCCAAGGCACTGCCAATGAACCAGAATATTTCACCAATTTAGTACATGATTTGGGATACTTTAATAAACCTGGGTTTAAAATGGTTTTGGACAAGGAAAATAAAGTCGGACGGAGCTTAAATAATTTAATCAACAAAGTTGAACTAATATAAAGGGCGTGTAGCCTATTGCGCAAAGCGTTTTTGAGTTTAAAGCAAAAAACATATGAACCTTACAATTGCCCTATTGGCTGGAGACGGTATTGGGCCCGAAGTAATTGACCAAGCCGTAAAAGTATCAGATGCCATTGCAGTCAAATTTGGCCATGAAATCACTTGGAAACCTGCCCTGACGGGGGCTGCTGCCATAGAGGCTGTTGGCGAACCCTACCCTGATGAAACCCATGAGGTTTGCATTAACTCCGATGCGGTTTTGTTCGGTGCCATTGGTCATCCTAAATTCGATAACGATCCTTCGGCCAAGGTAAGACCTGAACAGGGGCTTTTAAAAATGCGAAAAGCCCTGGGACTCTTTGCCAATGTGAGGCCCACATTTACCTTTCCCTCTTTAATCGATAAATCGCCTTTGAAACGTGAACGTATCCAAGGAACGGATTTGGTCATTGTTCGAGAACTAACAGGTGGCGTCTATTTTGGGGAGCGTGGTCGACAAAATGAGGGCGAAACAGCGTTTGACACCATGACCTACCACCGTTTTGAAATTGAACGGATTGCCAAAAAAGGTTTTGAAATGGCCATAAAGCGGGAGAAAAAGCTTTGCTGCGTGGATAAGGCCAATGTTTTGGAGGCTTCACGTCTTTGGCGTGAGACGGTACAACGTATGGAAAAGGACTATCCTAAAGTAGAGGTGGCCTATGAATTTGTGGATGCTGTTGCCATGCGATTGATTCAATGGCCCAAAGACTATGATGTAATTATTACTGCCAATCTTTTTGGGGATATCCTCACGGATGAGGCTTCCGTAATTTCGGGATCTATGGGATTGATGCCTTCTTCTTCTTTGGGTGAAAATATCGGGTTGTACGAACCCATTCACGGTTCGTATCCCCAGGCTGCTGGAAAGGACATCGCAAATCCCCTGGCCACTGTACTTTCCGCGGCAATGCTATTCGAAGACCTCAATCTTGTTGAGGAAGCTCAGTCCATTCGGGAAGTGGTAAACAAATCACTTGCCCAAGGCATAGTGACCGAGGATTTAGCAGAGGGTGGAAAAGCCCATAAAACCTCAGAGGTCGGGGATTGGTTGGCGAAAAATATCTAATTAGTAAAGCTCCTGATAGTACTGTTTGGCCATACGGTCCGAGCCAAATTCCGGAGCTGCGTCATCCAAAGCCTTGAACAGCATCTGTTGCCATTTTTCCGGTTTGTCATAATAGGTTTTCACCACCTTTTTTTCAAGAATATCATAGAGATGGGCACAATCCTGTCCATCCTGTTCCTCAACGGGGAGCTTATGATCAAGAGCAGGCAGTACAAAGCTGTTTTTACCATTCTTTTTAAACTCAGGTATCCAACCATCGTCAGTGGACACGTTCAATGAACCATTGAAGGCGGCGGACATTCCACTGGTTCCGGAGGCTTCGCGTGTTATTCTAGGGGTATTCAACCATACATCGGAACCTTGCTTAAGTAATTTGGACAGTTCCATTTCATATCCTGTAAGAACTGCTAAATTCTTCACATACTTGGTGGTATGCACCAGTTTATTGAAAACATCAATGGCATAGTAATCCATGGGATAGGGTTTCCCTGCCCAAATAATCTGCACCGGATATTTTGCGTTGTTGATTAATTCTTGAAACCTATCCATATCATAGAGTAGCATATCGGCACGTTTGTATCCGGCAAACCTTCTAGCCCACACTATGGTCAATATGTTGGAATCAAAAATTTTTCCCGTTTGATCTAAGACCGTCTTGAACAATGCTTCCTTTAGTTCAAGCTTCCTCTTTAAAAAAGCGTTGCCATTTTTGTTTTTCCATGCTTTCTTGAGTTTGCCATCCTGCCAAAAATCAAGGTTTTGTGCGTTGGTGATGGGAATGATATCACATGAATCCGCTATTGATTTCCACATATTTCTAGCTACTTTTCCATGTAATTTGGATACGGCGTTGGCCTTTTTTGCCATGCGCAATGCACTAACGGTATAGCTAAGCATGTCACCATTCACCATTTCCTCTTTTAGTTCGGTCTCAGATAGGGGTCTCCCAAAAAAACCAAAATGGTTTAATTTGTGAATGTTTCGTTCTGTATTGCCCGCTTTTTCAGGAGTATGGGTGGTAAACGCCAATTGTTCACGGTTTATACCTTTATCCCTTAAATAATAAAAGGCGGGAAGGCCGTGCCCTTCATTAAGGTGGTATACATCCGCACCTCCTAAAGCCTCCACCACTTTTGTACCGCCAATTCCCAATACAATACTTTGTGCTATACGGGTAGCTTCATTGGCATCGTAGAGATAATTTGTGATGGTTCGGGATAAAAAGTCATTTCCATCCACGTCCGTAGATAATAAATAAAGGGGAACCGTTCCAAAAATTTCCGGCTTCAAAACATAAGCCTTGACCTTCACTTTGGAATTACCGTTAATGGTGACATTGACCTCTATACCCGTATCACTCATAAAATTATGGGTCTTTTCTACAAATTGAGGTTTAAGGGTTTGGTCTTCATTCCGCGATTGGTCATAGTAGCCGTATTTCCAAAGCATTCCAATGCCTATCATATTCTGCCTTAAACTAAAAGCAGACCGCATATGCGACCCCGATAAAAAACCAAGGCCCCCAGAATAGATTTTAAGGGCTTGGTCTATAGCAAATTCCATACTGAAGTATGCTATACGTTTTTCATATGGCTTGGAAGGTGTATAAGGGTGGTTCCAAGTAGCGTAATTGTGTGGCATCTGTCTATTTTATAAGGGATAAAAATAAGTCAACATTTAACAATGGGAATAAAGAAGGGTATAATCTTTACCAAGTCATTATCGCTTTTTGAAAATTGTCAAATATCAATTACCGTTTTTCAATAATTCCCAAGTAAAAAATGGAAAATCTTACCTAATATTTTTCGTTACGTATTCCTATTTACTGCAATGCAAACACTTTTTGCAATAAAGCCGTGGTCCTAGCTCCCACGGAGTTTCGGATTTCCTTTTCCTTGTCGCCGACTTTAACAAATAAGCCGGCAATGGCCTGTTCCGTAACGTAAGCCGTAAGGTCGGGATTAACGGGCTTAACCAAAGGAATGGTATTGTACTTTCCAATAATTTCGGTCCAAATTCTATCCGCACCCACTTTACTCAACGACCCATCAATTTTAGGGGCAAACGCACTTTGCAAAGCCGTACTGGTCTTCCCTTGTAAATATTGTGTGGCTTCCAAATCGTTTTGAGAGGTCAGAATACGTTTTGCGTCGTCAAAAGTGAATTCCTTAATGGCACTGACAAAAATGGGTTTGGCTTCCACAACGGCATCCTCCGCAGCCCGGTTCAGGACCTTGAGCCCCTCATCGGCCAGATTGGACAAGCCTATTTTCCTTAGTCCTTCATCCACCTTTTTTAATTCATCGGGCAACAAAATTTTCACGGCTTGGTCCTTAAAATAACCATCTTCCTTGTGCAACAGGTCAACCCCTTGGGTAACACCAAATTCCAACGCCTGTTTAAGTCCCGCAGAAATCTCTGCAGAGGACACCTCCTCCGATGGTAACTGGTTCACCACTTGTTGCAATTCATCGCAGGAAATAAACAGTGCTAACAGGACTGCGCCTACGATTCCTTTGTTTT
>JBCDBE010000081.1:0-16956 GCA_039184365.1 Bacteroidota bacterium | reverse complement strand
TTTTCGTTTTACCTCTTCCCCATCCCCTGCATAAATGCCCACATGGAGATTGGTGGTCTCCAAAGAGGGCAGTTTGGTGTTCTGGTCCCGTACATAGGCTTTGAACCACAATCGTTCGCCCTGTAAAAATGTGGTCTTGTTCAAATGGAGGTGGACGTTCTCCTTGGGGCCCATAAAATCTGCTGGTGCCGACTCACCTTGACCGAAGGCCAAAATCATGTGTAGTAAAAAAACAGTTGAAAGTAATTTACGCTGCATCAATTAGGTCTTATTTGTACTACTTCTTTTTGGGAAACCAAACTGCCATCCGATACAATACCTTCAATAAAAAGTTGAATGCCTTTCTGCCCATGGTTAGGTATGGCAATTGATGTGGGAATCTCATGCCCGACAACTACATTCGGTTGCCAATCCAAAGCCCCATATGTTCTGAAAATGCGGTCGGAATAATCTGGATAGTTGGGCGCAAAATAGTTTTGTGGTTGGGCATACCCTTTTTCAATAGCGAATTTGATGAATTGATTACGCCGTTCCGTTACCATGTATTTACGATTGAGGGTTATGGAAATAAAGGGTCGGTAAACATGATCTTTACTAAAAACAACATTAGCCACATTACGAAGGGGAATCCCTACCCATTCTTGATAGCTTGCAAGAACACCATCAACAAATACAGGAACCAATCCTCTAGGCCAACGGATTTGACGAACTGGATTACCTGCTGAAAAGCCAAGTCCAGCTATATATCCAACTAAGGAGGGGTACCTTTTAATCTCATCATTCCCTATAAAACGCCCTTCAACAAAAGGTGTAATCTGATAGGAATTGTTAGCTCTCCTTCTATCGGAAACAATGACCTCATCCAAGGCAATGGTTTGCTTATCCAAGTCCAATGGAACGTCCAATGGGATTTCATCATCAAAATTCATTTGGGTTTCCCAGATACTTCCATTTAACCAAGGTCTGATTGCACTTTCTTCAACAAATGGCATGTCAACTTGCCATTCCATTATTGGTTTCCGTAAACTGCCTCCCGCACCGATAAGACTGAAGCTTATCGAATCCGCTTCAAAAAGGGGTGCGCTATATTCAAAAGATGCATCACTTTTCAAATCAATATAATCCAAGGTTTTGGAAAGCCCGATAAACAGCGCGAGTTCATATTCGTTTCCAAGATCGGCATCGGCCACACTTCCACTGAAAGGAATACCGTTTTCCAGTTCGAATTCCAATTTTACCTCCTCCCACTTTCTGGAGTCCCAATTGTACTTGCCCCAGCCCTCAATCAACAACCGTTTGTCCAGTTCATAGCGCCTTTGCCTATCGTCAACTTCAAAAAAATAACCGTCCCCAAGGTGCATTTCAACATAGGGTTTGACCATAAATGACGACAGTATCGAATGATCGGGTCGGCTGGCACCACTGTCCATAGGTAATACCGATACGCTAAGATTGGCAATTTGCCCCACATCTTCGGGAAAGGTAAGGTCTATTTGCAAGGAGTCCCCCCACGCTGTTAAACAGTGGTCTATTTCAACTGTACCCTTTGACATATCCTCCCTATGGTTGAAGAACATTCTGTGTGAGACCGGTCGCAAATCCGTATCAAAAAGTACGGCGGTGACGATACCTCTGGGCATCTGGTTCCGGTCAAACCAAAGAACGGGCTTATCCATATTGACCTCAAAATTCTCAAAACCGATGAACTCGTCCTGATAGACCGCCAAACTAAACATTTCGCCATCTTTTGCCTTAAAAAGTGCTTCGGAACCCATCATCCCAATGAGCACTTTGTCGTCTTCCCTATTGTCTATGTAAATGCCAAATTGCTTATTCACTGAAAGGGGTAGTCGTTGCCGAATCAGTTCCCCATCCACACCCTTTCGTTGTAAATAATAGCTGGTTTCCGCTTTTACATCAAAACCGACCTTACCCATCCCGAACTTATTGGTGGCAATCTTTTTCCTGAGCACCGTTCCTACCTCGTCAACCAGCTCCAGATTGTTGACCTTCACCCCTTGCCCCAGGCCGTTGTCCACCAAAATACCGAGGTTATTGTAGGTGCCCGCTATCAACTGCCCCCCTTCGGGATAGACGGAAATCTTCATGTTGACCTCCCTAGTTTCTTCTTCCGTCCCGTCCCTTACTATCCGTATTCGTTGGCGAAAGGGCTCCAGTTCCTTAAAGTTGCGCATGTAGTTGGTCCAGGCCAGAACGGTGTATTGGGTGTCCACCAATGTGGAATCGATCCCAAAATCACCCTGGGCCATCCCATTCTCCACATAGAGCAGTTTACGTTTTACCTCTTCCCCATCCCCTGCATAAATGCCCACATGGAGATTGGTGGTCTCCAAAGAGGGCAGTTTGGTGTTCTGGTCCCGTACATAGGCCTTGAACCACAACCGTTCGCCCTGTAAAAATGTGGTCTTGTTCAAATGGAGGTGGACATTTTCCTTGGGGCCATCCAAAGGGTCAGATTGCTGACCTGTCACCAAAATAATCGTAAAAAAAAAGAAACTTAGAAGTAGATTTTTTTTCATGAACTGGAAAGTGTTTGCTTCTCTTAAAATAGAGAAAATTATTCCTTAACACCAGCAGTTTTAGATAAAATTAGCACTTCTCAAAAACATAAAATGCAATTGATTCCCAAGGAATTGGAAAGTGAAGTATTTATTTCTTTCGAATAAAAACGGTTATGGGAACCCCTGTAAAATCAAACTGTTTTCGAATCTGGTTTTCCAAAAACCGTTTGTAGGGTTCCCGCACATACTGCGGTAGGTTACAGAAAAACGCAAATTGTGGATATGGCGTAGGTAGCTGCGTACAGAACTTAATTTTAACATACTTCCCCTTATAGGCAGGTGGCGGATTTTTTTCAATTATTGGGAGCATGATGTCATTCAACTGTCGTGTTTTTACTTTTTTACTCCTGTTCTTGTAAACGGCAACTGCGGTTTCTATGGCCTTAAAGATCCGTTGTTTGTTCAAAACCGATATAAAAATGATGGGCACATCATCAAAAGGCTCACAGGCTTCCTTAATTTTTTTGGTGTATTCCTTTACCGAATTGGTTTCCTTTTCCACCAAATCCCACTTATTCACCAAAACAACCACTCCCTTATGGTTGCGCTCCGCCAACCAAAAGATGTTCTGTACCTGCCCATCAAATCCCCGCGTGGCATCGAACATCAAAATACAAACATCACAATATTCAATGGAACGTACCGAACGCATTACGGAGTAAAACTCCAAATCTTCCTTGACCTTGGCTTTTCTTCGAATACCTGCGGTATCCACTAAATTAAATTCAAAACCAAAGCGGTTATACCTGGTATCGATACTGTCTCGTGTCGTTCCTGCAATGTCCGTAACAATATATCGGTCCTCACCAATCAAGGCGTTGATAAAGGAGGATTTCCCTGCATTAGGCCTACCCACAACAGCAAATCGGGGGAGTTCTGATTCCTCTTCGATGGTATCCGGAAGAACCTTTACTAGGGCATCCAATAATTCGCCCGTTCCACTGCCATTAATACTGGAGAGGGTAAAATACTCACCAAGCCCCAAGGCGTAGAATTCCACGGCGTCCGCCGCTCTTTGGGCATTATCCACTTTATTGACCGCCAAAAAGGTAGGTTTGTCCACACGGCGTAACAAATTGGCCACATCTTCATCCATGCCCGTTACCCCAGATTCAACATCGACCATAAAAATAATAGCATCGGCTTCCTCTATGGCCAGTTCGACCTGTTTGTCAATTTCTTGCTCAAAAACATCATCGCTGCCTACCACATAGCCGCCAGTGTCAATCACCGAAAACTCTTTGCCATTCCAATCGCTTTTTCCATAATGCCGATCACGGGTGACCCCACTTACCGCATCCACAATGGCTTCGCGCTTTTGAATCAGGCGGTTAAAAAAAGTGGACTTTCCCACATTTGGCCTACCGACAATGGCTACAATGCCTCCCATGGCTATGAATTTTGGGCAAAAGTAATGTTATTTGTAAATAAAATTGGATACCTTTTCTCTTCCTAACCTTAAGTTGATGAGCGATTTGGTGAACGAAATAGTGCTCAGGCCCCGGTTTGATATTCGATTGTTTACCGATCCTGAGACCCTAAAGGAAGCTTTTGATATAGAAGCCAAATCCCCATTTTTATTAAAACGAATTGATGAACATATTTACATTCGGTTCAAGAAAACGCACACCAATTTCTGGACGCCCCAATTGCACCTGGAAATCAGCTCGTTCAGTCCCGACAAAAGCACTATTCATGGGGTTTTTGGACCCAATCCTACACTATGGACATTTTTCATGTTCCTTCATTTTGGGGTGGCTACCCTTTTTGTCATCTTGGGGATTTTTGCCTATTCCAAATATTCCCTGGGACACAATGTAACACTATGGCTGGTGGGTATGGGGTTTTTGGTACTGATCTGGTTTACACTGTATGCGTTTGGTAGGTTGGGAAAGGAAAAGGGGAAACCACAAATGCAACAATTACGGCGTTATGCCGATGAACTTTTCATCGGTATACAAAAAAGGCACGGTACGGATTAATAGGGTTAAAGAACTTTTAGGTCAGTTGTTATACCCAAACCGCTTGAGCTGATTGGTATTGGACCTCCAATTTTTGTTCACTTTCACATAAAGCTCAATGTGCACTTGCTTCCCAAAGAACTTTTCCAAATCGGCCCTGGCAGCCATACCCACCTTCTTTAAGGCATTTCCTTTATGCCCAATGATAATTCCCTTCTGGGAATCCCGCTCCACCATAATCACCGAACGGATTCTGATGATATCCCCATTTTCCAAAAATTCTTCCGTTTCCACTTCCACGGCATACGGAATCTCTTTTTTGTAGTTCTGAAGAATTTTTTCCCGGATACTTTCATTTACAAAAAACCGCTCGGGTTTATCCGTGAATTGGTCTTTGGGATAATACGCGGGACCTTCTGGGAGCAACCCTACAATTCGGTGGAACACCTCTTCAACATTAAAATTTTCCAAGGCAGATATCGGATAAATTTCCGCATTTGGAAGTAGTTCTTTCCAGTACTGCATCTGCTCTTCCAAAAAAGACTGCTCCGAGGTATCAATCTTATTCAATAAAACCAATACTGGAATGTCACTGTTTTGTATTTTTTTGAAAAAGGTTTCATCCTTTAGCCCTTTTTCCCCTATCTCAACCATGTAGAGCAGTACATCTGCATCCTCAAAGGCGGATTTCACAAATCCCATCATGGATTCCTGAAGTTGATAGGCGGGTTTTATGATTCCGGGCGTATCCGAAAAAACCACTTGAAAATCATCGCCATTAACTATACCAAAAATACGATGCCTCGTGGTCTGGGCTTTAGAGGTAATAATTGAGAGCTTTTCCCCCACAAAAGCGTTCATCAAAGTGGATTTCCCCACATTAGGGTTGCCAATGATATTTACAAAGCCGGCTTTATGCATTACAAGACAAATTTACGATTAATCACTTAGCGTTATTGTAATTCTCATTGGTTTCAAATACCTTCAAAAGGTTTAAGTTAAGGATATGGGATTTTCGAGGCGTTTATTTTTAAAGACAAACATAAGGGCGGGCGCAGCAATGGGGCTAAGCCCGCTAAACCTCCTTCCCAACCCTCAAGGGGAAGTCCAGGAAACGGTCAATCAAAACATTGGGAATCCCTTTGAATCCCTAGATTTAAGTCCAGCGCAATGGATATGGCCGAAGGTGGGACGCACATTACCCAATTCAGTGGTAATGTTCCGTAAAACATTCTCCATACCAGGAGAACCTGTGAATTGTATTGTTTATATTCATGCCGATAGTCGTTACCGATTATGGATCAATGGTGAATATGTTTGTTTTGGCCCTGCTCCACAGGATCCTCGATATCCCGAAGTAGATAAAATTGAAGTAGCCCATTACCTAAAACACGGTGAAAACTGTATTGGAGCGGAGGTGCTATACTATGGCCACGGTGATGGCACATGGCCAACCGGTGTCCCTGGTTTTATCATGAGGCTGTCTACAGAAAACCAAATTATTGGAACCAATGCCGATTGGCACTGCACCATAGCAAACGCATGGCCTGCAGGAAAATACAAAAGATGGTTTCTACGAGCTTTTCAAGAAGAGTTCGATGCCAGAAAGTATCCCTATGGCTGGAACTTGACATCGTTCCGTGATGCGCATTGGAACAAACCCTTGGTCATTTCAAATTCCTGCCCAAAAAAGCCCTTGATCAAATCAGATAGCAAGGATTATCTCACCAATTCTGGGAGTGCTGAAGGAGATCTTCGGTTAATTGAACGACAAATTCCATTGCTAAAACAGAGCATTGTACCCGTTAAAGTTCTTCGGGAAGTTTTTCAACTGGATTGGAAAATAGCGCCAGAATGTTTTTTTGATTTTGCTTTGGCAGAAGAAGAATCGTTTACCTGGAAACCCTGCCCTGAAAAGGTTCAAGCAAATGGAGCGATGTGGCAGTTCAGTACCGAACCCCATACGACCAAGGCACTGACTTTTGAGTTTTCCGAACAGCTTGTAGGCTTTCCTTTCTTTTCGATACAGGCAAAGGAAGGAACAATTGTAGAAGTACTTGTACATGAAGCACATTTGGTCAATGGTACCCATAGACTACTTAACACGCACTTCAACTCATGGTCGCGTTTCATCTGCAAAGAGGGTTGGAACCAATTCCAGACTTTTGACTTTGAAAGCGTAAAATGGTTGCAATTGCACATCAGAAATACCGAAGGAACCGTTGTTTTAAAGGATGTTGGGGTACGACGAAGAACCTACCCTTTTGAAGCCATGCCGGCTATTACCACCAGCAGTGAAAACTACAACAAGGTACTTGCGGCGTGTACCAACACCATTTTAAATCAATCACAGGATTTGATCGTCGATGGTATGGGTCGGGAGCGTCAACAATACAGCAATGATGTTGGGCATGTTATTCATGCCCTATTCTTTGGATTCAACGCAGGACAACTTGTTGCCCGTTTTTGCAACACCTTCAGCCAAGGAATTACCGAAGCCGGCTATTTTCTGGATTGTTGGCCAGCTTTTGACCGACTTACGCGAATTTATCAGCGCGAAATTGGCGTTACAAAATGGGGCCCACTGGTTGATCATGGTATCGGTTTTGTATTTGATTGCTACTATTATTATTTATATTCAGGAGATCTCACCCAGTTGAAATTTGTTTACCCCAGAATACAACGGTTTTATCGTTTTTTAAAGGATTTAATTTCAGAGGATGGTCTTGCTGCCGTTGAGGACTTGGGTGTCCCTGTAGTTTGGATAGATCACTTGGGCTATAAAAAACAGAGGCATAAACATTGCGCTTTTAATCTATATCTCATTTGCATGTTAAAGCATCCCTTGACCCAACTCGCAAGAGTTTTTGAAGATCATACCTTAGCAAATGAGGCAGAACAGCTCTCCGATAGCTTGTTACGAAATGTAAAAAACAACTATTGGAGTGCCGAAAAACAGAGTTTTGTCAGCAATCTCCCTTGGGAGTTGGAAGAAAATGAAATTCGCTATGATGAACGATCATTAAGTCTTGCCCTGTTATATGATTTGATTGGAAAGGCCCAACAAGATCAAATGATAAAATTATTGAAAGAAAGACCGCTGAGTATGGGTCGATCCTTTGCAACCAATGCGGTTTGGAGGTATTGGGCTTTGGCCAAAGTTGAAGAAGTAGATACGCTTATTGATGAATTTGGTGGTGATTGGTACCGCATGCGATCCGTTCTGGAAAACAATACCATGGGGGAGTTTTTTGAGTTACAGTATGATGATACTACCCAATGGAGCCATGCTTCAGTTGCCCCGCTCATTTGTTTTTACAAGAGCATTCTGGGCATTCAACCCTTGGAGCCAGGATTAAAAAAGATTGAAATAAGGCCTCAGTTGGGAAGCCTAAAGTTTATAAAGGGGAAATTGTATACCTCGATGGGACCGCTACTTTTTGATTTAAAACACAACAGAAAAAGACTGAGGGGTCATATACAATTACCGGAAAATATGACGGCCATTTATATCGATTCCGATGGAATTGCGTCAGCGTACCAAAAGGAAATTCTATTGAAGTGAATATACCTTTAGTGCCGGGAAAGCTCGGTGAAATATTCCTTGGTTACCTTATTTACTTTTGGGGCCAACCACAGCACTGCGATCATATTTGGTATCACCATTAGGGCATAGGCTAAATCGATAAGGTTGATGACCAAATCAACAGAAGCCACCGCTGCAAAAACAATCGTCCCCACAAAATACCAATTAAAAAACCGACCAATTTTTGCGTTGGTCAAAAACGAAAGACATTTAACGCCATAATAGGAATACGTGAACAAAGTGGAAAGGGCAAAAGCCGCCACAATGACCATTAGTAGCACATCACCCACCCCAAACAGTGATTTTTTAAAGGCAATTAGCGTCATGATGATACCATTGCTTTCGGCTTCCAAGTAGGCGCCGCTTAAAATAATGACCACTGCCGTCAAGGTACAAACGACGATGGTATCGATAAAAGGGCCTAACATCGCCACCAACCCCTCTTTTACGGGCACTTTGGTCCTTGACTGCCCATGGTACATGGGCGCGCTGCCCAGGCCCGCTTCATTTGAGAACATGGCCCGGCGCACCCCAAAAATGACCAGACCCCAAAAACCACCGGCTACCGCTGTTTTAAAGTTGAAAGCTTCCACAAAAATGAGTTTTAATGATGGCAGTATTTCCGAAGCATTCATGAACATCACCACGACTACTGCCAAAAAATAGAGCAATACCATAAATGGTACAATGGTGGTAGCTACTTTGGCTATTTTTTTGAGTCCCCCGAAAATGACAAAAGAGGTAATCAAGGCCAACACAATACCAATCACCAACTTCCAATTAAATTCTCCTAAGGGCATTAGGCTTTCATCAGGTTTGACCACGTTCATAAAAGTCTGTGTGAATTGGTTGGCGGTGAATACCCCAAGAAAGCCAAAAAGTCCGGCCACACAAAAGAAAATGGCGAGTGGCTTTGCCTTTTTGCCAATACCTTGGGTAATATAAAACATAGGGCCACCTTGTAATTTTCCTTCGGAATCTTCACCTCTGTACATGATTGCAAGACTACAGGAATAGAATTTGATGACCATACCCAACAGGGCTGTCATCCATATCCAGAAAATCACACCTGGACCACCCATATAAATGGCGATCGCCACCCCTGAGATATTGCCCAGGCCAACAGTTGCAGCTACCGCTGAAGACAATGCCTGTAGTGAACTGACATCACCTTTGGCCTCTTTATTCTCATATTTACCGGATGTGATGGCAATGGCATGGCCAAAATACCGATAAGGCAAAAATTTGGAATAAAAGGCGAGAAATAAGCCCCCACCTATCAAAAGAATGAGCATGGCCCATTCCGTGTAGGGCAACATCGCAGAAAGAAAGTCGTTGACAGCGTCCATGCGGTCGAAGTTAAACAATTCTCATTTTGCATGGTCCTGATACTACCAATGAATGCATCCTGTTTTGTGAATCGAAGAAACCGTCGTATATTTGCCGTCCACATCGCAGGGTAGAGCAGTACCCTTCGACTGAGCTCAGGATAAAGTACCTACTCAACTTGGGCAATATTTACTGAAAACACGTTTCCAAAAGAAACAACAACGCATATATCGCGGGGTAGAGCAGTAGGTAGCTCGTCGGGCTCATAACCCGAAGGTCGCTGGTTCGAGTCCAGTCCCCGCTACTAGTAAAATAAAGGGTTCCCTAAAAACGGAGCCCTTTTTGTTTTTTCCGGGTACAACATAGGTACAACATTGTGCAGTTCCTAGCATCCCCATTCTATATGATATTATTCAATATCATATTTAATTATTTTGTACAACACCATTTAATTGGAGTCCTTAAATACGTTCCTTTTTTGACCCCTGTACATTCTGTTATGTTGTATCGGTTATTTTGCTAAGATGAAAGTGAAGTGCATTAAAAACATAGATAATTACTTAGACTAGATGATTATTTGAGCTTGAATTCATCTAATTATCAGAAAATCTGATTATTAACTTCATCTTTGTATCTTAATTTTAAATAACAATAATGAGTAAAGGAACAGTAAAATTCTTCAATAGTACCAAAGGTTTTGGTTTTATCAATGAAGAGGGTGCCAACAAAGAGCACTTTGTACATGTTTCTGGATTAATTGACGAAGTTCGCGAAGGTGACCAAGTTGAGTTTGATTTAGAGCAAGGAAAAAAAGGATTGAACGCAGTAAACGTAAAGGTCGTCTAACTTCATAAAATCTATTTTTAAAGCCCCTTCTTCTTCAGTTCAAGTAATCCAGAAGTATTTTACAAGATGACGATTGTCTCAATCGGACTAGAGCTGCAGATTTTAACTGTCTCGCCCTTTCTTTCGTAATTTCTAAATTACTGGCGATTTCAGTCAACGTTAAAGAATACTCAGCTCCTATTCCAAAATACATTTTAAGCAGATAAGCCTCTCTTGAAGGCAGTATTTTAAGAATTTTACGGATTTCAGATTCTAAGGAATCCTCGATAAGTTTTTTCTCAGGACTACTGGAACTATCTGAGGGTATGACATCATTTAATTGTAGTTCCCCATCTCCGTTTCCTAAAGGTGCGTCCATTGATATTGACCAGGAAGAGTTTTTTAAACAGACTTGAATTTCATCCAGTGAATAATCAATCAATTCGGAAATCTCCTCAGCGATAGGAAGTCTTTGATGCACCTGTTCGAAATGTGAAGTAGCTTTTTTTATCTTATTTATTGCACCAATTTTATTCAATGGCAATCTAACCATCCTTGATTTTTCTGCTAGTGCCTGTATTATTCCCTGGCGTATCCACCAAACCGCATAGGAGATAAACTTGAAACCACGTGTTTCATCAAATTTAGTTGCAGCTTTAACCAGTCCAAGATTGCCTTCGTTAATTAAATCATGCAAGTTGAGACCTTTATACTGATATTGTTTTGCTACGGATACCACAAACCTCAAGTTGGCCGAGACCAATTTTTCCAACGCCTTTGTGTCTCCTTGTCTGATACGAACGGCCAAATCAACCTCCTCGTCCACTGTCACCATCGGAATACGGCTAATATCGCTAAGATATTTAGTTAGAGAGGCACTATCCCTCATTGTAATCTGATTGGATATGGAAAGTGGCTTCATTTTTTTAGGATTTGGTTCTTACGTAGATAAGATTTCCGCTGCCTTTCGGATTCTTTCTGGATTCTATTTCAATTTGATTTAAAGATTTGACTAGGGATGTCAATTTCCTAAAACCGTAATTTCTTGGGTCAAAATTGGGCTGTTTCTTTTGCATAAGGGTCCCTACTTCCCCTAAAAATGCCCAACCCTCCTCGTCTTCCACATCCGAGATCGTGGAAAGTATAAGTCCTTTGACCTTTAAGGGAATGGCATCAACTTTGCCCTTATCACTTTTCCCAGTCGTGTTGGATTCTCCCCCATGGTTTTTTTTCAAGATTTCAAGGTAGATGAACTTGTCGCAGGAAACGATAAAAGGGTCAGGGGTCTTTTTCTCTCCAATACCGAAAACCTTCATACCGGCCTCTCTTAACCGAATGGCCAATCTTGTGAAATCACTGTCGCTAGGAACCAATGAAAAGCCATTTACCTTACCGGAATACAATATGTCCATCGCATCTATGATCATTGCACTGTCCGTGGCATTCTTCCCCCTAGTGTATCCATATTGTTGGACAGGTGTTATTGCATTTTTTAGGAGGACATCTTTCCATTTCACCAAACTTGGTTTTGTCCAATCCCCATAAATCCTCTTAATGCTTGGATTTCCATATTTGGCAATCTCCTCCAACATCTCCTTGACATATTTGGAGGGAATATTGTCACCGTCTATCAAAACGGCGAGGTTTAGGTCTTTATCCATAAATTATTCCTCCTGTTTTTTCAAATACTGGTTACGATAGATCGCCTTTGCCAGCCTATCCCTCTTTCGCTTAGATTTTTTGGTAAACTCCTGATTGCCCTTGATTCGTTTTAACTGTTGGGTCTTTCGCACCTTATTCTTATATCTTTTGAGAGTTCTCTCAATTTTCTCACCAGGCCCCCTTTTGATTATTAGCATATCTTCTCTCATTTAGTTTTATAAATGGACTGTTCCATTTTAAAAGGGCCATGTTTTCAAAGCTCTTCCAAGTACCATTGACACCTGGGAATCCAGTAAAAAACCATCCTACGGACATTGTCCATGACGGCGTTTGAAACGTAAATATTGGTTCAAGCAGAAAATAACGAAGAAGCGGTCCTTGGGAATTGGAAACAGGTAAAGGAAAGGACTATCTTTTTTATTTAAGGATTGGAACAATAGTTGTCCATAATCCGTGATTTATTGTAAAGGAAAGGATTTAAATCGGAACCGATATCTTTTATCCTTTTTATTTTTTGCTCGGCAAGTTCCTATTTCATGTCATATCGACATTTAAATATTTAAAAATCAATTTTAAACGTGAATTTTTCCACGTTCAGTTTATCCGTTAGATGCCTCTAGTATTAGGATTTAACTTAGTATTGGCTTACTCCACTCAATTTAGTGATATGTTCACCATGTTTAAGTTTAGAAAGAAAGTATTATCATTCCCATATCCAATTATTCAAAAGCAATCAAATTAGATCATAAAAACACCAAACCAAGGAACAAGTACTGGGTCAACCGAAAGGTTCCAAATAAGAAACATTAAAAAATATCTTTACGATAAAAGAAGTCTACAGATAAAACTGCCTTGTAAAAAGGCTAGGATTTTTAGATGTTCTCTCCATCACATTGAAAAATGCTTTAAACGTTGGTTTAATAGAACAAAAAAGACTACAGGTTTTTATTCTACTCGGGTTAATTTATATCTTTTTTCTAAAAGCAGTGATAGCAGTCCATTTTTCCCTCCTAAATGTTCCATGCCAACAGCTATGAAGGTTTTGTCCTTTTCAATTAGGAGAATGATATCTTTAAACCAATTCACATTTCTTTGGTCAACAATGGTATTGGTAATTTTTTCACCCATTTGCGCTTTTAGACTGTCTTTAAAAACTCTTAAATGTTGGTCTTTATAGATCCTTAAGGATTGATGATAGGTTTCAAGTATTCTATCTTTATGCCAATTTAATTCAGGGATTTCAAAGTGGTTTACCTCCGCTATTATGGCCAAAATCTCCTCTGTCGACTCAAGTCCTGTAATTTTCTTTCCATTATCATTGGCAATTTGGATAAGCTGGTTTTCCATTGAAACCAATTCGTTGCCATATTCTGAAACTACGATTCGGTAGCTCTCTTCAATAAATATGGGCATTTCCAAAGGCATGAAATTCTGCTGCTCCATTCGGTTGGTCATATCCCTTTCCAAGGCCAAGACATTACACGATTTCAATCGTGAAATTATAACTTCGGAAAGCTCAATCTCATTTCTTGGATATAAATGGATGGTTCCAAATATGTAGGATTCTTTCCCGCTAATTGATGATACCTTCCAAAGGTTGCCCTGTTCAAAGTTTGTGCCCCTTATGTTAAGACAAGAGGATAAAAGAAAGAAGAAAGGAATGAAACATAGAAATTTTTTCATATTTGGCTTACCAAAAAGCGAAAAAATACCATGCTTTTTAGATTAATAAAAGTAAGACAATAAAGTCTGTTTGCTTACTATTTTTAGGCCAGTTTGCCAAAAAAAGAATTTCAAAGTCTCCAAACCCGTTGGTCTTATACAACCATTACATTCTTTTGATTTAAGCACAAAGGCGCAAGGATCAAACGAAATGCTTCATGGTTTAATCTTGAACCTCAACATCCTCCCCAAAATCAATAGGTTTCGGTATAGGTTGGTTTTTCGAAACAAGAAAAATTTACTGGCAACGGTTCGGCTATGACCCTTTGGCCAGCGCCTGATATTTTTACTTCATTGAATTTAGGAAAAAAATGCCCAAGTGTTAGCCATGGGTTATAGCCATTGTTGTGCTTTCGTTATTTTATTTGAGCATCGATAATTTCTATTGTTTCTTTCAGTTGCTTTTTAAGCTCTATATACCTTCCTCCGGGAAAGCCAGTAGTATAAATGAATCCAGTAAGTTGATAACTACACTTGGTATATGGGACAATAATGTAGCTCAGAATTAATCCTGAAGTTCTAAGTCGATAAGTTCAATGACTAAATTTGTTTCACGGATGGCGTCACCGCGAAGAGTTGTGTGCCATTCAGTCAGTTCTCTCCAAACACTCAATTGATTTATAAATTTATGGTCTTCTAAGAGCTCCTGATAATCTGATGGAATTAATCGAACTATTTCCTCTCCATTTGAGTTTTTACCCTCACTTTTAGAATAAAAACTGGAATATAGAGTCTCCCCTATAGTTTTGAAGAAAAAATCATTGCTCTCGAATGTTGTAATCATAAATTCATATTTCTCATCATATAGATTGACTAGTTTCTGAATTAATGTATCATTTGATATGGTGTTAAATCCGTTTGCTTGAGCCCGGTTATATGCGGATTTTACAAATTGAGGGTCAAATACCACCTGAATATTATGAAAATGATAGGACAGACTATCATGATAGCGTTTCCTATTCATGATATGATTTTCGACAAGATACATTGAATTGATTGCTATCCGATCAAGTGTTCGATATTGGGTCAATCTCTGCACATTCGTTTGAAGGTTAGACTTAAATTCACTTAACAGTTTTTTTTCAGTTTTAGCTAAGATTCTTGATTCATTCCAATTATTAATCTGAAGTGCAAGTAATATACCTATAACCACCAGAATGATTTCTCCAATAGCATAAATCAGATATTTTCTGAGTTTATTTTCTGAGAGCAATCGTTGGCGTATCCTTCTAAAGAATTTTATCATCTTTTTTTGGTCTTTCTTTTTTAGTAAGGAGTGTAAGACTTTGCGTCTATCTCAGGATATTTCACATGAATCAGTGAATCTATTACATTAATGTCCCTTTCGATTCGTACATATGTATCCGTTATCCTTTGGGTAAAAAAAATAAGATCTATCAACAGATTGGCAAATTCATTATTTTGCAATATTTCACGGTTGTCGATTGGAAAAATAGATTTGTGATAACTGGTTATTAAGTTCGCTGATTCGCGAATGGACCTAACCTTTGTTCTATCTGAATTACGATTTAAAAACGGTCTTAATTCGCTATCTACAAAGCGGGTCTGGTCTTCTTCCCATTTTTGCAAAGATTCTTGGTTAGCTTTTAGATCAGTTAATTTCTTTCGCAGCAGGGAGGAGCTGATAAGTTTAAAATCACCCGAACCACTAAGTACGTCATAAAGGCTCGTGGGTTTACCTGAAAGCCAAACCCGTGTTAGTTTGTCTATTTGAATGTCCAGTTTTTTTTGGGGTACCAATATGTTAGGATTGTTAATTTTAGTCAACATGTCTTCTGCCGTCCCAACCACCTCCGTCATGGTTTTCCTTCCATTTTCAATAAGGAACCTATTAAATTGCAACTCTTCTGAGAGGTCTTTAAAAATGCGTCGCTCTTCCTTGGCATTTATTCTTTTCTGGTTCCAAGTGTTGATTTGCAAGGCAATTAGGATACCAATGACCACAAGTATAATTTCTCCAATAGCATATTTCAAATACTCGCCAGTTTTTCCTTCTGAAAGCAAATTTTGTCGAATTTTTCTAAAGAATTTTATCATTGGTCAATGGTTGGTCATAATGAAGCACGACGTTCCGGGCTATTAGTAGTTCGGGTTTTTGAAAGCCTCTTTGATTCAATTGAGCACTAACTTGAATGAGCCATTTTTATGTTTGTTATTTTCTTTAATAAAGATTCAAATTACGAGCGAAAAAATAAGTAACAAGTAATGTTTTAGCAACTGCTCCTGCATTACTTAATAGCCGTTGTTGTGCTTTGTTGTAATTAGATATTCTGAAGCTCACGGTCAATTTGATCAATTACTTTTTGAATTTCCTTTATCGTTAAAATATGATATTCAGAATCAAACTCGGCTGCGTTCCTTATCCATTGAACTGTGTTAATAAATTCTTTATCCTTCAATAACTCTTCATAATCACTGGGTATTCCAGCAAGTCTCCATTTGATGGGCTCAATATGTTGTAGGTACTTCTTGTAAGACATATGAATGTGGTCTTCTCTAAAATATTTGTTTGACGATAAAATGTAGAAGTACCATTTATCATAGAGTTGAATAATATTTTTTCTTAGGTCCTTATTAGAGATAATTTCAACGCCGCGTGATCTAAGATTGGAAATTGCAACTGTATTTAATCCTAATTGGTCATAATCATTCCAGAGATCAAAATGAATAGCTAAGGAATCGTTCCAAGATTTCTTATTTTTAAGATGGTCGACGACTATATTAGATGAATTAATAACTTTTCGTATCCAAAATTCTACACGATTAATACTTTCAATATCATCATTTAAGTCTTCTTTAAATTGAGTAAGAATTTCTATTTCAACAGCTTTTGTCTTTTTTTCCTCATTCCAATTATTGATTTGTAACGCGATTAAAATCCCAATAACTACGAGAAAAATTTCTCCAATTGCGTAAATCAGATATTTGCTGAATTTATTTTCAGAGAGTAGTTTTTGTCTAATTTTTCTAAAAAATTTTATCATTAGTTAACGGTTGGTCATAATGAAGCACAACTATTGGATATAAGGACAAATACGTTTAACCTCCTTATTTGTCATAAATCTAGTGTAATTTCTATTGATTTTGATTGTTTCAGAATATTACGTCCATTACCGTTTTTGTGAATATGTAAGCTTCCCTTGATTAGAACTGCTTAATTTTCTAAAACTTCCTTAAAAATATTGTTTTTAATTCCATCGGGTCTAGACCCGATGGAATTAATTTCGGCGTATTTGACCGGTGGTACTTTTCCCAGTGCATCGTGCGG
>JBCDBE010000080.1:0-17466 GCA_039184365.1 Bacteroidota bacterium | reverse complement strand
GCTGTTCCATTTTGTCTATATCGCGCAATCCTATATAATGTATTTGCGAGGCATGAATTGTGGAAAACAATAGGTCTCCCAACGGGGTTCCGCCCTGGCCCAAAAGAATGCTCAGGGGCATACCGTGAAAATTACAACTGGGGGAATCACAGGGTCTATTGATATCGGCATGGGCATCAAACCAAACCACGCCAAGATTTGGATATTTCTTGTTCAAATAGGAAACGGGAACAATTTCAAGGCCACAATCACCACCAATAATTTGAATCTGATTTGGGTTCGCCTTGGTAAGGGAATTTTTTAAATATCCCAATTGTTCTGCAATCGCCCCAAAATTATTGATGTGATGTTGCTGCGTACCAAATATCCCGGCAGGTAGCTCCGATAGCGGAATTTTGAGGATTGAATCATCGTTGAGATAATCGAATATCACTTTCGCCCCCTTTTCAATTGAAATTCCATTTCCGGAACCTTGCCATTGGGGAAAGTATACCTTCATTACATTTGTTTGTTTACAATATAAAAGTTGGGGTCAACTTCCAATTGGGTGCCTTTTAGTTTTTCAGTTTTCCATTGGGAGTTTTTCTTGGGAAAAATCCACTTGGCTTTATTGTCTATAAATATGCGAACCGGCATATCAAAATCTTCAACGGCACCGGTGTAACGATATTTCAACTGCCTGCCGTCAAATTCATACTCCAAGGTAGGAATATTTGTATTTCGTAAATACTGGTCGAAGAACGCAGAAAGGTCTTTTTGGGTCTTTTTGGAAATGAAGTTTTCAATTTGCTCGCTGGTCACTGTTTGGTGGTAAAAGGTTTTATTTAAACCACGTAAAACTTGACGCCAAAGTTCATCATCTTCAATCAACTGACGAAGGGTGTGCAGCATATTCGCCCCCTTATAATACATATCTCCCGAACCACGTTGGTTGAGGTTGTAACGGCCTATGATTGGCTTGTCATTAAGAATACGCTTCCGAGTGCCAATGACATATTCCGAAGCGGCTTTGGAACCATAGTGATAATCCAAAAATAAGTTTTCCGAATAGGCCGTAAAGCTCTCATGAATCCACATATCAGCGATATCCTTGTAGGTGATACTGTTTGCAAACCATTCATGACCTGCCTCGTGGATAATGATAAAATCAAACTTGAGCCCCCAACCCGAATCCGAAAGATCGGTGCCACGGTAGCCATTTTGATAGCCGTTTCCATAAGTGACCGAACTTTGATGTTCCATCCCTAGGTAAGGCACTTCAACCAATTTAAAGCCGTCCCTATAAAAGGGGTAGGGTCCAAACCAATGCTCAAAAGCTTCCAGCATGGGCTTGGTCTGCTTAAACTGTGCTTTGGCCTTTTCCAAGTTTTCCCGTAGTACATAGTAGTCCAGGTCAAGCTCGCCTTTCTCCCCCTCGTACTTTTCCCCAAAATAGACATAGTCCCCGATATTAACATTGACCCCATAATTATTAATCGGACTGTTCACATACCAATGTGTCGTTTTGGTGGTGGCCGTTTCTTCCGTATTTTTCAATCTTCCGTTGGAAACATTCATCAAATCCTTTGGAACCGTAACACTAATGGCCATGCTATCCACCTCATCATACATATGGTCTTTATTGGGCCACCAAACACTGGCACCCAAACCTTGGCAAGAGGTAGCCGCAAAATGTTTGCCATTACCATCCTTTTTCCATGAAAATCCACCATCCCATGGTGCTCTTATGGCTTCTTTGGGATGGCCTGAGTAATACACCACAATTTCATTTTCGTCCCCAGCTTTTTGCGGATCTACAAGAAGCACCATATAGGCATTTTCCCCTTCCTTTTTATAGCTCAACTCCTTTTCATTTTGAACGATTTTCTCAATTTTAAGAGGAGGTTGCAAGTCGATTTGCATCACTTCCTTTGGGGTCAAGACCTTGTAACGGATAGTATTTTTCCCCTCAATATACTTCTCATCAGGGTTTACTTCGATATCCAAATGATAAAAAGTAAGGTCCCACCATTCCCGTTGCGGGGTTATACTGCCCCTTAAGAAATCGTCTTGGGTATAACGCAGGTCTTTCTGAGCGAACAAAACTGAGGATAAAAGGATAACATAGGGAAGTAAGAGTCTTTTCACACGGTTAAATTTTGGTAATTAATTAAAATTATGATAATTACAAAATTGAGAGCATGTGCAATCGCTGCGCTCTCCCATTAAAAATTTTAAACATTCCCCTTTTGCGAAAAAACGCTTAAAATCTATTAATGTTCGTTTCATTCAATTGTCTTTTATTAACGGAACACACCAGATGGAAAAACAACAGGGCTTTCATGCCCATTTTCCCCTACTGAGGAAACTCCAAAGAAATAATTATCAATAACTATACCTGCTAAGGTATGTTGTAAAACGTTTCCTACATACATATAATTGTCCCAAGTGGGAGAAGTTGTATCCCGCCAATAGATTTTATAGCCTTTTGCCCCTTCAACCTTATCCCATTTCAGTTTTGCCGAGGGTTCAACAATACCTCCAATCCCAACATTTTTAGGGGCTGGGGGCGACCAAGCAATGGAAGCTAGGTTAATGGCATTTACCGCCGTTAACTTCTTTGCATATTCAAAGTTTACATGCTCCAATACATCGCCATAGGCAATGCCCCCTTCCACACGGATGTCTTGGTGCTGTTGGGTATAATTTTCGTGGGCTTCCATGATACGGATACCCGCAAATCCAAAATCATTAAAAGGGCGATGGTGTCCACCGCGTCCAAACCGATCCAGTCGATAAATGAGCATGGGATTCATTTCTGGCATATACATTCTAGTGGTTTTGTGCACATAACGTGCCAATTGTCTGGAAATTCCGTCTACTTCCCCTCCATAAAAGCGTCTTGACCTTCGCTGTTGTGTGGTCTCCGTTGGGGGGATAGGTTCTGAAAATATTCTAAAATCCCGGTTGCTTATTACTCCGTTGACACCTTTGATATTTCCTATCATGTCATTGTTAAGTACCCCAACGATATCCCAATCTTTTCCCTTGGCATACGCTGCAAGGCCCTTTCCCCCAAAAAGTCCTTGTTCTTCACCGGAGAGCCCTACGAAAAGGATACTACTTTCAAAGTCATATTTTGAAAGTACCCGAGCCGCTTCAATGGTTCCAGCCATACCGCTGGCGTTATCATTCGCGCCTGGGGAATCGGAGGTATAATCATTAGGGTCGCTTATCCTTGAGTCAATATCTCCGCTCATTATTATAAAACGATTGGGATATTTTGTGCCTCGCTTGATAGCGACCACATTTACGACCCAAACGTCTTTTGGAATCCTTGGATTCACCCCTTGTTTTACCAAATCTTTTTGATAGAATACTTCAAGACAATTGCCACAATTAGCGGAAATTCCATCGAATTCTGATTTTATCCAACGTCTTGCGGCACCTATTCCCCTTGTTTTTGAAATCGTATCGCTTAAGGTGTGCCTTGTTCCAAAGTTGGCCAATTTGGTAATGTCTTTCTCAATACGTTCGGCAGAAACGGCATCAATGATATCATAAATACGGCTATCGGTTTGGGAAATCGCCAAGAGGGGGAAAAATAAGATACCCAAAAAAATTATTCTCATTTTATTGAAGGTTAAATTCTTTGCTAAACTTAACACCATGCCAGTAGCAAAGTGGACCAAGGAGTACGTAAATAACACCGGGTAGGGCGAAAATTAGTCCTATTTGGAGTTTTGCCATGATTATCGATACGAAAGAAACCAGAACATAAATTCCAAAATGTCTGAAGTAAAAAAGTAGCGGAATGCTTCTTTCCATGGACTTGGTCTTCTTGTAAGCTCTTAGGTACATCAAAGAAATACATCCAAAAATCAATAAAAATCCAAGGCTATACAATTGAAATAAAGAAGAGAAACTATCCAAGGAAATGCCATTACCATTAAACCAAGTATCAAGTAAGGACTTCAAAGGAAAGACGTAATAGAGTACAACAAAAAGAAGTACGGAATTAAGAACAATGATCCAATTGTCCATATACTGGGTTCTGCGGAAAAAATTGTAATGAACCGACCAAAGGGCCACTAATACAAAAAAGCTTACGCCAAAACCCACAAAATCCTTCCAATCTATTTTTAATACGGAAGCACTTTGTTCGCTACCCACCGATACCACCAGTAAGGTTGCGGCAAATGCAAACACCCCGTCACTAAAGGCTTCAATCCTACTTCGGTTATGCGGTAATTTCACATCGGCAAATTATTGAATAAAGGTGACTTTGGCAATCTTACCATTTTTAACTTCATAAATGGCTACGGCAGAAAAGTTTTGTCCGTTTACGGTTAAGTATTCTTCATCGATGACCTTATTGCCCATGATGATCCTATTTTTTATCTCGCAATGTAAATCGGGTGTAGCCTCGAAAAAGGCCTTGTAAGTCTTTATTAGATGTTCCTTTCCTTTTCCGATACGGTCGTTGGGAAAGTTGAAAAGTTCAACATCCTGGGTGTAGGTAGCTGCAAAACCTTCTATATCCCTAGCATTGTAGGCTTCAAGTTGCTTTTCAACGATATGTCTTGGCGAAATTTCGGCGACAAAGGCCAATCTAGTATTACTTTCATTAACCGCTATTCTTGATATGTTCTGTATTTCTTCATCTTCAAAATGCATCAATGGCTTCCAGCCCGAATCCTCGATTGGGTTCGCATAAAAAATCACCTTCCCGCTTCCTGCCAATAGGGTACCATCTTGGAGCCAACAAATATCCTGGGTGTTGGGAATGTTTCCCATTATGGAGGTTGTTTCCAAGGTCAAGGGGTCAAGTGCTTTTATTTCCCATTGCTTCCCCCCTTTTTTTATGTAGCTAATTTGGGTCTTGTAAGGTACCTTTTGGAGCGATCTGCCCACGTTTTTATCCAAGGTTTTGACTTCACCGTTTTGAAGATCGGCCACTACCAGGTCCATTCCATTATCGACCAAAACCGTACATACAAGGGTGTTTTTATTATACCAAACATGATATCCCACTTTAAAATCCTCTAACAACACTTGTGAACTCCCAGTTTTTAAATCATACTCGTATAACCGTTGTAGCCCATCCAGGTCCAAACGAATGGCAGAAATGGATGACTTTTCCGGTATTTTCAAGGGAGAGTACTCACTTCCTGTCGGGGTATCCGTAACCCATGTTTTGAGACTCCCCCTTAAAATATCAAATTTTAAAATATCCGTTTGCCCGTCCCTTGTCGCAGCATATACTAATGTATTGTTATCCAGGAAGGAAGGCTGGTTGTCATAGCCTTCGTTATTGGAAATATTTTTTGGATTGAACAATCCGATTTTATCCTCCATCATATCCAAATCGAACAAATACACCTCCGTATCAGGCTGTGCAAGGATAAGTTGTAGGCTTAAACCTAGGAAAGGAACTATTTTTTTCATATCAACTCAAATTCGTGAATTCCTTTAAGAGCTCGCGGACCTTGGAAACTCCTTCCACATGATATCTGGCCTGTGTTTTTTTGAGTCCTACTTTAACGGTAATGGCACTTTGTGGCAGTTCCTGAAACATAAATTCATCCGTCCAGTCATCACCAATGGCAAAAACAAAATCATAATCATCTTCTCCCAACATCCGAACGGATGCCCTTCCCTTATTTACGTTGCTGCTCTTAACCTCCATAACCTTATTCCCGTTCAAAACACTGATATCATCATTGCCAATTAAACTGGTCAAGACCGTATTAAGTTCCGTGGCCCTTTTCTCTCCAAAATCGGGATCGGTATTTCGGTAATGCCAGGCCAACGAATAGTTCTTTTCTTCAATGAAGGATCCAGGGGTACGATCCACAAAGGATTCCAGGACAGGCATAATTTTTTCCATCCATTCACCCTTTACTTTTTCCAGGAGCCGGAACTCTTTTCCGTTCCTTGAAATCCAAACACCGTGCTCAACAATCATGTTATACTTTTTGTCCAAGAACCAACGCGAAAACGTTTCTTTGTCCCTGCCGCTTATCAAAAATAACGTGGTGTTTTCCTGATGGTGCAATGCATCCAAGAGTTGATATAGCTCGTCATCTGGGAAAGCCTTTTGTGGGTCTTTATGAAAACCGGTCAACGTACCGTCATAGTCCAAAAACAACAGCCTTTTCTTTGTCGCATTGTATTTTGAGGTAATCCATGCCAGAATTTCTGGTGATATTTTTTGGGAAACGTAGGTTCCAATCCCTTGGTTTTGGGATTTTAGGGAATCCATAAATTCATTGGCCCAGACCTCAACACTATACCTGCGCAACCGATTTTGGAGAAACATGTTTCGTGCCATTTGTTCCTCTTCGGGCATCGTGATGGCTCGTTTTAGGGTGTCCGCCTGTTGTTCAAAATTATTTGGATTGATCAACAGAGCTTCGTTCATCTCGTATGCCGATCCTGCCATCTCGCTCAAAATGAGGACTCCGGTTTTATCTGTTCTTGTGGCGATATATTCCTTGGCCACTAAGTTCATCCCATCCCGAAGTGGAGTAAGCCACGCAATATCGGAAGAGGTATAAAGGTCGATAAGGTTTTCGAAAGGGAGCGAACGATAAAAATACCAAATGGGCGTCCAATTCACGGTTGATAGCTCTCCATTGATTCGGCCCACCAACTCATCAATTTCGCGTTTCAGCAATTTGTATTGTGGAACGTTGGCCCTTGACGGAACTGCCAGGATGATGAGTCGCACCTTTTCTTTGTACTCGGGATACTTATTTAAAAAATATTCAAAGGCGTTGATACGTTTGGCAATGCCCTTGCTATAATCCAAACGGTCTATGGAAACGATCAATTTGGTGTCAGGAGCTGCCCTTTTGTGATCGTCCAGTTTTTTTTGAAGGTCGGTTCGTTCCGTTCCTTTTAGCGCCGAACTTTTTAAGGCTGCATGGTGGAATTTGTCATAATCAATTCCCATGGGAAAAGAATCCACCTTTATGACCCTATTCTCCAGATAGATATCATTAAAGCTGACATCCAAGCCAAGCAGGCGTCTTGCGGAACTTAAAAAATGCCGTTCGTAATCATAGGTGTGGAACCCAATTAAATCCGCACCCAAAAGACCTTCCAAAACCTCTTCACGCCAAGGCAGGGTTCTAAAGATTTCATAGGAGGGAAAGGGAATATGCAAAAAGAAACCAATGGTAGCATTGGGACGTTTCTGCTTCACCATTTGCGGCACCAATAATAGTTGATAGTCATGAATCCAAATAATGTCGTCGTCATCTGCCTTTTCAAGAATGGCATCCGCAAATTTTTGGTTAACGGATTTATAGATTTCCCAGAATTTCAGTTCAAACTCCGTGTATTCCAAAAAATAATGAAAAAGGGGCCAAATGGTTCGGTTGCTGAACCCAAAATAAAATCCATCGATTTCGTTTTGGGTCAAAACCACCTTGGAACAACCATGTTTGGCCAGTGCATTGTCAATTTCTCCTTCCAGTTCCTTGGGCGTATCTTCTTTGGTCAATCCGGACCAACCGATCCATAAACTTTCACTACCGTGGTGTACGGATTTCATTCCAGTGGCCAGACCACCCACACTGGGTTTGGCGGATAAACCACCATCACTTATTTGCAATTGTACTGGGAGCCTATTGGAAATAATTATAGTTTTACCCATAGGTTGGAATTTTTTAGGAAAATGAAATAAAAATGGTGTTTTTTCGATTATAAAGAAAGAAAAAACTTACAAATATCACCAAACGATAAGAACTTGCTTATGGATAACCTAAATTACGGAATTATTGGTAACTGCCGAAGTGCTGCTTTAGTTTCGGATACCGGTTCGTTGGATTGGTGCTGCTTGCCCCAATTTGATTCTTCTTCTGTTTTTGCCAAAATTTTAGATGAAAAAAGGGGTGGAAATTTTGAAATTATCACAAAATACAACTATGAAATAACCCAGAAATACCATCCCAACACGGCCATTTTGGTGACCCGTTTTTCAGACGGGGAAAATATTTTTGAGCTTCATGATTTTATGCCCCGTTACCACAAGCCCAATGGTAAGTACAATGCTCCTCCTGAGATTATCCGTTATGTTAGGCATATTTCAGGAGTACCTAAGTTTACGGTGCAATATGATCCTAAATTAGAATATGCAAAGGGTGGGACGGTGCATCATGTTAAGGGAACTTTTATTGTTAGCATTACAAGCAAGGAGCAATTTGATTCTCTTTTTCTCTATACCTCATTTAACAAGAACCATGTCCTCAATGGCGAAGAAATTACCTTAAGGGAGGACGGTTACTTTTTGGTCTGTTATAATGAGAAAATTTTACGTCCATCAACGGATAAAATTGCATTGGAATTGGAGCGTACCAAGATATATTGGTTGGATTGGGTAGATCGCACGCCTACGTACAAAAAATTCAATGCAGAAATTATGCGTAGCGCCATTACTTTGAAGATGCTCACTTACAACAAGACGGGCGCAGTCTTGGCAGCGGCGACCACCTCACTTCCGGAAACCATTGGGGAAGTTCGCAACTGGGATTACCGCTTCTGTTGGATTAGGGATGCATCCATGGTAATCAAGGTCGTTTCTGAGTTGGGACATAAAAACAGTGCCAAACGATTTTTGCAGTTTATTATTGATTTGATGCCCGACAAGGATGAAAAACTCCAAATCATGTATGGTATCAACGGGGAAAAGACACTAACAGAAAAAAATCTAGATCACTTGGAGGGTTATAGGGGCTCTAAACCTGTTAGGGTTGGCAATGCAGCCTATAAGCAAAAGCAAAATGACATCTACGGAATTTTGATGGACGTCATCTATGAGCAATTGTTACGTTTCAGTAATGATATTGAGAATGGGGAGGAACTTTGGAGCATCACTAAGGCCATTGTCTGGATAGTTGATAAACACTGGCGGGAACCGGATAAGGGGATTTGGGAATTTAGGGGGGAAGATCGTCATTTCACCTTTTCCAAAGTACTGTGCTGGGTGGCTTTAGATCGTGCCATTAAAGTGGCCAAAATGTTTGGGAAGCATCGTAAAATAGACAAGTGGTCAGAAATAGAGCAGGAAATCAAGAATGATATCATGGAGAACGCCTGGAACGAAGACATCAAAGCGTTTACCCAGTCTTATGGTTCCTATCATTTGGATGCCTCTATATTGTTGATGGAATCGTATGGTTTTATACATGCTAGGGACCCAAAGTACGTGAGCACCGTGAAAGCTATTGAAAAAGACTTGAGCAATGAAGGACTTTTGTACCGCTATAAAAATGAGGATGATTTTGGTTTGCCCTCGTCCTCTTTCACCATATGTACTTTTTGGTTCATCAATGCGCTGTTCAAGATTGGGGAAGAAGAAAAGGCCTTGGCGCAGTTTGAACAATTATTGAGCTATAGCAACCATCTCGGTCTGTTTAGTGAGGATATTGACTTTAAGACAAAACGTCTGCTGGGTAATTTTCCACAGGCCTACTCGCATTTGGCCCTAATAGAATGCGCCATCAACTTTTCTCGCAAACAAACCGAAGAGAAAATATTGGAATCCATCAGCTAAATCGGGCTTTTGGCAATGGATTTTATTTTGCCCAGGAGCTGGTTTAAGTGGTCCTCTGTAGTAAAAGGGTTCATAAGGGCCGTCCGTAGGTAATGGATACCTTTTAGTTTGGTCTGCACGATATAGTATTGTCCATCTTCTAGAAGGACTTTCCGAACTTTGGCGTTTATCAGGTTTAGTTCTGAAACTGTCTTTCCCTCCTGGAGTATTCGAAAACATACAATATTTGATTGGGGAGAAGTGGCCATCTCGAAATTGGGATCGGCCCTTAGTAGCTTTTCAAAGGTTCGTGCCAAGTCGTATTGGCGGGTTACAAATTCATCAAAAATACCTTCTCCGTAAAATTTTAAAAGCACAAACCAATGGAGGCACATCATGGTTTTGGTACATTCAAAGGTTTTTTTTCCACTATTGATCCAATGTTCCTCTTCCCCATCATTTAACAAATAATCTGCTTTTTGGCTAAACGTATGTTGGGAATGCCAGGTGTTCTTGAACAACAGGGCCGTGGTAATAGCGGGCATTAACATCATTTTATGACCATCGATGACAACGGAATCCGCACTTTCAATGCCTTCAAGCAAATGCCTGTACTTTCCGGAATAGATGGCTGCACCGCCGTGGGCCCCATCTACGTGAAACCAAACTTGTTTTTCTTGGGCAAATTGTGCTATTGCTTTTAGATCATCATAGGCTCCCGTTGCTGTGGAAGGGGCGGAACCAATGATGGCAAAGACTTCGATGCCTTTGGATATGGCCCTATTATAGTATTTTTCCAATTGGGAAGTGTCCATACTATAATTTTCCATCGATGGAATTTTAATAATTCCTTTTTCTCCCAAGCCCATAATTTTAGCTGCCCTATCCACACAATAATGGGCTTCTTCACAAACCATAATACCCAAGGGTCGGGTATGTCCTTCGTTCCATACATCATGGTCAAGAACAGCTTTTCTGGCAGAAAGTAGTGCGGTTAGGTTGGCCAAGGTGCCTCCATGGGTGAGAAATCCGGCACCGTCTTTATCATACCCGATTTTTTTACAAATACTATCGGTCACAATTTTTTCTATAGCGGAGGGCGACATGCCCATTTCATACACGGCCATGCCGTTGTTTAAAAGGGCGCTGAGCATCCCCGTCAATAGGGTAATCGGTGCCGTTGCTGCCACTTGATGCCCCAAATATTTTGGATTATGGATGTGGGTGGTGTGGCTAAGGATTTTAGCAATTACCTCCTCTTTTCGCCCATTTGCAAAGAAGTCTTCCCAGAACTCAAGTTCTTGCGATGGTTCATTCCATAGAATGGTTTTTTTGTCCTTTTTGGAGACGACTACCCCTAGATGGTCGGTGATTTGGTTCAAGACCGTTGCCCCAAATTCCCGGAAATGATTGGGGTCGTACATTTTCTCTAAAAGCGATGTTGACATGTTGTAAAGCTAAAAGCTTTAAGAACGACGACAAAACAAAAAAACCGCCCACGATTCTGGTGGACGGTTTTCACTTCCTTAGAAGTTATCTGAATTAGTCAAACGTATAGGCATTTTCGCTGGCCACTTGGTCCGCAATTTGGGTGCGCAGCGCCACAACATTGGGATAGTTGAAATACTTTGTAAATCGTTTAAGGCCCATGAGCATCATCTTTTGCTCGTCACCTTCCGCAAAGGATATAATGCCTTCCCGACCCTTTCGGTTCACGATTTCCACAGCATTGTACAAATACAATTTGGCCATGGCTATCTGTGTGGCTTGGGCCTCCTCACCGAAGCGCCTCACATTTTTCTCGGTTCTTAGAATGGTCGATTCTGCCATATAGATTTCAATAAGAATATCTGAGGCTGCGGTCAACAATTGTTGGTGTTTTTCCAAATCAGGCCCAAATTTTTGGGCAGCAGATCCCGCCACCATCATGAAAACCTTTTTCAATCTGGAAATCATATCTTTTTCTTCAGCCAACGGCATAGAAAAGTCGGGCGTATCAAAAGAAGGGATTCCCATTAATTCCTGACCGACCGCGGTAGCTGGTCCAAGCAGGTCTACATGGCCTTTCATGGCTTTCTTTACCAACATGCCCACGGCTAGCATTCTATTAATTTCGTTGGTTCCTTCATAAATTCGTGCAATCCGGGCATCACGCCAAGCAGCTTCCATGGGTGTTTCTTCCGAGAAGCCCATACCTCCGAAAATCTGAATTCCCTCATCGGAACAGTTTTGGATGTCTTCTGATACGGCCACCTTCAATATGGAACATTCCACGGCATATTCTTCCACGCCTTTGAGTTCTGCATCTTGATGGGAATTTCCATCAGCAATCCTCATGGCGATTCGGTCTTCTATGTTCTTTGCCGCTCGATAGGAGGCTGATACCCCAGCATAGCAATTGGTAGCCATTTCAGCTATTTTGGCTTTAATGGCCCCAAAATTGATGATGGGCGTTTTAAATTGTTGGCGCTCATTGGCATAATTAATGGCGTGATTGACCACCCTTCTTTGGGAGTCCAGGCAGGCAGCAGCCAATTTGATACGCCCCACGTTCAGGGCGTTCATGGCAATTTTAAATCCGTTGCCGCGCTCTGAGAGCATGTTTTCCACTGGCACCTTGGTATCATTGAAAAATACCTGTCTTGTGGAAGATGCCCTAATACCCAGTTTATGTTCCTCTTCCCCAAGCGTAATACCATTTTTTGGGTCATTTTCTATGATGAACCCAGTAATGTTCTTATCGTTTTCTATTCGGGCAAAGACGATAAAGAGTTGGCAAAAACCCGCATTGGAAATCCACATTTTTTGCCCATTGATTTTATAATGGGTACCATCTTCCGATAAGGTAGCAGTGGTTTTGCCGGAGTTGGCGTCGCTACCTGCGCCGGGTTCGGTCAGACAATAGGCTCCAAACCATTCACCGGAAGCCAATTTTGGAACGTATTTTTTCTTTTGCTCTTCGGTTCCATAAAGGGTTATCGGCATGGTACCAATACCCGTATGTGCCCCAAATGCGGTGGAAAAGGAACCGGAGCCACTTGAAATAAATTCACAGACCAACATTGTTGAAACAAAGCCCATACCGAGACCCTCATATTCTTCAGGAACGGCAACACTCAAAAAGCCCAGTTCCCCGGCTTTTTTCATACACGCTTCCGTGTAACCATAGTCTTTGGATTCGAACCTATCCCGATGGGCAACTATTTCTCGATCATTAAATTCCTTAACGGACTCCCGCATCATTTGTTGCTCCTCTGAAAAGTCCTCAGGGGTAAACACATCTTCGCAGTCGGTTTCCTTTACAATAAACTGTCCTCCACGAAGGATTTCCTTAGTTAATGTTTCTGTACTCATCGCAATTATTTTTTAGTATTAGTTTAAAAATTCAAAAATTCCAGCAGCCCCTTGTCCTGTTCCAACACACATGGTCACCATGCCATGTTTGCCTTGCATGTTTCGTTTACGCATTTCATCAAACAATTGAACTGAAAGCTTGGCTCCTGTACAACCCAAAGGGTGCCCTAGCGCAATGGCCCCTCCGTTGACATTCACGATATCATTGTTCAGGCCTAACTCACGGATAACGGCTAATGATTGTGAGGCAAAGGCTTCGTTCAACTCTATGAGTTCTATCTCCTCCTGTTTCATTCCCGCTTGCTTCAATGCTTTTGGTACGGCCGCTACAGGACCGATTCCCATTATTCTTGGAGGTACTCCGGCAGCGGAATAACTTACCAATCTGGCTTCCGGTTCAAGATTCAACTCTTTGACCATTCCTTCACTCATTACCATTACAAAGGCGGCGCCATCACTGGTCTGTGAAGAGTTTCCGGCCGTCACACTTCCATTGGCTGCGAATACGGGGCGTAATTTGGCCAAAGCCTCTTTGGAAGTGCCCCTTCTAGGTCCCTCATCCTTGGTAACGGTAAACGTTCTGTTGCTCTTTTTACCAGTTGCATCCACGAAGGTTTCTTCCACTTCAATCGGTGCTATTTGGTCTTGGAAACGATTTTCGTCCAAGGCTTTTAAGGCCTTCATATGCGACTTGTAGGCAAACGTATCTTGGTCTTCACGGGACACTTTGTACTCTTGCGCAACGGCTTCCGCAGTGTTGCCCATACCCCAATAATAGTCTTCGTGTCCGGATTTCACCAGATCATAATTGAGTTCCGTCTTGAATCCCGTCATGGGGACCGAGCTCATGCTTTCTACCCCTCCAGCAATGATACAATCGGCCATTCCCGCTTGTATTTTGGCCGTGGCAATCCCTATGGTCTCCAGTCCCGAAGAGCAAAAACGATTGACGGTGACCCCAGGTACGTCCACAATGTCCAATCCCATCAAAGAAATCAAACGGGCCATATTCAGACCTTGAGATCCTTCGGGCATGGCATTGCCGACAATGACGTCATCAATACGTTTTTTATCAAAATCCGGCAATTGGCCCATTATATATTCTATGGTCTCCGCAGCCAACTCATCTGCCCTTTTAAAGCGGAAACCTCCTTTTTTGGACTTGCCAACAGCCGTTCTATATCCCTTGACTATATATGCTGTTTTCATTTTTTAGTTTTTAAATTCTGTTTTTGCTATAAATTCTTCTTTGTAATGTTTGTCATCTTCGGAATCATAATACCAGTATTCATCCAATACCGATTTATACCCTACTCTCAATCGCACTTTTGGAATTTTATCCACAATAATCCGTGTTTCATCACTGTAGGGTAAGCCAAACAGCATGATTTCCTCCCCGGATGTGAACACATAATTGGCAATGGAAGTGTTCCTTAAAATGTCATACCCAAATGTCCTATTGGGATTCATGGAATCAAATAGCACATCTTCATCTTCCATAGGTACCCCTTCATAGTCTACTTGGACGGAGGTCACAATGGCCGGCCCCGTACCTTTATTTATAATTTTTATTCCAAATCCTTGACCGTCATAGTATTGCGTTACACTTAAATAGGGCCATACCATGGATTTTTGCTGTGATTTCATGATACCCGCCTCATAAATGGAGGTGACCATGGCGATGATACTAATCACCAACGCCATAATGGTTCCTATACTTTGAAAGCGATCGGCTCTGGTACTAGACATTTAAATTAATTCCGTAACGGTTTACCTGTTTTTAACATGTGTTGGATGCGTTCCAAGGTTTTTCGTTCAGAACACAGGGATAAGAAGGCTTCACGTTCTATATCCAACAAATACTGTTCGGAAACGTAACTTGGTTCGGATAAATCCCCACCCGCCATAACATAGGCCAATTTATTGGCAATCTTTTTGTCGTGTTCACTAATATACCTACTGGCTTCCATGGAATCGGTTCCCACCAAAAACATACCCAAAGCTTGTTTTCCAAGTACCTTGACATCCTTTCGTGCCGGAGGTTGGGTATAGCCCTGCTCCGCCATCAATTTGGCATGGGCCTTAGCAGTGGCAATCTGTCGGTCTTTATTGACCACAACAATATCCTTGCCTTTTTGTAGAATACCCAAATCAAAAGCTTCGTAGGCCGAAGTGGATACTTTGGCCATACCAATGGCCAAGAAATATTCCTGTAAAATGTTCAATTCAACATCACCCGTTCTCAACGAGTCTGTCGCACGCATCGCCATTTCTTTGGAACCACCCCCTCCAGGAATGACTCCAACACCAAATTCGACCAAACCGATATAGGTCTCCGCTGCTGCCACAACCTTATCCGCATGCATGGTGATCTCACAGCCCCCACCCAAAGTCATGCCATGGGGTGCAGCTACCGTCGGAATAGAGGAGTAGCGCATCCGCATGACGGTGTCTTGGAACATTCTAATGGCCATATTGAGTTCGTCATATTCCTGTTCGACGGCCATCATGAAAATCATGCCGATATTGGCACCTACGGAGAAATTGGCCGCTTGATTCCCAACGACCAAGCCTTGAAAATCCTTTTCGGCAATATCAATGGCTTTGTTCAAGCCCATAAGCACATCAGCGCCTATGGTGTTCATTTTGGACTGGAACTCCACATTTAAAATACCATCTCCCAAATCTTCGACGACGACTCCTTTATTCTTAAAGACCTCGTTGGACTTCCTAATATTGTCTAGGATGATGAACGCATCCTGGCCAGGAATCTTCTCCATTTTCTTGGTCTGGATATCATAGCAATAAGAGGCTCCATCCTCAACGGAATAGAAAGAGGTAATCCCAGTTGCCTTCATCTCATGTACCCATTCCGCTATCTTTAATCCCTCCACTTCCGCGAATTCAATACCCTTGTCCAGTCCTACGGCATCCCATATCTGGAAAGGACCGTGTTCCCAACCAAAACCGGCACAAGTGGCATCATCGATTTTGAAAAGCTCGTCCGTAATTTCAGGGATACGAAGGGAGGCGTACGAGAATAGGGCTCCGAAACTCTTTCTAAAGAATTCCCCGGCTTTATCCTTTCCATCGGACAGCACTGAAAATCGTTCTACCACATTGTCAATGGATTTGGTCAGTTCAAGGGTGGCAAATTTTGCACTTTTCTTGGAACGATACTCCATAGTACCCAAATCAAGGGTAAGGATTTCCTTTTTGCCGTCCGGGCCAACCGACTTTTTATAAAAACCCTGGCCGGTTTTGCTGCCCAACCATTTGTTTTCCATCATGGTGTTGATGAAGTCCGGCATTTTAAAAACGTCGCGACGTTCATCGTCCTTGCAGTTTTCATAAAGACCATTGCCCACATGAACCAGAGTATCCAAGCCCACAACATCTACCGTTCTAAAAGTGGCAGATTTAGGCCTTCCAATAAGCGGCCCCGTTAATTTATCAACTTCTTCAATGGTCATACCCAAGTCCTTCATGGCATGGAAAAGTGAGAAAATCCCAAAAGTTCCAATTCTGTTACCAATAAAGGCCGGTGTATCCTTGGCAAGGACCGAAGTTTTCCCTAAATATTGTTCCCCATACCCGTTTAAACAGTCAAGGACTTCCTGTGAGGTTTTAGGACCGGGAATAATTTCAAATAACTTCAAATACCGCGCTGGATTGAAAAAATGGGTGCCGCAGAAGTGTTTTTGAAAATCATCACTACGCCCTTCACTCATGAACTGGATGGGAATTCCTGAGGTATTGGAAGTAATCAAGGTTCCTGGAGTTCTGTGCTTTTCCAGATTTTCAAAGATTTGTTTTTTAATATCCAATCGCTCGACGACCACCTCAATAATCCAATCAACATCCTTCACTTTTGAGATGTCATCCTCTAGGTTTCCCGTAGCGATTCGATTTGAAAATTTTTTATGATAAATGGGGGAAGGCTTTGACTTTAATGCTTTGGCAAGCGCCTCATTGACCAATCGGTTTCTGACCACTTTGTCGTCTAAGGACAGCCCTTTGGCCTTCTCTTTATCATTTAATTCCCTTGGTACAATATCCAAGAGCAATACTTCAACCCCAATATTGGCAAAGTGGCATGCAATACCACTTCCCATAATACCAGAGCCGATAACGGCAACTTTGTTGATATGCCTTTTCATCTTACGTTTTGCGTTTTATTCAGTTGTTGTTTTTGTGTAAATTTTTCTATCCAGAATAAGTCGATTGATAATCTCAGTGGTTCTGTAAAAACCTTCCAAGTCTTTCTCGCTCAAATGTTCCCGAACTACTTCATTGAAGCGCAATACTACTTCCTTGGATTCCTCCCTTTTTTCCAATCCAAGTGCCGTTAAATGGATGAGCACTCCACGGCCGTCCTTGGGATTTGGCCTGCGCTCAATATATCCCCGTTCCTCTATGCTTTTTAGAATTCTGGAAAGACTGGTAGATTCCATGCCCATACGTGGTCCGAGCGAGGTACTTGGGGTTCCTTTCTTTGAATCTATACTCAATAAGGTAAAACCAATGGCCATGGTAAGGTTGTAGTTCTTAGCTTCCTCATTGTACATTCTAGTTACTGCCTGCCAAGTGGC
>JBCDBE010000079.1:0-17475 GCA_039184365.1 Bacteroidota bacterium | reverse complement strand
GGGGTTTAATTTCCTTTTCCAAAGCGATGGCAATGGATTGCGCCTCAAAAGCACCAATGACAATAGGAAGCTTCCGGTCGCCTTCTACCTCGTTTAAGATAAGGGCGTAAGCCCCGTTTTGGGTCTGGCTATAGGATATTCCCTTTATTTTCAGTCGTACTAAACTCATGTAATGGCTCGGAATAAAACAGAAAAGCTGTTCAAATAAGTGGCTTAACACATTATCTGAACAGCCGCTTCAAAGAAGCAAATTAACAAAATTTAGGCGTTTTGGGCCTTAAAATCCTTCAATTTTTCGATGAGTTCGGGGACCACTTCAAAGGCATCCCCAACAATACCGTAGTCCGCGGCCTTAAAGAAGGGAGCTTCTGGGTCATTGTTGATGACTACCTTGGTTTTCGAGGCACTTACTCCAGCGAGATGCTGTATGGCCCCCGAAATTCCGATAGCGATATATAAGTTGCTAGCAACAGGTTTCCCTGTTTGCCCTACGTGTTCACCGTGGGGTCTCCATCCCAGGTCGGAAACGGGCTTGGAACATGCTGTAGCGGCCCCCAATACGTCGGCCAACTCCTCAACCATTCCCCAGTTTTCCGGACCTTTTAATCCGCGACCGGCAGAAACCACAATATCGGCATCCGCAATGGTAGCTTTGCCGACTACTTTATCGACTTCTACAGACTTAACTCCGAAGTCTGCGTCACCAATGTTTGGTGTAAAGGCTTCAGAATTGGCGGATGTGGCATTTTCGACCATACCAAAGGCGTTGTTGGAGACCCCTACCATTTTTATTTCTGCATCGATTTCCGTGTGGGCGAATCCCTTATTGCTAAAAGCCGTTCGTTTCACTACAAAAGGGGCGGTGCTTTCAGGGGGGGCAACCACATTGGGTACGTATCCAGCATTCAATTTAGCGGCCAAAATGCCGCCTAGATATTTGCTATCGGCACTTGAACTTAGGATGACAACTTTGCTTCCTTCTGCCTCCGCTGCCTGAGCGATAGCGCTGGCATATGCCCTGGCATTGAAGCTTGATAATTGATCATTGCTTACGTTTAATACTTTAGAAACGCCATAAGTGCCCAATTCTTCGGCATTTTCAGCATTTACTGCTATCGCAGTTACACTTGCACCCATTTGGTCGGCCACATTTTTTGCGTAAGAGGCTACTTCAAAGGCGTTCTTTTTGAACTTTCCGCTTTCGGTTTCTGTATATACGAGTACTGACATAATAATCTAAAATTTCAAGGTTCAAAACCCAAATTCCAACTACTCAGTGTTTTCTTGGAACTTGAAATTTTGAAGTTGTTATCTAAAGTGCTTTTGCTTCGTTGTGTAAAAGGCTTATCAATTCACCTATGTTTCCTGCATCAACCAGTTTTACCGGTCCTTTGGCAGCCGGACGCTCAAATTTTTTGTCAGCCGTAGGAATAGGTGAATCGACCGCATCAACCACGTTCAATGCTTTTTTTCTCGCCATCATAATGCCCCGCATATTGGGAATGCGCAGGTCACTTTCTTCTACAAGACCCTTTTGTGCTCCAATGACCAAAGGAAGTGAGGTGGCGATTTTCTCTTTTCCACCGTCAATTTCACGAACAGCGGTTGCCGCATTGCCATCAATTTCGAGACCGACGCAGGTATTCACAAAATTCATGTCCAAAAGAGAGGAAATGATGCCCGGTACCATACCACCGTTGTAATCAATGGACTCCCTACCCGCTATGACTAGGTCATATCCCCCATTTTTAACTATTTCGGCCAGCTGTCGGCCTACGAAGAAGCCATCTTTGGGTTCGGCGTTGATACGGATGCCCTCGTCCGCGCCAATGGCAAGGGCTTTTCGGATGGTAGGTTCCACAGAGGCATCCCCAACAGTGACTACATGTACCGTCGCTCCTTGCTTTTCCTTGAACCACATTGCCCGGGTGAGCCCAAATTCGTCATTGGGATTGATTACAAATTGCACCCCATTGGTATCAAACTTGGTATCATCTTCAGTGAAGTTGATTTTTGACGTGGTATCAGGTACGTTACTTATACAAACCAATATCTTCATAAGTAGAAATTTTTTCGACTGCAAAGATATGAAATACAATCCAATTTATTATGCATGCATAATAAATTTTCACTCAAATTTGATGGGCCGCATCATTGCTTTCCTACAGATTTTCCTATTTTTGTTCGCACTTTAAAAATGGGCCAAAAACTATGAAAACATTACAATTTAGGGAGGCAATTGCTGAGGCCATGTCTGAGGAAATGAGGCGTGATGAATCCATTTATTTAATGGGGGAGGAAGTTGCGGAATATAACGGAGCTTACAAAGCTTCTAAGGGAATGTTGGATGAATTTGGGCCCGATAGGGTGTTGGATACCCCTATTTCTGAGCTGGGCTTTGCCGGTGTTGGAGTAGGGTCCGCCATGAATGGAAATCGTCCGATCATTGAATTTATGACCTTTAATTTCTCTTTGGTGGGTATTGACCAAATCATCAATAATGCAGCAAAGATTCGACAGATGTCCGGTGGACAATTTAACTGCCCAATTGTTTTTCGTGGGCCGACGGCCTCTGCGGGCCAATTGGCGGCCACACATTCACAAGCCTTTGAAAGTTGGTACGCCAACTGCCCTGGTTTAAAAGTAGTGGTCCCATCCAACCCTGCGGACGCCAAAGGATTGTTGAAAAGTGCCATAAGGGATGACGATCCCGTTATTTTCATGGAGTCTGAGCAGATGTACGGGGACAAGGGAGAGGTTCCTGAAGGAGAGTATACCATCCCATTAGGCGTTGCAGATATAAAAAGGGAGGGTTCGGACGTTACCATCGTTTCCTTTGGGAAAATTATTAAGGAAGCCTACAAGGCCGCTGAGGAATTGGAAAAAGATGGTGTGGACTGCGAGATTATAGACATTAGAACGGTACGCCCCATGGACTATGATACGATCATCAATTCGCTAAAGAAGACCAATCGCTTGGTGATTTTAGAAGAAGCTTGGCCTTTTGGGAATGTGGCCACAGAGATTATTTATCAGGTTCAGCATAGGGCTTTCGATTATTTGGACGCCCCTATCGTAAAATTAAATACCGCTGATACCCCGGCACCTTATTCTCCAGTGCTACTGGCGGAATGGTTGCCCAATGCCAAAGACGTGGTTAAGGCTGTTAAGAAAGTGTTATACCGGGAATAGTGTAAAAATTGTAAGGTATATTCGCCTCGTCGACCAATGTTGGCGAGGTTTTTTTGTAAGAAGGAATAGCATTTGATCGACCTTTACTCTTAATCAAAAGTAGCGAACAATGTAGAAGTCATTTTTGATAGCGGTAATGACTTTAAAGTACCATGAGGAAATTCCTTTTTATCCTTTCCATATCTTTTTGTTTTCTGACCTATGCCCAAACTAAGGTTAGCGGTGTTGTGGTTGATGGGTTCGGGGACCCAGTAGCCTTTGCCAATGTATTGTTTGAAAATTCGACAGAAGGTACGATTACCAACGAGAATGGACGTTTTTATCTGGAATCAGAAAGCGATTACAGAGTACTTATAATCTCTTTTATTGGCTACGAAACCAAGGAAATTGAATTGGGGTCCAATGTAACCTATGATATGAGCGTGACCCTTATGGAGGCTGCCCAACAATTGGGTGAGGTGGTCGTCTACACCGGAAAGCAATCCAAGAAGAACAATCCGGCTATTGATATTCTAAAAAAGATATGGGCCAAAAAGCGGGAAAACGGTGTTCGAAAATTCAAAAGTTACCAGTATGATAAATACGAGAAGGTTGAATTTGACTTAAATACCATTGACAGTGCTTTGATAAAGAGTAGGATGTTTAAGGGGCTTGAATTCATGTTTGAAGGCTTGGACACTTCCCGAATCACCGGAAAAACGTACCTGCCCATGTTTTTGAACGAAGTTTTTTCCAAAGTTTACGGGGATAACACCGTGGAATTGGAAAAAGAAGATGTGCTTGGTAACAAAAGTTCAGGGTTTGGGGGAAATCAGGCAATTACAGCCTTTGTCGAAGACTTGTATTCAGACTACGACATTTATAATAACTACCTGAAGTTTTTTGACAAGAGTTTTACAAGTCCATTATCAAAAACGGGTGTGGACGTCTATAATTATGTGCTTTCCGATAGCACCTTTATCGATAATAAATGGTGCTATAATATCATCTATTATCCCAGACGAAAAAACGAACTCACCTTCAAAGGGGATTTTTGGGTAAATGATACCACCTTCGCCATTAAGAAGATTGATATGCAGGTAGTTAAAAGTGCCAATATCAACTGGGTGAAGGAGATTTACATAGAACAGGATTTTGATGTGGTCAATGACTCGGTCTTTCTATTGAAGCGGGATTATATGTTGACTGATTTTGCGTTTTCCAAAAAAGAAAAATCAAGGGGGATTTATGGAAAACGAACCACGGTTTATGATAATTATCAATTTGATTTGGACCGGCCGCAGGATTTTTACAAATCGGAATCAGATCCCTATGACCCCAGGGTATTTGCCCAAGACAGTACTTTTTGGAAAAATGCCCGTTTGGAGGGCTTGAACGAAGACGAAGCAGGAATCTTTAAATTGCTGGATACCCTTAAAACGGTTCCTAAATTCAAGACCTATTATGATATTGTCAGCATTTTGGGCTCTGGTTACGTAGAAATTGACAAATGGAATCTTGATATCGGAGACATTTACAGCACGTTTGGGTTTAATGATGCTGAGGGAATTCGCCTTAGGGGCGGTGCACGCACCTATTTTGGTCAAAACGATACCTGGCGTTTGGAAGGTTATATGGCCTATGGATTTGATGATAAAAAATTCAAGCATGGCCTATCAGGGAAGTTCTTGCTGGACAGAAAAACACGATTGATTCTCTCAGGGGGCAACCGACGGGATATTGAACAATTGGGAATCAGTTTGACCAGTACAACGGATGTACTGGGCAGGAGCATTGCTTCTTCCGCATTGGTCACCGTGGGGAACAACAATCGTTTAAGCAATATCAATCTGTCCGTCCTGGCACTGGAAATGGAACCTTGGAAAAACCTTCGGCTAAGGCTAGGAGGCTCCTTCAGAACCTTAAGTTCTGCTTTGCCCAACGAGTTCAGTTTGGATTATGTGAATGCTGATTCACCAACCGGGATTTCCTCAGAGGTAAAACAATTTGACCTCAACACCACTTTGATCTATACCCCTGGGCGAAGGACCATAGGATACGGAGTGGAACGCAGGGATGTTAATGAAAATTACAGCACATTGGTGCTTAATTACACCAAAGGTGCAGAAGGGTTTTTGCAAAGTGATTTTGATTACCATCGTTTACAGTTTTCTTACACCCAACCCTGGCAATTGGGAGGTTTTGGACGTTTGTTGAGTACCGTTGAATTGGGAAAGACCTTTGGAGAGGTCCCATTGGGACTCTTAAGTGTGATTCCTGGGAACCAAACGCTATTTTCATTATACAATACCTTTCCCAATCTTGACTTTTACGAATTTGTAACGGACACTTATGCCACGGTGCATTTGGAACATAATTTTAACGGTCGTATTTTTTCTAGGATTCCGATACTTCGAAAGTTAAATCTTCGAGAAATTGTTGGAATTCGGGGGGCGTGGGGTTCAATATCCGATGCGAATATTGCCCTTAGCTCGCCTACCAATATTCCGCTGTTGGCCCCGGATAAAGAACCGTATTGGGAATATTCCTTTGGTGTGGGAAATATTTTCAAAATCTTCAGGATTGACTTTAACTTCAGGGGAAATTATTTGGATGCGCCTGATGCACGTTCCTTTGGTGTTACAGGTACTTTTGGTTTTAGTTTCTAAATTGAAAAAACGAAACCTGGGCAATTTCCTTGAATTGCTTGCGTTCCCTACCTTTATGGAACTAAACACCTAAAATATGCCTAAAAAAGATGAGGTTACTTTTGATGTATTGATTGAAATCCCAAAAGGCAGTCGTAATAAATACGAGTACGATTTCACCCTCCATAAGATTCGATTTGATAGAACACTATTCTCTTCAATGATGTATCCCGGGGATTATGGATTTGTTCCCGAAACGCTTGCTTTGGATCAAGACCCCTTGGATGTTTTGGTTTTAGGTACGGAACCTACTTTTCCCATGGTGGTAATGGAGGTAAAACCTATTGGGGTCTTCCATATGACGGATGAAAAGGGGCCTGATGAAAAAATCATCTGTGTACCGGTCAATGACCCCATTTGGAGTAAAAATGACGATATCACAGATTTAAATCAGCATCGCTTAAAGGAAATTGAGCACTTTTTTCAAGTGTATAAGGATTTGGAGGAAAAGAAGGTGGATACCGGCGGATGGAGTGGAGCGGCAAAGGCCAAGGAAATTTATAGAAAGTGTGTAGAGCGATACGAAAAAAGCGACCATAAAATGAAACGGACCTTTATGATTTAAGCGTTTCATAATGAAACAAAAAGCCCTGTTTTAAAGCCCATTTTGGGCTTTTTTTATTCGTATGCATTTCCTTACATTTGCAGCCATCAAAATTTCTTAAGAAAACCTAAAAAATAAGTAAATAAATTATGGAACAAATCGTAACATTTTTACCTGCGTTTGGGGTGCTGGGCCTACTTTATGTTTTTATCAGAAGTGCTTGGGTCTCAAAACAAGATGTCGGTGAAGAAAAAATGGCCAAGATTGCCAAAAATATTGCTGATGGGGCAATGTCCTTCCTCAAAGCAGAATACAAAATATTGAGTGTTTTTGTGGTAGCTGTGGCTATCTTATTATATTTCAAGGGAACCAACGAAGTGGGAAGTAACGGTATGGTGGCCGTATCATTTGTTGTTGGTGCGATTTGTTCGGCACTGGCAGGTTTTATCGGCATGAAAGTTGCTACAAAAGCAAATGTTCGTACCACCAATGCTGCCAGAACTTCATTGGGAAAAGCCTTGGAAGTGGCCTTTGCCGGTGGAGCCGTAATGGGGCTTGGCGTTGTAGGTCTTGGTGTTCTTGGTTTGAGCGGATTGTTCATGCTGTATAGCGGTCAAGGTTGGGCGCTTGGCGAGGTGTTGAATGTACTTTCTGGTTTTTCATTGGGTGCATCTTCCATTGCATTATTTGCACGTGTGGGAGGTGGTATTTACACCAAAGCCGCAGACGTTGGCGCTGACTTAGTAGGTAAAGTGGAAGCTGGCATTCCAGAAGACCACCCTTTGAATCCTGCAACCATCGCTGATAACGTGGGTGATAACGTGGGTGACGTTGCCGGTATGGGGGCAGATCTTTTTGAATCCTACGTTGGTTCCATCATAGGTACTATGGTCTTGGGTGCTGCATTTACCCAAATTCCTGGTTTTGCTGAAAATTTTGACGGACTGGGAGCCGTATACCTTCCTTTGGTATTGGCTGCGGTTGGCATCATCATGTCCATTGTAGGAACTTTTTTTGTACGTGTTAAGGATGGTGGTAATCCACAAACTGCATTGAATATTGGGGAATTTGGTTCTGCAGGATTGATGTTGGTGGCCTGCTACTTCATTATTAAAGGAATGCTTCCGGAAAGTTGGACCTTCAATGGGGCTGAATATGGGGCTATGGGGGTATTTATTGCTGTTTTGGCGGGTCTTGTGGCTGGTCTAGCAGTTGGTAAGGTAACCGAATATTATACAGGCACGGGTACCAAACCCGTGAATTCCATTGTACGTCAGTCAGAGACCGGTTCTGCTACCAATATCATTGCCGGATTGGGTGTGGGGATGATGTCTACCATGTTCCCGATTATTTTGATTGCCGCCGCAATTTTGGTGTCACATCATTTTGCAGGATTGTATGGAATCGCGATTGCTGCCGTGGGTATGTTGGCCAATACAGGCATTCAATTGGCGGTGGATGCCTATGGACCCATTTCCGACAATGCCGGTGGTATTGCAGAGATGGCCGAATTGCCAAGCGAAGTTCGGGAGCGTACCGATAAGTTGGATGCCGTGGGAAATACCACTGCTGCCATTGGTAAGGGATTTGCAATTGCTTCTGCGGCTTTGACAGCGTTGGCATTGTTTGCGGCGTTTATGCAAACGGCCAATGTCACTGGTATTGATGTTTCGAAACCCACCGTGATGGCCGGATTGTTAATTGGTGGTATGCTACCCTTTGTATTTTCCGCACTCTCTATGAATGCCGTAGGTCGTGCGGCCATGGCAATGATTGAAGAAGTGCGTCGTCAATTCCGTGATATTCCGCAATTAAAGGCCGCATTGGAAGTGATGCGTGCGGTAGATTCCGATATGTCCAAAGCTACAGATGCCCAAAGAAAAACTTTTGATGCTGCTGATGGCGTTGCCGAATACGATAAGTGTGTGGCGATTTCCACCCAAGCCTCCATTAAGGAAATGGTGCTGCCGGGACTATTGGCCATTGCAGTGCCGGTTACCGTTGGTTTCTTGGGCGGTGCTGAAATGTTGGGCGGGTTGTTGGCCGGAGTAACCACATGTGGTGTCTTGATGGCCATTTTTCAATCAAATGCCGGTGGTGCTTGGGATAATGCCAAAAAGACCATTGAAAGTGAAGGTCGTAAAGGTTCTGATGCCCACAAAGCCGCTGTTGTTGGGGATACCGTGGGCGATCCATTTAAAGATACCTCCGGACCTTCATTGAATATCTTGTTGAAATTGATGAGCGTTGTCGCGTTGGTCATCGCCCCTAGTTTGGTAAGCCTTGCTCCAGCAGATGAGGTAAGTATGGTAAAAGTAGATGGAACCAAAATTTCCATTACTACAGACGGAATGAAGGAAACTAAGGAAGTTGAAAAGCAAGTACGTGTGGAAATGAGTAACACGGAAGATGGCGCCTACAAAGCCATTGTTACAACAACTTTGGAAGTAGCAGGTAAGGCAACTGAAGAGGTAAAGGAATTTACGGGGGCTACCAAAGAAGCGGTTGAGGTCCAAGTAAAGGCTTACAAAGACGAAATTAAGATGGAATAGATAGCTAATTCAAATACTTACAATTGGAAAACCACGCGAAAGGCGTGGTTTTTTTGTTTCGTTCGTTGTTTTGTGGATACTAGTGCAAGACAAAATTGATGGGTACGGAAAAAGGTACCTTAACCGGAGTGCCCCGTTGCTTGCCAGGAGTCATTTTAGGCAGTTTGGAAATAATGCGTTCTGCCTCATTTTCCAATATTTTACTAGGCCCTCTTAGACGTAGATCATTAATACTGCCATCTTTTTGAATGGTGAATTGCACATATACTTTTCCCTGTTGGTTCATATTAATGGCTACTTCAGGATATCTAAAATTCTTTCTAATATGCTTTTGTATCACTTCTTGAAAACAGCGGTACTTGTCCGAAGCATTTTCGCAACCTGGAAAGATGGGTTTGTCCTCAACTACGGTAAAGATGATGGAATCATCAATAGGGTCGTCAATTACAGGAATATCCTCTACTGCGGGAATTTCCAAATTTGGGGTTGACTCAGGCACCTCAAAAAGTGTGTCATCTTCATGGCTACTATCCCCTACAATTTTTATTGCAGGTGGTGTTATGATGGGTTTGGGCTTCGACGGTTCAGGTGGTTTTATAAAAGGTACCTCTTCATCGGGCAAAAAATGGGATCTATCCAATTCAGCAATCTCCCATCCCGATTTGTTGTGAAATGTTTTCCATTCCAATGCGATATAGGTAAAGGTTAAAACCAGGCACAATCCCAAAACAAAGTACAAACTTGAATTTTTCTCCAGTTGTAACTTTTTATTCTTTTTTACTTCCATGATATCAAATTTTAGTCAATGCCCTGAAGTTACTTTGCGGGCGAGGTCCAAAAAACCAAGAATGAGGGAAGTGCGTTTTTGGGTGAGGGAAGTTTTATCATTTCTTCAAAAGAAGAAACTCAACATAATGTGGGCCATTCAAAGATTCCCGTTTAGGGGTAATGAAGGATATAAAATTATTTAAAACAACCCATGAATCTCTGCATCTATGCGGTTGATGACTTCCCCTAAATGTTCTGGATTGTCCACAAAATTGATATCATCAACATCAAACACCAATAATTTACCTTTTTCATACGTATTGATCCAGGCCTCATAACGCTCGTTCAATCGACTTAGATAATCAATGGAAATACTGCTTTCATATTCACGGCCCCTATTGTGAATTTGTTGCACCAAATTGGGTATGGAACTGCGCAAATAGATCATCAAATCTGGAGGTTGCACCAAACTTTCCATGAGCTCAAAAAGACTTTTGTAGTTATTGAAGTCGCGATTGGTCATCAAACCCATGGCATGCAGATTGGGCGCAAAAATATGGGCATCTTCATAAATGGTACGGTCTTGGATAACACTTTTTCCACTTTCGCGAATCCTAAGAATCTGCCGGTACCTACTGTTCAAAAAGTATATTTGAAGATTAAAGCTCCATCGTTCCATTTGGGTATAAAAATCGTCGAGATAGGGGTTGTCAACGACATCCTCAAAATGTGCTTCCCATTTATAGTGTTTTGAAAGTAAGGAAGTTAAGGTGGTTTTTCCTGCTCCAATATTTCCGGCAACTGCAATGTGCATGGGTAGTGTTTTTGTTGACTATTTCTTAAAAGTCGGAGCTTGCAATATACGAAGTTAATCGACTTTCCGGAAAATAAGCGTGGGGCAATATAATATGAAATTTGATTTTTATTTAGCAATCTAATCAGTACATTTGCCCTCCATAATCGAGGATGGATTTGACTGATTGCAACCTCAGAAAAAAATGCTAAAAAGTGGTGTAAACTTCTTTGGGCATTCCGTCAAATCCTTTCGCAAAAACGAATTAAATGTCTTATTTATTTACTTCAGAATCTGTTAGTGAAGGACATCCAGATAAAATTGCAGACCAAATAAGTGATGCCCTTTTAGATAATTTTTTAGCTTTTGATGCAGAAAGTAAAGTGGCCTGTGAAACTTTGGTGACCACCGGTCAGGTGGTGTTGGCTGGAGAGGTTAAAAGCGATACATATCTTGATGTACAGAACATTGCACGTGAGACCATTAATAGAATAGGATATACAAAGGGGGAGTATCAATTTAGTGGCGAATCTTGTGGGGTCATTTCTTTGATTCATGAGCAATCACAGGACATTAATCAAGGAGTAGATCGCGCCACCAGAGAAGAGCAGGGGGCTGGTGACCAAGGCATGATGTTCGGATATGCCAGTAACGAGACCCAAAATTACATGCCCTTGGCGTTGGATATTTCCCATAAAATTCTTCAGGTATTGGCGGAACTGCGCCGTGAAGGTCAAGAAATTTCCTATCTCCGTCCAGATGCAAAGGCGCAGGTTACCATTGAATATTCAGATGCCAATGAACCACAGCGAATAGATACTATTGTAGTTTCAACCCAACACGATGATTTTGATGATGATAAGGAGATGTTGGCAAAGATCAAAAAGGACATTGTTGGGATTTTGATTCCCAGGGTTAAGGCGCAATTCCCAAAAAAAGTGCAACAGCTTTTTAACGACAAGATTAGGTATCACATCAATCCAACCGGAAAGTTCGTTATTGGCGGCCCGCATGGGGATGCAGGACTTACGGGCCGAAAAATAATAGTGGATACTTATGGTGGTAAAGGGGCCCATGGTGGTGGTGCCTTTAGCGGAAAAGATCCAAGTAAAGTGGACCGAAGTGCAGCTTATGCTGCACGGCACGCCGCCAAGAATTTGGTGGCCGCTGGAGTTGCAGACGAAATCTTGGTACAGGTAAGTTACGCTATTGGAGTGGTGGAGCCCACCTCAATTTTTGTCGATACCTATGGAACTGCCAAGGTAGATTTAACCGATGGTGAGATAGCCGAAAAGGTAGCTCAACTGTTTGATATGAAACCATATGCCATTGAGACCAGATTGAAGTTGCGGAATCCTATTTATTCGGAAACTGCGGCCTATGGTCACTTTGGAAAGGAACCACATGTGGTGAACAAGGTTTTTGAGTCCCCCTACAACGGTCGGATTGAAAAAGAGGTAGAACTCTTCACCTGGGAAAAGTTGGATAAGGTAAACGAGGTAAAAAAAGCTTTTGGAATTTAGGTCTTAGGAATTCAAAACCGCCTTTTCGGTTTCGTCCAATTTGCCCACATCAATGGTAATTCCACTGTTCTCCCTGGTTACGGCATAGACAAATTTTTCCCCCCATTTAATTTCAGGAGCCTTGTAGGAGGATCTGGAATAGACATTTTGGGAGGTAGTTTCATCAAATGCCTTCATGGAAACAATAAATTCAACTTCCTTTTCTAAAAATTGGCGCTCATCCAAACCCAATAAGGGGCTATTATTGGAAATCGGGTGCACAATGGTCCACATGTAGGGCATAAAGGCAACCTTATCCCGTTCCAGTTCAAGGGCATAAAAATCACGTAAATCAGAATTTTTTCTGTTCATGGCGAGGTTGAGCTGTACCTCCAATTCCAATAAATGGTTGTTTTGGGGGTTGACCACTCGAAACATAAAACCATTCCTCTCAAAATATGGGGCAATAACAGCTATTTTACTGTATTGGATCATGGTTGATGGTCTTGAAAATCGACCATAAAGAAGACCAGTGGCCAAAGCAAATCCCAATAGGCCCAACATGGATTCAATAGCGGCGATGGTATTTGCCAGATTTCCAATTGGCGCCACACGACCATACCCTAATGTAGTAATGGTTTGGGCACTGAAAAAGAAAGCTTCAATGAATCCATCTAGGGTAGTGGATGGTTTGATACCTGTAAGATGTTCAACGCCAATTAGGGTATAAGCTGAGGCAAATACGATATTTATTGAGAAATACCATAAAAGAATGATCCATAAGAATTTTGTCCATGGCATGGTTATTAAAGAGTGAAAAAAGTTCAATCGTTCAAAAAAGGGGACATTTATTTTTTTGACATTAAAAGAACCATCTTTATTGATGGCACGGTAACCTCCTGTATCCGCTTTGGTTCCTAGACCTAGGTCGTTGTATTTTTTTGCCCTTCTCGTTGCCATAGGTAATAAACTGATCAATAGTTACAAGATTACGATTTTTTACTTTTTGGGAATTACATTGTTGAACGGATTCGGGTTTGTATGCAGAACGGTTTTCTTCGTAGCTTTAAAACCAACAAAAGCCAAATTAATGAAGCCGTTATCTCGTATTCCCATTACCGTGTTCTTGCTCCTCTTTTTTGTGCAATCCTGTAAAAAAATGACTAAAACCAATGCTGTTGAGGTAGAAGAAAATTATGTTGTCAAGAACTACACCAAACAAGAAGTGTCTATTGAAATGCGCGATGGGGTAAAATTGCACACTACCATTTATTCCCCAAAAGATGCCTCACAAGAATATCCTATCATCATGCAACGAACACCTTACAGCTCCAGGCCTTATGGTGAAGGACAGTTTAGGACAAGAATTGCCCCTAACATTAATATGATGAAAGAAGGGTACATTGTAGTCTATCAAGACGTACGTGGACGTTGGATGAGCGAGGGGTATTATGAAAACATGCGGGCGTATATTCCAAACAAAACGAATAATTCTCAGGTAGACGAAAGTTCAGACACCTACGACACCATAGAGTGGTTGGTCAACCATGTTGAAAACAATAATGGAAGGGTTGGCCTTTGGGGGATTTCCTATCCTGGATTTTATGCCACCTATGGAACGGTAGACCCCCATCCGGCACTAAAAGCATCATCACCCCAGGCGTGCATAGGCGATTTCTTCTTTGATGATTTTCACCATAATGGGGCCTATTTATTGAGCTACTTTAGGGCGACGTCCCTATTCGGTACACCACGACCCAATGGAGACCAACCTATCGACACCGCTTGGTATACCTTACCAGATATTGGCACGGAGGACCAATACGATTTCTTTTTGGAAGCCGGTTCTTTAAAAAATTTGAATTCTTTTTTTGAGTATGGTTTAAAAGATGAAATCTCTATTGCTCCTGATGATATGACGGACGATTTCTTCTGGAATGAATTAAAGGAGCATCCGAACTATGATGAATTGTGGCAGCGGAGAGGTTTAATTCAGCATCTGGACAAAACCAAATCCCATGTGGCGACGATGATTGTAGGCGGTTGGTTTGATGCCGAGGATTTATACGGTCCTTTGGAGACGTATAAAAACATTGAAAAGTATAATGAAGGGGCCTATAACACTATGGTTTTTGGTCCTTGGGACCATGGCCGATGGGCAAGAAGAAGTGAACGCAATTTGGTTGGGAACTATTATTTCGGCGATTCCATTTCGGTGTTTTATCAAGATCATATTGAGACCAAATTTTTCCATCACTTCTTAAAAGGAGAAGGTGATGGAAAAACTGGGCTGCCCGAAGCCTATGTTTTTGATTCTGGCAAAAAAGAGTGGAGTGAATTACCAGCATGGCCTCCAAAGGAATTGGTAAAACAACGAATGTTCCTATCTGAAAATCAAGAACTGACCATTGAGCAAAAAGGAGCGGTTGGGATTGAGTTCATCAGCGACATAAAAAAGCCAGTGCCTTATTCCGAGGATATAAAGTCGGTCTTTACGCCTAGAAAATATATGACCGATGACCAACGTTTCGCTGCGCGCCGTTCCGATGTGTTGGTGTTTGAAACCGATGTGCTGGAAGACGATTTGACCTTGGCGGGACCCCTTATGGCCAATTTGAAGGTGGCTACCACGGGTACCGCTGCCGACTGGATTGTAAAAGTCATTGATGTTCACCCTGCTGATATCAAAACCAATGAAGAAATGCAGGACCACTTGAAAATGAGCAATTATCATTTGATGGTTCGGAGTGAGGTCTTGCGTGGTCGGTTCAGAAGTAGTTTTTCAAATCCAGAACCGTTTATACCAAACAAGAAGACTGACGTTAATATCAAGTTACAAGATGTGTACCATACCTTTAAAGAGGGGCATAAACTTCAAGTGCAGGTGCAGAGTACCTGGTTCCCGTTGATCGATTTAAATCCGCAGACCTATGTGGAGAATATCTTTAAGGCGGATGATAAAGACTTTAAAACCCAAACCCATACGATCTTTACGGATTCCAGTTTGGAATTTTCGATTTTAGAATAGAAAAAGATACCGAATCATAACAAAGTGACGGCGGAAGCAGGAACTACCGAATTCGAACAGATCACCTCCAATATTTTAATGGTGAGACCTTCCAATTTTGGCTTCAATTTGGATACTGCTGACAATAATTCCTTTCAAAAAAACGACCTGGGTCTATTAAGGATAGAGATTATCGAAGAAGCGAGAAAAGAATTCGATGCCTTGGTCACTTTATTACTGTATTCTGGTATTCAAGTTCACATTCATCAAGAAAAAGAAGGGGCGACGAGCACGGACTCCGTTTTTCCCAATAATTGGTTTAGCTGTCACAAAGACGGTTCGTTTATTACCTATCCCATGTTTTCAGAAAAAAGAAGAACGGAACGGGAATCCGAAATAATTAAGGAACTTGGTGAAAAGTATCAAATCAAGGAATACCTAAGATTGGAAAAGTGGGAAAAAGAAGATCTGTTCCTTGAAGGTACGGGCAGTATGGTTTTGGATCGACAGCATAAAATTGCCTATGCCTGCAAATCAAATAGGACAAGCGAAACGGTTCTCGATGAATTTTGTGCTGTAATGGGATATTCAAAATTCCTTTTTGATGCTGTAGACAGGATGGGTTTTCCTATTTATCATACCAACGTGATGATGGCTGTTTGCGAAGCCTTTGTAATCATTTGCTTTGATGCCATACCATGCGAAAAACAAAAAGCCGACCTGAAAAAGGCCTTTGGGCAAACCAAGAAGGAAATCATTCGCATATCATTAGCTCAAATAGCGCAATTTGCTGGAAATGTGATTCAAATCGGGAATTCGAGAGATGACTCTTACTTAATAATGTCGACCAGTGCATTTAACTCATTGATTAGTGGACAAATCAATGCTATTGAAAAACATACGAAGATTCTCCACAGTGACCTTAAGGTAATAGAAACCTTTGGCGGCGGCAGTGCAAGATGTATGATTGCCGAAATTTTCTTACCCCCAAATTAATGGAATGGCAGGTAAGGGTAAACGTAAATTACTTTAGGAATAGTACCCAAAAGTTGGATGAATTTTGTTGTTCATATCGAACAAAAAGATTTAACTAGAGCAAAAATCCATGAAAGATAGTTCCATAGAGAAAAACAAGATCCCATGGCCCACTAAGGCTACAATGGAACAAATTTATCTAGACCGGCTTTGGGGTACTGATGGGTCGGATTTCTATTCAGGGGAAGGCTCCCATCATCCTAAATTGGTACATCCATATGTAAAGGTGGTTACCACATTTTTAAAATCCTTTGAAAACCTTATTACGGTTTGTGATTTGGGTTGTGGGGATTTTAATATCGGGAAAGAACTGGTGCCTTACACCAAAAAGTACGTGGCTGTCGATATCGTTCAAGAATTAATACATTTCAACTTGAGAAAATTTGTGCACCCCAATCTTGAGTTTCATTGTTTGGATATTGCAAATGAAAAATTGCCACAAGGGGATTGTGCCATTCTAAGGCTAGTGATACAACATTTGTCCAATACTGAGATTGAAGAAGTTGTAAAGAAACTTTATTCGTATAAATATGTAATTCTTACGGAACATTTGCCAAATGGGGACTTCACCCCTAATAAGGACATTATTTCAGGCCAAGGAATCCGATTAAAAAAGCAAAGTGGTGTGGATTTATTGGAAGCGCCATTTAGTTTAAAAGTAAAAGAGGTAAGAAAATTACTTCGCTCAAAGCCCCTCAGTCATAGAGGGGTGATCACGACCACCTTATTTAAAATGTTTTAAATGCATAAAAAAGTTGGATATGAGGAATCAATTTCCAATTGATTTTGGAGTAATGAAATGCACCTGACAAAAATCATATCCCAAAGATTATACCTAAAATACCTTTACCTTAGATTTAACCCGCATAATTATGGAACGGATTGAAGGAATTAAAAGAACCATTACAATCATTTCCTTAATTGTCTTGCTTTTCTGTGGATGCAGCGAAGACTGCTCAGATATTGCATGCTTCACGCCCCCAAGAAGTTTTCAGTTTGAAATTATTGATAAAGTAAGTCGGGATAATGTATTTACCAATGCTACTTACAGCAGGGAGGACATCGAAGTTACGGATTCCCGTAGCGGTTCTGCCGTTGAGTATACTTTCGTTTCAGACAATGAAATTAACCTAATTGAGATATTTTCCATTGGATGGGAAACTGAGGTGGTTAACTTTCATATTGCCCTAGCTGAAAAAACCGTATTTCAATTATTTGTTGATGCCGAACGAAGATCCGAGGACTGTTGTAGTTTCACCGAGTACAATGCAATTGAACTAAGCGGGGTTGAATATGAGCTTGATAATGAGACCGGAGTTTATCGGATTTTAATAGACTAACATAAACTTGTGAAAACTTAAAACTTCATTAAACCCCTTAGGAATTTGTGAAATT
>JBCDBE010000078.1:0-17742 GCA_039184365.1 Bacteroidota bacterium | reverse complement strand
CATATCGACTTACTTGTTTTACGGTACGCGAATCGTAGCGTTAATTTGTGCGCTATTGGCCCTTTACATTGTATTTTCATTCTCCTTTGAAAATTTCAAGGTAAATAATTGGCGTTTTACCATACCATTCCCCTTGTTTCCCTACTTTGACATTAATGGTATATACAAAACATCTACCATTACCAGTGTGGTACTTGTTTTACTGTATATCGGAGCTTTTCTGTTCAGTATATCAATGATTCTTAAATCGTTTAAATCGAAAGTTCTTTTCAGCACAAATGCCATTCGCAACTTAAATGCTTTTGCCGTAATTAATTTGGTAGCCTTTCCTATTTTTTACCTTGCATTGCGAATTTTCATTCTTAGGATACCCGTTCTCGGTGGCCTGCACAATTTATTCCTAAGCTTGATATTGGGCATTTTTATCTTGTTTGTTGCTGCCATATTCAAAAGGGGCCTTAAGGTCCAAGACGAAAACGACCTAACCATTTAAGCCATGCCCATAGTTGTGAATTTAGATGTAATGCTGGCAAAGCGAAAGATGAGAAGTAATGAACTTGCAGAAAAAATAGGCATAACAACGGCAAATCTTTCCATATTAAAAACAGGTAAAGCCAAAGCTATCCGGTTTTCAACTTTGGCGGCCATTTGCAAAGTCTTGGAATGTCAACCTGGAGATATATTGGCGTTTACGTTCGATACCCCTTCGTAGCAGTCTTGAGCTATACCCTTTTTTATCCCATAAAAAATCCCAATTCAAATGAATTGGGATTTCAATATTTTAAAAAGACATTGCTACTAATCCGCTAAAACAATAACTTTATTATTCTTCATTTCCACAGTACCGCTAGTAATTGCCAATACTGTTTCATCATTATTTCCTTTGGTAAACTTGTTTTGAAATTCCTCTTCAATTTTCACTTCACCTTGGACCTTTACTTGCCCTTCCTGAAGAAGGGAAACAATTGGAGCGTGGTTCGTCAACATCTGAAACTCACCGTTTACTCCGGGAACGGTTACCGAAGTTACCTCTCCTGCAAAGAGCGTAGCTTCTGGGGATACAATTTCTAAATACATCTTTTAAAAAATCTCAAATTACAAATAACAAATCCCATATTGGAATTTGGGTTGTTGGAATTTTCCAAACGAAGTTTGGCCTAAGCTTCGGCCAACATTTTCTCTCCCGCCTCAATGGCATCATCAATGGTTCCCTTAAGGTTAAAGGCAGATTCAGGAAGGTGGTCCAATTCACCATCCATAATCATATTGAATCCTTTAATGGTATCCTTAATCTCTACAAATACTCCAGGAATTCCCGTAAACTGTTCTGCAACATGGAAAGGTTGTGATAGAAAACGTTGTACCCTTCGGGCTCGTGCCACAGCCAATTTGTCATCTTCAGACAATTCTTCCATACCAAGGATGGCGATAATGTCCTGCAATTCCTTATAACGTTGCAACAACTCCTTTACGTGTTGGGCACATTCATAATGCTCCTTACCTAAAATTTCTGGGGTGAGAATCCGGGAAGTGGAATCCAATGGATCCACAGCAGGGTAAATACCCAACTCCGCAATTTTACGGGATAATACCGTTGTGGCATCCAAGTGGGCAAAAGTTGTTGCTGGGGCAGGATCCGTCAAATCGTCTGCGGGTACATAAACTGCCTGTACAGAAGTTATGGAACCCCTTTTGGTCGAGGTAATCCTCTCTTGCATTGCACCCATCTCCGTTGCTAGGGTCGGTTGGTAACCTACTGCCGAAGGCATACGCCCTAAAAGGGCCGATACCTCAGAACCTGCTTGGGTAAAACGGAAAATATTATCCACGAAGAACAATACATCCTTTCCTTGTCCATCACCGGCACCGTCACGGAAGTATTCCGCAATGGTCAATCCGGACAAGGCTACGCGTGCACGGGCTCCAGGGGGTTCGTTCATCTGACCAAAAACAAATGTTGCTTTGGCTTCTTTCATGGCCTTTTTATCAACCTTGCTCAAATCCCATCCTCCTTCTTCCATGGAATGCAAAAAGTCATCCCCATATTTGATAATTCCAGATTCCAACATCTCACGGAGCAAGTCGTTTCCTTCCCGAGTACGTTCCCCAACCCCTGCAAATACAGAGAGACCACCATGCCCTTTTGCGATATTGTTGATTAATTCCTGAATCAATACGGTCTTACCAACACCTGCACCACCAAACAATCCAATTTTACCCCCTTTGGCATAGGGTTCAATTAAATCGATAACCTTTATCCCTGTAAACAATACTTCCGTAGAGGTGGAAAGATCTTCAAATTTTGGGGCTTCCCTGTGGATGGGTAGTCCGTTATTCCCTTCTTTTGGAAGGTTTTCCATTCCATCAATAGCATCACCAATTACATTGAAAAGTCTCCCATACACATCCTCGCCGATAGGCATTTGAATCGCATTGCCAGTTGCCACCGCTTCTACCCCGCGGCTTAATCCATCCGTCGAATCCATGGAAATGGTCCTGACCGTATTTTCTCCAATATGCGATTGAACTTCCAAGACCAAAATGGTACCATCTGCTCTTTTAATTTCAAGGGAATCGTAGATTTTTGGAATTTCCGTGCCCGATTCGAACTCAACATCGATAACCGGACCAATGATTTGGGCGACTTTTCCTGTACCTTTTGACATTACTTCAGTATTTCAAATATATATTAATCCCGATAATGGGAATAGCTGTGATTTTCGGGCGCAAAGATAGGCTTTTACATTCGTTAAATGAAACAATCACGACCTGTTTTTAACATAAAAAAGGTGCCCTTCCGGGCACCTTTTTTATGTTATCCTTATATACCCGTATCATGGGTTAATATTCCATGATAAGTAGTAAATGGCACCGACATTACCAGTACCGAAAGCAGTGGCATATTCATCATTGAGAATATTGGAACCCCCTATTTTAAATACGGATTTCATGCTTGGCACGGAATAATTGAATTGCACATCAAGAACACTGAAAGCATCGATATCACCGTCCTGGAAGGATGCCTCCCAAAAATAACTATCACTCCATCGCCAGTTTACCCCAAAACCAAAGTTCTCAAACAACTCCGTATGGCCAAATGAAGCCTTAAACCGATGTTCGGGGGTGTTGAAATTAAGCCGTACGCCCCTTTCCCTGAAATCATCTGCATCCTCAAGAAAGGTATAGGTATAATTGACGCCAAAATCGAAACCGCCAATTCTGGTATCCACACCGATATTGGCCCCGTAGGAAGTAACATCATCAGGAGCATTGGTATAGGTCTGATATCTTGCACTATCCCCATTGGCCACAGCCTGCTGCGCCTGAGCCTGTTCGGCCTCGGTGCCAAACACATTTCCATAAAACGGAACTTCAACAAATCCACCACCGATAAAATTGGAATATTGATTGTAGTACCCGTTCATGTCTATGGAGAATTTACCAATCTGCGCCCTATACCCCACTTCATAAGCTGTAATTTCCTCGGGTTGCACCAAGGATGTTTCCTTAGCTTCAAAGCGACCCTCTTGTTCCAGCGGAACCTCATCAAATGCGTTTTCATAGGCGGCCCTACCCACAATCTCGACAGTACTACTGCCCAATATGGCCTGTCCTTGGGGGCTTAAATCAAATGTTCTGACATCACGGTCCAAATTTGTAGGTGCCGAACCGACTAAAATGGCACTGCCCGCGTTAAGCCCAATAAACAAGTCTTGGGTAGTTGGGTTTCTGAATCCTTGCTGTACCGAAACACGGATGTTGTGATTACGGCGTTCCCCTAACGTAAGTCCCAATGCCGCACGAGGGGAAAAGAAGCCATCGAAAAATTCATTTTTATCGTACCTACCAGAAGCCGTAATTTTCAGACGGTCGTCCAATACTTTCTTTTGAAGTTGTGCATAGGCCCCATATTCATCATAGGTGATGGGACCATCAATATCGGTGAAAATCGTTCCACCGGAATCCAACTCATATTCCCTGTAGGATCCCCCTACTTGGATGTCCGCCCAATCGTTGATCAAATGAGCCAAATTATAATTGCCATTGACATGCCGAAACTTTGTGTTATCAATAAATCTTGACCCCGTGGTCAAGTCCCCATCACTGGTAACGGCATTGAATGCGTTTTCAAATTCCGGGGTGCCCGGCATAAAACGGCCGGTATCCGCTACGGCACGCGCTTGATCGTGCGCCTGTTGTTCTGTAAGCCCGTTGTTTCGTGATACCAAAAAGGTTCCGATATACTCACCAAACCAATCTTCATTTGATTTCCATCGGTTGTTTATGTTTATCCCCGTAAATCTGGAGTCATAGGCATTCCCCGAATTTTCGGCAACGATGTAACCACGGATAAAGAAATTATCGTTCTTTAATTCCAGCTTGTGCTGTTGCATTTTAAAACCATCGACATAATATCTGTTGATTCCCTGATAAATGGTGGTTCCCCTGCCTATACGGCCATTGTAGATCAGCTCTAGATCATCCCCAAAAGGGCGGTAATGTAAGGCCAAATCCGCTTTCACGCTTTGGGCGTTGTAATCAATCAGGTCCCGTTCATTATAACCCGTTCTTGACACCACGCCTATGGTCCCACTAGGCAAACCGGCCAGAGCATCGGCACTTGCAACGACCTCATCCCCATAAACGTTCAATCCGTCGTAAGCCGGGTTTGACCTATCAATACCTGGATTGTTTACGTCTACCTCACTGGTAGCATGCCAGTCCTCACCCTGCAAAAAAGAAAAGTTGGCCTTTACCGCAAATTTATCGTTGAAGGCATGGGCGGCACGAATGCCAAAATCATAGTAGGGATTGTCCCCAGCTTCTTCTTGAGAGGTGATTCCTGTCTTTAGGTACGTACTTATTCCCTGAAAATCAAACGGGTTTTTGCTGCGCATAAATAAAATACCGTTGAAGGCACCTGCACCATATAATGCCGAAGCTGCACCAGGCAATATTTCTACACTTTGTACATCCAACTCATTCATCCCTACCAAGTTACCCAACACAAAATTGAGCCCTGGCGCAGTGTTGTCCATACCGTCGATCAACTGCAGAAAACGCGTGTTGGCAAATGTTGCAAAGCCTCTGGTATTTAGGGACTGAAAGGTTAAACTGTTGGTGTTGATATCAACCCCCTTTAGGTTTTGAAGTCCGCCATAAAAGGACTCGGCCGTTGTATTCTGAATGTCCTTGATTCCAAAGCGTTCCACAGAGACGGGCGATTCAAAAATACGTTCCGGGGTACGGGAGGCCGAAATAACGATTTCATCCAAAATAGTAGAGCTTTCCTCTAAAGTAACATTTACCACTTGGTCATTGGATGTTACCTCAACAGTGAAGTTAGAATACCCTATACTGGTTATTCTTAACTGAAATGGAGGGGTAGACGTAGTGCTTAAAGTAAAATTACCGTCAAAGTCGGCAATGGCACCTTCTGCTTTTCCTATTACTGCAATGTTAGCTCCGGGTATTGGTTCATTGTTTGAATCGACAACCTTTCCCGTCACCGTAGTTTGGGCAAATGAAGTAAGTCCAATCAACAGTGAAAATGCAAAAACGATTTTTTTCATCGGTGAAGAGTTTGCGTTAAGTTAGTATTAAATTGAGTTAAATATTAGGGGAGGAAGATACATTTTTTTTGTCTTGCATCCCATAGAAAAACCCTGAAATTATGCATGCATAGTATATTTTTCTTAGAAATTCATGTTCAAGTCTAAGGATTTAACAAAAAAACCGCCTTAAAAGCGGTTTCTTCATTAAAACATCGTTATTATTTGGTTACTCCACGGTAACCGATTTTGCCAAATTCCGAGGCTGATCGACATTGCAACCACGCATCAGGGCAATATGGTAGGATAGCAGTTGTAGTGGAATTGTGGTCAAAAGCGGAGAAAGTGCCTCAGAGGTTTCTGGAACCTCAATGATATGGTCTGCAAGTTCAGATACCATTTCGTCACCCTCAAAGACCACTGCAATAATTTTTCCATGTCTTGACTTGATCTCTTGAATATTACTGACTACCTTTTCATAGTGACCCTTTCTGGTAGCGATTACCACTACGGGCATTTGGTCATCTATCAAGGCGATAGGGCCGTGTTTCATTTCTGCGGCGGGATAGCCTTCGGCATGGATATAGCTAATTTCCTTTAGTTTGAGTGCGCCTTCCAAGGCTACTGGAAAATTATATCCCCTCCCCAGATAAAGACAATTGGAAGAATCCTTGTAAACTTCTGCAATCTGCTCAATAAGAACATTGGATTCCAAAGCTGCTTCCACCTTTTCTGGAATTGCCTCCAATTCTGTAAGATATTCATGAAACTTGGAATCAGAAAGAGCTCCTTTTTCCTTTGCAAGCTTTAGGGCTATCAACGTTAGAATGGTAATTTGAGTTGTAAAAGCTTTTGTAGAGGCCACTCCAATCTCCGGTCCAGCATGGGTATAGGCACCTGCTTGGGTTTCCCTAGCAATGGAAGAGCCCACTACGTTGCACACCCCAAATACAAAAGCTCCTTTTTCTTTGGCCATTTTAATTGCTGCCAAGGTATCTGCCGTTTCCCCAGATTGCGAAATGGCAATTAATATATCATTCTCCGTAATTACCGGATTTCGATACCTGAACTCAGAAGCATATTCCACTTCAACCGGTATTCGGGCCAAATCCTCAAAAATATATTCTGCTACAAGTCCAGCATGCCAAGAAGTTCCACAGGCAACAATAATAATTCTATTGGCATTTAGGAACTTTTCAAGATTCTGGTCAATGCCAGCCATTCTAACAAGTCCTTGATTTGCTAAAAGTCTTCCCCTATAGGTGTCCAAAATTGCACGCGGTTGCTCATAAATTTCCTTAAGCATAAAATGGTCATAGCCTCCTTTTTCAATTTCCTCTATGTTGAGTTGAAGTTCTTGGATGTTGGGATAGGCAATGGCATCATCTTTAATCTTCCTTAACTTGATCTCCTTACCCAAACGAATAATGGCCATTTCTTCATCTTCAAGATAAACGGCATTATTTGTAAATTCAATAAAGGGCGATGCGTCAGACGCCACAAAATATTCGTTCTCCCCTACACCTATAGCCAGCGGGCTACCTAACTTGGCTACTACAATCTCATTGGGCTTATTTTTATCGAATAACGCAATGGAATAGGCACCCACCACTTGGTTTAAGGCAATTTGAACCGCTTGTCCCAATTTTACTTCCTCCTTATTCTTAACCTCTTCAATAAGGTTGACCAAAACCTCGGTGTCGGTATCGGATTCAAAGGTGTAACCCCTTTTTATAAGGGCCTTTTTAATGGACTCATAGTTTTCTATAATTCCGTTATGTATGATGACCAAATCACCAGAGTTGGAATAATGAGGATGGGAATTAATATCATTTGGAACTCCATGTGTCGCCCAACGCGTATGTCCCAGGCCCAATTGACCTGTGTTACAGGAAGCTGCCTCTGCCTTTATCTTAAGATCTTCAACTTTTCCTTTGGTTTTGGTCAGGCAAATATCGTTACCATCGTACAATACCAATCCTGCACTATCGTAACCCCTGTACTCCAATCTCTGAAGTCCCTTTATTAAAATTGGATAGGCATCTCTTTGACCAATATATCCGACTATTCCACACATCTATGAACTTATTTAATACGGTTATTTACGAAAAAATTGCACCAAAAGTAGTCTTTGGATACGAATTAAAGTCAAATTTAGGCTATATAACGTAAAAAACCCTAGACTTGTATAAGTTGGTTCAACTTAGTCGGTCTCGGTGTATAAAATCTGAAGTTTAAGCTTTTTGTCTTCTTCTTCCAAAGGGACATTATTTCCAAACAATATGGTTCCCAGAGGATTAAGGGTGTTCATTAAAGGCAAATCGACCCTTTCTCCCATAATTGATTCAGCTTCTTGAATTGTTACAATCCCAATATTTGATGTCAATGCCAGTCTCAGGGGTGCGTTGGTGGAATCCCTAACGATAATGTCATTAAGATACTCGGTTATTCGGATGGAATATCGTATTCCCTCACCAGCAGAATTTCTTTCCAATATTCCGTCATAATTTAAGAAAAGCCCCAAGGGATCCTGTGAAGTTTGGGTTTCGGTTGCTACGTTGAACAGCGGTGTATTATTTGCTGCATTATAAAGGTAAAGACGAGGAGGCTCAACAGTACCGCCATTCAAATCAATAGCTTCCCGATCCACATAAAAAATTAAGTTTGCCTCGTTAATTACCCAATTGTTGGCTCTTATGTCTTCCAAAATATCATTTGCAATGGATTCATCCCTATCGAATAAATACAACTCAGAAAAGGTTCCGCTTCCTCCCTTGAGGTAAAGTCTACCGGCATTGGTTTGATCCCCATCCAATTGAGCAACAATTTCAGACGGCAAAGGGTCATCAATGAAGGTATTGACCGCATTTCCGAATATTATATTATTCTGCACCTGAAGAAGGTTTAAAACCAATTGACCCTCTGCTTTTTCTATGGTTCCTTCTGTAACATCCCCTTCATCGTTCAAAACAAAATCGTCAAATTCGTAGGTTATTGTAATGTTGGCCTGGGTCAAGTCCAACAAAAGCAAAAGGTCTCCATTATTCGGCGTGATGGAAAAATGGAGCCCCCTTATAAAATTCGATAGGTTTGATTGGCTCAACAGCTCTTGACTGCCCTCTTTGTCCAATATATTCTCTTGGAAGAATTGCGGGTCCAAGGTGACCTGTATCCCTGGATTAAGTCTAGTGGAAACAGTTAGCGATTCGTCATCTTCCGTATCTGGATCATCTTCCTCGAAAGTTATTATTTCCTTATTATCAATCGTTACCGTTCCATTAAACAAAGGTTCACCTTCAACAAAGGTGCTAATATCCGTGTTTGAGAAGTATTCTTGGCTTTCTTCAAAGTTCGATCCCGGATCTAAATCCCGGAGGAAAAATGTGGAACGTTCCACCCTTAGATTGAATTGTTCGCCCACATATTGGTCTTGGCTATCGCTGTGTATGAAACGCCTTGAAAGAATGCTATCCAATGCAAAGGTATTGGCAAAACTAGTGAAAACAGTGTTTTCATCCTCCCCATCCAATTCACCATCGCCATCCGTATCTGGATCAAAAGGGTTGGTCCCACTACGTTGTTCTTCAAAATCGGTTAGACCATCATTGTCTTGATCGCTATCAGGATTGTCCCTATCCTCCAAAGATTCCAACTCATCTGGAATTCCATCACTATCCGTGTCCTTATTGGTTGCAGATGGCACCAATTGATAAGGTAAATAAAGAATGACCTCCTTTATGGTCTCATTTTCTGGAATGGTGTCTAAAACATCGTCGAGATTCCGAAGCTCTTCTGGTAAATCCTCTATGTCTTGCGGGAAATTTCCAAAAACTGGATTACCCTGAAAGTTTTGAAACGAAATCTGAGTCGTTGTAATTGCCTCCCTTCTTCCATATACCGGATCATCGTAAACCCCAATTTGATATAAAGGCAACCTATTGGTCTGAACGGTCACGGTACTTCTGTTAAAGGCGAACACATCAAACTCCGCTTTATCCGTAACAAAGGGTTCGCTGGCAATCACACCATCTCCCAAGGTGTCCAAATCTTCTTCGCAGGAAACCAAAAAAACCAATAAAAAGGAAATTCCAGCTAACGCTGAAATCCAACCATGCTTAAAAACCATTCGGCTTAACTTAAAACTTGAGTGTTATAGAAATTGGCATAGGCTTCATCCGTTTCTTGGAATGAAACATAAGGAAGGGTGGGTTTATCCCGTTCATTGACATAATCAACCAACTCCTGGGGAACCTCTTCCGAGGCTAAAATAATTGCATCAGAATAATCCACGGCAACCTTTAACAAATTATTATAGTCAGGGGTTTGTAAGGCCTCTATCTTAGTAGGGTCAACCCCATCAAAGGCAATTTTATCCAACATTTCATTGCTCAATTCCCCCTCAAAGTCTTTTCCGTAAACCGAAGTCACAATTTTACTATCCATGAAAATCGGTTCATCGGCGTAGTACTCCCTTAAATACAAAGGCAGTAAGGAAGCCATCCATCCATGAACATGGATGATATCTGGAGACCAATTCAACTTTTTCACCGTTTCAACAACGCCTTTAGCAAAGAAAATACCTCGTTCATCATTATCGGGAAACAGATTTCCGTCCTTATCCTGAAAAGTGGCCTTTCTTTTAAAGTATTCGTCATTATCGATAAAATAAACTTGAATGCGTTCTCTTGGTATGGAGGCTACCTTAATAATTAGGGGCATATCCATATCATTGATGACCAAGTTCATTCCCGAAAGCCTTATCACCTCGTGCAATTGATGCCTCCGCTCATTGATATTCCCATACCTGGGCATGAAAATACGAATTTGGCCACCATTACTATTTACCATTCTTGGGGCTTCGTAAGACATTAAGGAAACTTGATTCTCAGGTAGGTAGGGCACTAATTCAGAAGATACGAACAATATCTTTTTACCAGTCATACATGCAATTTTTGTTCATCTGACTTAACGTAGGCGCAAAAGTACAAAAATTATGCCTAATACCAGTATTTATAGTATTTTTGCACGCTTTTGCTTTAGGTTATGCAGGTAGTTCAAAGTAAAAAAGAGCTTGAGGAAGTTCTGCAGGTATGGAAATCAAAAAACTGTTCCATTGGTTTGGTTCCAACCATGGGAGCCCTACATCAGGGCCATCTTTCTTTGGTTAAAAGGGCCCTTTCCGATAACGACTATGTAGTGGTCAGTATCTTCGTAAATCCGACCCAGTTCGATAATTCCGAAGACCTTGACAAATATCCCTCCAACCTAAAAAGGGATGTTGCCCTTTTGCTTTCCATTTCAAAAGAAGTGGTCATTTTTACCCCTGGCCAAACCGAAATCTATGACGGAAATATAGCTTCCAAAACCTTCAATTTTAACGGTCTGGAAAAGGTAATGGAGGGGGAATTTAGAACAGGGCACTTTGATGGGGTGGCCACCATTGTAGAATTGCTTTTTAAAGCGGTAGAACCTACAAGAGCTTATTTTGGGGAAAAGGATTTTCAGCAATTACAGATCATCCTAAAATTAGTGGAACAGTCCAACTTGAATTTGGAAATTATACCCTGCCCTATTGAGCGGGAGCCCAATGGCTTGGCCAGAAGCTCACGCAATGAAAGACTTTCCCAATCGACCAGAAAGGCTGCAGGTTTCATTCATGAAACTTTGCTATCTGCCAAAACTAAATTTGGCATGGAAAATGCTACCAGTATTAAGGACTGGGTATCCAAAAGGTTCAATGAAAACCCATTTTTTGAATTGGAGTATTTTGAAATAACGGATGTGGACACCTTAACACCGATAACGAAAATTCAAAAGAACAGAAAATATAGGGCTTTTGTTGCCGTTTATGCGGAAGGAATCCGTTTAATAGACAATATCGCACTGAATTAAATAATTTTATCCCCATATGCAAATAGAAGTAGTAAAATCCAAAATTCATCGTGTAAAAGTCACCGGAGCTGACCTTAACTACATTGGTAGCATTACCATTGATGAAGATTTAATGGATGCCGCAAACATCATTCGTGGGGAAAAAGTTCAGATTGTTAACAACAACAATGGTGAACGATTGGAAACCTATGCAATCCCGGGTCCGAGGGGTTCTGGAGAGCTTACTCTAAATGGTGCCGCTGCACGAAAGGTCGCGGTTGGCGATGTCCTAATTTTGATTACGTATGCTTGGATGGGAATTGAACAGGCTAAATCGTTCAATCCTGCCCTAGTCTTTCCCAACGAAGAAACCAATTTATTGAGGTAACTTGTCCACAAATTTTAAAAAGGCGCTTAGAATTATTGTTCCCTTTACTTTAGGTTTCCTGCTTCTTGCTTTCATTTACAATAGCACCACTCCGGCAGACAGGAATGAAATAATCAATAACATTTCAAATGCCAGTCCTTTTTGGGTAGGAGTTTCGGTAATTATTGGAATTTTGAGTCATGTTTCGAGGGCAATTCGATGGAACTATCTTCTTCTTCCCATGGGATATTCCCCAAAAATCAGCAATAACTTTTTTATGGTCATGATTGCCTACTTAGCCAATCTTGGAGTGCCACGATCTGGAGAGTTTTTGAGGGCCACGGCATTAGCGGGCTATGAAGATGTGCCCTTTGAAAAGGGTTTTGGCACTATAATTACGGAAAGGGTCATCGATGTCATCATGTTATTGGCCATTATTATAGGGGCACTGCTACTACAAACCAATTTTGTCCTTAGGTATTTGAAGGACTATGGCTTTAACCTGGGATTTAGTATCGCCATTTTGGCTATTGGTATCATAGGTATCCTCATTTTTCTTCGATTGATTGGAAAAGCCAACGATGGGTTTCTGTTGAAAATCAAAACGTTTTTTGATGGAATGCTTCAGGGAATCGCAAGCATATTAAAAATGAAAAAAAAATGGCCTTTTATTTTGCACACCTTGTTTATTTGGACGTGCTATGTGGGCATGTTTTGGGCCATAAAATTTTCTGTTCCCGAAACGATTGAATTGGGTTGGTCAGGGCTTCTGGTTGCCTTTGTGGCCGGAGCTTTTGCCATGATGGTCTTCCCCGGAGGACTCGGCGGATACCCTGTTTTTGTAAGCGCAGCCCTATCCCTTTATGGCATTTCCGACAATTCGGGGGATGCATTTGGCTGGATTCTGTGGATTGCCCAAACTTTAATGATCATCTTCTTGGGCGCAATATCCTTTGTACTCTTACCGTTATTGAACCGAAACCGATAGTCTCTGATTATCAAAGTTGTACCCCATGAACAAACCATTACTTATCTTTTTTGGACTACTCTGCTTTGGGTTAAGTGGCCAAGTACAAAAGGAAATCTTTGAATCCTTCAAATTACAGGAACGAAGGGATGTATCCTACTATTTTCCAGAGAACTATTCCGAGGACAAAAAATATCCCCTGATTTTAGTATTGGATGCTGATTACCTTTTTGACCTTGTAGTTTCCAATGCCAAGTTTTTTAGCAAGTACCATCGTATGCCAGAATCCATTATCGTTGGAGTGCACCAAGAAGAAAATGAACTGCGTTGGGAAGACTGTGATTTTGAGCAAACCACTGGATTGCCTACCGAAAAAGGAAAGCTCTTTTACGAGTTTTTGGGAACCGAACTGATTCCGTATCTGGAGACGAGTTATAATGTAGCTCCTTTCAAAATGTTCATCGGGTATGACATAACGGCGAATTTTGGCAACTACTTTTTGTTTAAGGACAAGTCACTGTTCAATTCATATCTGATCATTTCACCTGTTTTGGCCACGGAAATGGAAAGTCGCATACCCTCGAGGTTATCTGACCTAAATCAAGAAATTTTTTATGATTTGATTCTGGAAAAGAACAAAACTGAAGATCGCAATAGAATCCTTCAAATGAACAATGCCATTGCTTCCATTAACAAGGAAAACTTACACTATTTTTTTGATGAATATCAAGAGCCAGACCACATTTCCATAGCGGCTTATGGAATTAGTAAGGCCTTTGACAATGTATTTAAGTTGTTTAGGCCAATAAGCCCTAAAGAATACAAAGAGCAAATTCTGGCTTCCAATGAACCGGTCATTAAGTATTTGGAGGACAAGTACGGTATGATCGAAAATTTATTGGGCTTTAGAAAAGACGTGGAGTTGAACGATATCATGGCCATTTACGCAGGTGCCCTGAAAAAAGACGATTTTGATTCCTTGAGGTCATTATCGGAAATCTGTAAAAAGCAATTTCCTGAAACCATGCTTGGCTTTTATTTGGAAGGGGAACATTTAGAACTGGCGGGAGAGCCTAAAAAAGCCATGAAAGCTTTTGAAAAATCATTCATGATGGAACCCATTGACTTTTTAACAAAAGACATGGCCCTCGAAAAGATTGATGCCATTAAGGCGGATTTTGGATACTAGATTGTCTTTATGTTTCGCTAATTCGAATTATTCTACCTTATAAAAATCCAATTACCAACCATCCAAAACACTATCTTTAGCCAAATTCCAAGCTTTGGATGGCGAAGACCAAAATTGCCTTTTTCTGTCAAAACTGTGGTGCCCAATATCCGAAGTGGGTTGGGCAGTGCCCTTCGTGTAAACAATGGAATACCGTTGTTGAAGAAGTAGTCCAGAAAGAGACAAAGGCGTCCTGGAAAACGAATCCTTCAAAACAGAATAGAACCGCAAAACCCCTTCCCGTCCATCAAATTTCAAATGAGTCCGAGATTCGTATTACTATGTTGGATCAAGAATTTAATCGGGTTTTAGGTGGTGGGTTGGTCCCCGGTTCCTTGACCCTTTTGGGAGGTGAACCCGGTATTGGGAAAAGTACTTTGCTCCTTCAAATTGCCCTAAAACTCCCATTGAAAATGCTATATGTCTCTGGGGAGGAAAGTCAAAAGCAAATTAAAATGCGGGCGGACCGAATTCTTCCAAATGCTGAGAACTGCTTCGTACTTACCGAAACCAAAACCCAAAACATTTTTCAGCAAATCGTTGCTCTGGAACCTGATATGGTCATTATTGATTCCATACAGACCTTGCACACCGATTATATTGAATCGGCTGCTGGAAGTATCTCACAAATTCGTGAATGTACGGCCGAGCTTATCAAGTTTGCCAAAGAAAGCAACACCCCGGTTATTTTGGTCGGTCATATCACAAAAGACGGTACCATCGCAGGACCCAAAATTTTGGAGCATATGGTGGATACTGTGCTTCAGTTTGAGGGGGATCGAAACTATGTGTATCGCATTCTACGCTCCCTAAAAAACCGATTTGGCTCCACTTCAGAACTGGGTATTTATGAAATGCAAGGGAGCGGTCTCCGGGAGGTGGTGAACCCATCTGAAATATTGATTTCCAATAGTGAAGGAGAGCTAAGCGGTACTGCAATTGCCGCTACCGTGGAAGGAATGCGACCCTTATTGATTGAGGTTCAGGCCTTGGTCAGTACGGCGGTATATGGAACCCCGCAACGGTCCGCAACGGGTTTTAATGCCAAACGGCTGAACATGCTATTAGCCGTCTTGGAAAAGCGAGCTGGTTTTAAATTAGCGGCTAAAGATGTTTTCTTGAACATTACCGGCGGCATTTCCGTGGACGATCCCGCGATTGATTTGGCGGTCATGGTTGCCATCCTTTCCAGTAACTCCGATATTCCCATTGAAAAAGGAATATGCTTTGCCGCTGAGATTGGTTTGGCAGGTGAAATAAGGCCCGTGCAACGTGTGGACCAGCGCATCCTTGAAGCTGAAAAATTAGGCTTCTCGACCATCTTTGTTTCCAAAAGCAATAAAATCGGGCTTAAAAACCCAAAGGTTGAAGTGCAATTGGTAGCTAAAGTAGAAGATGTGGTCACTTATTTGTTTGGCTGATATTTTCTTTATTTTTAGGAAAATCGACAGTATGGGAAAGTTTGGTTTAATCCTTTGTATTTTTCTTTTATTTTCTTGTTCGAAAGATACCTCAAAAACCTCACTCGCTACTTGGCAACATTATTTAGGTGATCCTGAACGCACCCATTATTCTGCCTTGTCCCAAATAAATACCTCAAATGTCGATTTATTGCAACTGGCATGGACCTATAAAAGTGGTGGTTTGGAAGAGGGACGGACCACTCAGATACAGACCAACCCACTAATTGTGGAAAACACACTTTATGGGGTCAATCCCGCTATCGAGCTCTTTGCCCTCAATGCACAAACCGGTCAAAAACTCTGGAAATATGTCCCTTCTGATAAAGATAACACTGGGCTGGGATTAAATAGAGGGTTGAGTTACTGGGAGTCCAATCAACCCGATGAGGACTCAAGACTGTTTTTTGCCTCCGGATTTCGATTGTACTCCGTTTCCGCAAAAACGGGAGAACCCATTTCCACTTTTGGAGATAACGGTAGTATCGATTTAAGGGCCGGACTAGGAAGGGACATTACCCAAATGGCCGTGTATGCGAATACACCTGGAGCCATCTATGAAAATCTTATCATAATGGGTACCCGAGTGGGTGAAGGCCCCGGTTCTTCCCCTGGTCATATTCGTGCCTACAATGTCTTCACCGGGAAAATTGAGTGGACATTTCACACGATTCCCCAACCAGGAGAATACGGTTATGCATCTTGGCCCAAAGAAGCTTATCGAACTGTTGGTGGTGCCAACAGTTGGGCGGGCAATGCAGTCGATTTGGAACGGGGCATTGTCTACTTCCCAACAGGTTCTGCAGCCTTTGATTGGTATGGTGGTGACCGTCATGGAGAGAATCTATTTGCCAACTGTCTGTTGGCACTGGATGCCAAAACCGGGGAGCGCTTATGGCATTTCCAGTTTGTACATCACGATATGTGGGATAGAGATCTTCCCGCACCTCCCAATCTATTTGAAATGGAACGGGATGGTGAAAAAATTCCGGCCGTGGCCCAAGTGACCAAAAGCGGCCATGTTTTTGTATTCAATCGAGTTACTGGCGAACCTTTATTTCCCATTGAAGAAAAATCATATCCCGCTTCACCACTAATGGGGGAACTGGCACATCCCACCCAACCCTTACCTACAAAACCTAAACCCTTTGCAAGACAGCAACTTACCAGAGATGATTTATACGACTCCAACCGTCCCGCTTTTGTGGATGATTTTGTGGATAAAGACCAAAATATTGACCCTCCTACCGTATTGGAAAAGTTACGAAGCGTTACGTCAAAAGGACAGTACATTCCCATCGATACCATAGGAACTATCCTTTATCCCGGCGCAGATGGCGGGGCTGAATGGGGAGGTGCAGCACTTGACCCTAGAGATGGGGTCATGTATGTGAACTCCAATGAGATGCCCTGGATCGTTCGTATGAAAGCCGTGAAAGGGAGTGATAGTGAAGATACCCATCCCGGGGAGGCTTTGACCCAAATCCATTGTGCCCGATGCCATGGTGGAGAACTACAAGGGCTGGCAGGTATTCCAGAACTACAAAACGTAAAAGAACGATTTGGATTGGATTCCATTGGAAGCATCATCAAAAATGGGAAAGGTGCAATGCCCGGCATGCCCAATCTATTGGAATCAGAAATTGATGCCGTTGCCCATTTTGTAATTGGAATGGAAATGGAAACCGATCATCGGGCAGAAAAATCATCCATAAAGGTACCCTACGCCGTTGCCGGTTTTGGCCGTTTTAAGGATGACCGTGGTTTTCCTGTGGTAAAACCCCCTTGGGGCACCTTGAACGCCATTGATTTGAATACGGGGGCATACCTATGGAAAGTCCCGTTGGGCCATGAAGAAAAACTCAACGATCCCCATGTTCCCGTATCAGGAACTGAAAATTATGGAGGACCGGTCATCACAGCCGGGGGGTTACTTTTCATCGCCGCCACCAATGATGAAAAAATCCGTGCCTTTGATTTAAATACAGGAAAGCAATTATGGGAAGACCAACTTCCTGCCGGAGGATACGCCACACCTGCTACCTATGAAGTCGACGGACAACAATTTTTGGTCATTGCCTGCGGAGGTGGAAAAATGGGAACCGCTTCCGGAGATGAGTATAGGGCATATACCTTGTCCCGTGACTAAAGCGGATAGGATTGGTTTATTTTTTATTCCTAAACATTCTTGTAGCTAGAAAAATCAGTAAAACAACCACAAGTATTACTGCTATTTGACCAAAACCTATTCTAAAAAAAATAGCTAACATTATGGAGCAGGATTGGGAATCTTTTTG
>JBCDBE010000077.1:0-17873 GCA_039184365.1 Bacteroidota bacterium | reverse complement strand
GGCACCTTTATAGTATAGTAAACCCTTGGTATTAATTGATTTGCGTAATAAATCATTAAATCTTAAAAAATTTCAAAATGAAAAAATTAGTACTACTATTTGCCATCGGAGCTGCATTACTTTCATGCTCTGAAGATGATGACAACGACCCAACGGTAGAAATCCCGGACCCGATTGATAACACGCCTACGGGACAGGCTTCCATTGTAATTAATGAGGTAGCCTATCTGAATGCCGAGGTGGAACTTTACAACAATGGTGATGGCGCCATGGATGTCAGTGATTATTTCCTTTGCCTAGGACCAGGCACTTATGAAAGGGTAGGTGACATTATTGCCAGCGGGAATGCGAACATGCAACCTGGGGAATTTTTAGTCTTGAACTATGAGCGTCCTGGAGCTACAGGCGGTTTGGGTCTTTACATCAACAATTCCGGGTTTGGCGATGCAGCCAACATTGCCGATTTTGTCCAATGGGGTGATGCAGGGAGTGCCCGTGAAAATGTTGCTGTTGATGCGGGTATATGGACAGCAGGTGATTTTGTTAATGTGCTCGGAAATGAAAATAACAGTATTGTTTACGATGGTGAAGGAGAAGCTTCGTCGGATTGGAGTGAAACTTCCACGGTCACTTTAGGAAGTGCCAACGTGATTACTGCCCCGGAAGAAGCGGTCGCCTCCGTTGTTCTTAATGAAGTAGGGTATTTGGGTAACTATTTGGAATTATACAACAACGGCACGGCAACCGTGGATGTAAGTGATTATTTCCTTTGCCTTGGCCCGGGTACCTATCGTAGAATTGGTGATCTGCAAGTAGAAGGAGAACTAGAAATGGAACCCGGCTCCTTTTTGAATATCGCTTATGAAATGCCAAATGCTACTGGTGGAATAGGCGTATATGCCAATAACGATGGTTTCGGGGATGCCGCCAATATTTTGGATTTTGTGCAATGGGGTGCCGCTGGAAGTCCCCGGGAAAATGTCGCGGTTGAAGCCGGGATTTGGACCGCCGGGGAGTACGTTATGGTGATTGGAAGCTCTGAAAACAGTATAGCTTATGACGGCGAGGGTTCAAGCGCGGAAGATTGGTCAGAGACCACCACAACAACATTTGGTCAGCCCAATGTATTCAACGCACCTATTGTCTCGGTCATACTTAATGAAGTGGGGTACCTAGGAAATTACTTGGAGCTTTACAATAACGGTACCGCAATGGTCGATGTAAGCAATTATTTCCTTTGTCTTGGCCCAGGCACGTACCGCAGAATTGGCGACCTGGAGGTTGAAGGGGCGTTGCAAATGGCTCCAGGCAGCTTTCTTAATATTGCTTATGATATGCCCAACGCTATCGGTGGCTTAGGATTGTATGCCAATAACGCCGGTTTTGGGGATGCCGCCAATATCTTGGATTTTGTACAGTGGGGTACTGCGGGAAGTCCTAGGGAAAATGTAGCCGTGGAGGCTGGTATCTGGACTGCCGGCGAATATGTTGAAGTGGTGGAAAATACCGAAAATAGTATAGCCTATGATGGTGAAGGTTCCAGCGCAGCCGATTGGTCGGAAACCACAACCACAACCTTTGGGGGTCCCAATGAGTTCACCGCACCAGAAGTACGCTCCATTGTAATCAATGAAGTGGAGTATTTGATCAACGATTACATTGAACTGTATAACAACGGCAATGTTACGGTGGACCTTTCCACCTATTGGATGTGTTTTGGACCAGGTCAGTACTTCAGGATAGGTAATGAGGCAGCCACTACGGTAGTGTCCGGGGAACTAAACTTGGCACCGGGAGGATTCTTGGTCATTAGCCCTGTGACCCTATCCGCACCGGATGATGCTGGCGGTCTGGGTCTTTATGCCAATAACGACGGATTTGGCAATGCGGAAAACATCAGAAGCTTTGTCCAATGGGGAGCCTCGGGAAATGTACGTGAGAGCGTTGCCGTGGAAGCCGGTATCTGGACTGCCGGTGGGTTTGTGCCCAATGTTTCCTCTGGATCTAGTATTGCCTATGATGGTGAAGGGTTCACTCCCGAGGATTGGGCCGAAGATACTACGCCCACCTTGGGAAGTGGAAACGGTTCAAACCAGTAACCCATAAGACAATTTAAAAATGAAGACAACACAAAAACTATTCCTATTGCTTCTTTTAGTACTAATCTCTTCCTGTCGTAAAGACGATAACGGTGCCTATGGTTATCATAAGACCGAGGGTTTTGAAGTAAAGGAATTACCAATTAATGGGGGACAAATTGCTATGATTCACGAATTAAGTTAAGTTTAGTCCTCAAATTAGGGGTCGGTAGGCCAAACTCCGGCCCCTATTCTTTTAAAAACAGGGCGGTTAAGAAAAAAGATGAAAAATAAGAAAGCAGGTTTTATTTTGGTATGTGCTGCAGTAATCACCTTAATTTCCATTTGGGCATTATGTTACATTGACAAATCACCTGAGAAGATTACCCCTGATACGCGTGTTGAGGTAAAAATCAGTTCAGCGGACCTATTGGCCAGCTTTATCGAGGATGAATCGAAGGCCAATTCGGATTTTGTGGAACGGGTCATTCAAGTTAAAGGGGTCGTAAAGGAGGTCACTTTTTTGAACAACCGATATACCGTATTATTGCAAGGACAAGGTGAGTATGCCTGCCTCATTTGTGATATGGATGAGGATGAGGTAGGGCAAATCAATGAAGTAACTATAGGCGATACCATAACGTTAAAGGGCGTATGCAAAGGTTTTTTAATGGATGCCATTTTACTAAACTGCGTTCTTGTAAACCCATAAAATGAAACAAACCATTCTTTTCTTGTTACTGGTTTTACCTGTCAGTATGGTATTTGCCCAAAATAGGCTAATTGCAAGGCAGGGTCAAGTTTCATTTTTCTCCTATACTTCCGTAGAAAATATAGAAGCCACCAATAATCAGGCCTTCAGCCTTATCGACATTGATAAAGAGGAGATTGCCATCAGCATGCTCATGCGGGCATTTGTCTTTAAAAAGGATTTGATGCGAGAGCATTTCAATGAGAGTTATATAGAATCGGACATCTTTCCCAAAGCTACTTTTGAAGGAATCATCACCGACTTTGATACTTCCCTACCCCAGTCACAGACCAAAATTATTAAGGGAACCATTACCCTTCATGGGGTTACCAAAGAAAAAGAAATTAAAACTACCATTACCAATGATAACGGTCAAGTGGTTTTAACTGGTAAATTCGTTATGACGGTAGCCGACTACAAAATAAAAATACCGCCTATTGTGGCGGGAAATATTGCAAAGACCATTGAGGTAACATTTAGAATTCAATACGCACCCTATGAAAAATAGTCGCTCTTTACTGGGAGTGTTCTTGTTGTTACTCACATATAATTATGTGGCATCACAATCCTTGTTGGAGGAAGTTGAGAAGGAAGTAGCACAGGGTAAAAGCTTTACGGAAGCCACATTTAAGACAACGACACTGGCTTTGGGGCAGTCCGTACAGACCAGAAACCAGGGCACTATGGAACTATCGGCAAATTCACGTTTTTGGAATATTCCCCAACGGACACAGGGATTTTTGGCCGATCGCATGAGTACGCGTTTTGGCGTATCCTATGCCTTATCCAATCGCTTGACAGCAGGATTGGGAATCACCACCTTTGATGGGATATTCGATAGTTATGCCAAGTATAGGATCGTAAAACAGGTGGAAGAAGGAAAGGGGTCACCATTTACGATAACCCTCTTTCAAAATATGAGCATACGAACCAATCCAAATAGGAGCATCAATGCCAGTGACGGATTTTCGGATAAACTTTCGTTTACCACGCAAGCATTGCTTGCCCGAAAGTTTACAAGGAACCTCTCCCTACAACTGTCCCCAACCTTTATCCATAGAAATTCCACGAGAAATCCATTGGATGATACCAATCATTTTGCTTTGGGCCTTGGGGGAAGGTATCGCATTGGCGGCCATGTTTCGGTTTCTTCGGAATACTACTATTTGGCAAACCCAATCAATTCGGTTACCACCTATGACGCCTTTGCCATTGGGGTGAACTGGGAACTCACGGATTTGATGCTCCAGTTCCACCTTACAAATACGCCAAATATGGCAGAAGATGCCTTTATAACCCAAACCCGGAATAACTTTAACACTAGGGACGGCAATCTGTTTTTTGGGTTCAATGCCACCTTTATTTTACACTTCAAAAAAGAGTAATCCAAAAATCTTCCTTATTTTTGTTTAAACATTTTTTATTAATATTAAACAAAATGGGGTGGTTTAAAAGAAAAACTGAAAAACAAAAGTTACAGGACAAATATGTCAAACTTATGGCGGAAGCACACAAACTGAGTACGACCAACCGCAAACTCAGTGATGAAAAAGTGGCGGAGGCGGAAGAGGTCATGAAAAAAATCGATGCACTGGCCTAAACCATGAAACGTCATTTTTCTGAACGCGAACTCGACCGTATCATCGAAATGGCATGGGAAGACCGCACGCCCTTTGAGGCTATTGAGTTTCAATTTGGGCTACCGGAAAAGGAAGTCATTAAAATTATGCGCGCCGAGCTCAAACGAGGGAGCTTCAATCTTTGGAGAAAACGCGTCAACAGTGGGGTCAGCCAAAAGCACTTAAAAAAGCGTAATCCAGATATCAACCGCTTTAAGTGTTCCAGACAGAGAAATATTTCAGGTAACAGAATCAGAAAAAGATAAGTGGAAACAACTGTAGCAAATAAAACTGTTTTCCATACCTCCATTGATTTTATCAACAAACGAATTGGTGACATTGAACCCATTGCCTATGGTTCATCAAGGAATTTCATTGATGGTGCCGTTACCTATCTATCGCCCTATATCTCAAGGGGCGTTATTTCCACCAAGCAGGTTATGGAAGCCATTTTGAAAAGAGGGTATAAGCCACACCGCATTGAAAAATTCCTTCAGGAATTGGCCTGGAGGGACTATTGGCAACACGTATGGAAGGTAAAAGGCGATGTCATAAATGCTGATTTAAAAAGACCACAGCCCGATGCCGTGAACTTTGGAATTCCAGCAGCGGTCACTGCTGCAAAAACTGGAATTGAAGCCTTGGACTCCGCTACGACCCTCTTCTATGAAACGGGGTATTTGCACAACCATGTTCGCATGTATATTGCATCAATTTGTTGTAACGTTGCTAAATGCCACTGGTCGCAACCGGCAAAATGGATGTATTATCACCTCCTTGATGGCGACTGGGCGAGCAATGCCTTAAGCTGGCAATGGGTCGCTGGGTCCAATAGCTCTAAAAAATATTATGCCAATCAAGGAAACATCAACAAGTTCTGTTATTCCAAGCAACAAAATACCTTTTTGGATGTTTCCTATGAAGAATTGTCCAACATGGGAATCCCTGATGAGTTAACTAAATTAACCCCTTTTAGTCTCAAAACTTCCTTACCAAAAAGTGACGTCCTAACCATTGACCCTGCCCTACCGACCCTTATCTACAACTTCTACAATTTGGACCCAAATTGGAAATCGGAAAAAAAAGCAAACCGCATCCTGCTATTGGAGCCCTCACACTTTGAAAAATATCCTGTTTCTGAAAAATCGATTGCGTTTATTCTAAAACTTTCCAAAAACATAGATGGAGCCCAACTTTTTGTCGGAGAATTTCAAGACTTAATCAGTAAGCATATCACGGGTCAGGTATTCTTCAAAGAACATCCGGCCAACAACCATTATCAAGGCATCCAAGAAGAACGGGATTGGATGTTCACCGTAACGGGATATTTCCCTTCGTTTTTTGCCTTTTGGAAAAAGTGTAAAAAAGAGCTGAAGTGATAGGCATGAACAAGTCCCAGCTTCCTACTAAAATCTGTCCGATTTGCGGCCGACCGTTTGCATGGAGAAAAAAATGGGAACGTAATTGGGGGGAAATCAAATATTGCAGTGAACGCTGTAGACGAAACAAGAACACATGAAAACTGTCAATCTCGTTTTTCCACACCAACTTTTTGAAAAAAGTGTTTTGTTGGCTAATGAGTATCCTTTTTATCTAGTGGAAGAATGGCTTTTCTTTCATCAACACCCATTTCATAAGCAAAAAATCGCTTTCCACCGTGCTTCTATGAAATGCTATGCCGATTACCTTAATGCAATGGGGAAAGAGGTCGTTTATATTGAAGCAAATGAAGACCGAAGTGACATTCGCAAACTCCTACCAAGGCTTTCTGAGGAAGGGATTGAACTAGTGTTATGTATTGACCCCGTGGATGACTGGTTGTTTCGACGCATTGAGGATACTGCCCAAACCAAAAATATGAAGGTTCAAGTATATGATTCCCCCATGTTTTTGAATTCCTTAGAGGACTTAAAAATCCATTTCAAGGCAGGTAGAAAGAGATACCATCAAACCAAGTTCTACATTGAACAGAGAAAAGGGCGCCAACTACTGCTGGAAAAAAACGGCAAACCTTTGGGCGACAAATGGACCTTTGACACTGAGAATAGAAAAAAATATCCAGCTAAAAAAGTACCTCCAGGTGTTCATTTTCCAGACAGAACAGCATATCATAATGAGGCAGAACAGTATGTTAGCGAACATTTTGGGCATCACCTGGGCGAGCTTGATGGCGAGGTCTACTATCCGATTTCATTTTCTACCGCCCAAGACTGGCTTCAACAGTTTCTTGAGTACCGTTTTGCCGAGTTTGGACCCTATGAAGATGCCATTGTGAAAGAGGAATCCATCCTAAACCACAGTGTTTTGACACCGATGCTGAATGTGGGCCTACTAACGCCTCAAAACGTTATTGATAGGACCATTTCCTTTGCCAAAGAAAACCATATCCCCTTAAACTCCCTTGAGGGTTTCATTCGTCAAATTATAGGTTGGCGCGAGTTCATTCGGGGAATCTATCAATTTCATGGTGGAGAAGAACGCACCAAAAATTTCTGGGGCTTTAAAAGAAAAATCCCATCTTCTTTTTATAAGGGAACCACAGGTATTCCACCTATTGATACTACCATCAAAAAAGTATTAAAAACAGGGTATTGCCACCATATTGAGCGTCTTATGGTACTGGGTAACTTCATGTTGTTATGTGAGTTTGATCCCGATGAGGTGTATCGATGGTTTATGGAATTGTTTATCGATGCCTATGATTGGGTCATGGTGCCCAATATTTATGGAATGAGCCAATTTGCAGATGGCGGACTATTTGCCACAAAGCCTTACATCAGTGGGAGTAACTACCTGATGAAAATGAGCAACTATCCAAAAGGTGAATGGCAAGCAACCTGGGATGGACTTTTTTGGCGATTTATGGACGTACATCGGGAATTTTTCCTAAAAAACCCAAGGTTGGGCATGCTGGTTCGAACGTATGATAAGATAGCTCCCGAAAAGAAGGAAAATCATATGTCCAACGCGGAAATGTTTTTGGAATCTTTACAGACGGTCTAACAATGGAACTTTGGCATCATCAAATCATCTGGATGGTACAAGCTCAATCGCAATCTTAGGCGAAACCAATAAGTCAGTTCCATTAAACCTTCTTTTAAGATATGCCCCAATTGCCACAAAACGCTTGTAAAGTAATCCAATCCAAAATAGTCTCTTTAAATGGAAAGAATATAGCTACTAGGTTGATGTATTTGTATTTTTAGTCCTAGCTTGAATACAGAATATCAAATATTATTTTTCTTTGCGGTACTTGGTGCCTTTAACGCCCTTTTTTTAAGTATTTATTTTGCATTCCTGGTTAAACACAGGTCCAATGCCAATTATTTTATTGCTGCGCTTTTAGTGGTAATCGGTGTCAAAATAATAACATCAGTCTTTCTTCATTTTGATTGGGGCCTCTCCCAAGCAATAGTTGAAATAGGGTTTTCTGCAAATGCTTTGATTGGGCCATTTTTTTATCTGTATGTCAAGTCTTCAACAAATGAAAATACGAATACCCAAACCTATTGGTGGCTCCATATTATCCTGTCGGTTATTGCAATTCCTGTTATTGGTCTACTCCATCCGCTAACCTTCAGTTATGTAAATGGGCCTACTTTGCTCTCGCAATACGTAGTGGTATTCATATACTTCCAATGGTTTATTTATTTGGTTCTGACGTTTAAGGTTCTTAAAAGAAGTTTTCGTAAGGTGTTCCTACAAAAGTTTAGTTCCAATGATGAGGAAACATGGCTGGTAAGTCTCTTTTTGGGGATAAGTATATTCTGGATTGGACCTATTATAACCTCGCACACTACCTACATGGTCGGCGCATTGTCGTTTTCCATTATTTTTTACGGCCTGCTATTTCTTTGGATCTTCAAATTCCGAAAGACATCGGAATTCTTTGAGCCTCATGTGAAATATGCATCAAAGAAAATTGATCCTTCTGAGGCAGAAATGCTATCTGCAAAATTGAATCGTTTATTTAAAGAAGAAGAACTGTTTAGAAATCCAAATCTGAAAATTGCTGATGTTGCAGATGAATTAAATATGCCCTCGCAGCGTTTATCACAATTCTTAAATGACAACATGGGTAAAAGTTTTTCTAGTTTTATCAATGAGCATAGAATCAATGCGGCTAAAAAAATGTTACTTCAAAATAATCAATATACAACAGAGGCCATTGGATACGAATGTGGTTTTAATTCAAAATCCACTTTTTTCACCACCTTCAAGAAACTGACTGGCCATACTCCAGCCAATTTTAAGTCTCAAACAGAATAGCACATGGTAGGGTTCTGAAATATATAATAGAACTTCTAATATATATCCCACAACCAAATTTTAAATATGAAATATCAACTTGCCCCGGCATTTTCGGGGGTAAGTTATGTTTAGGATTACCGTTTTACAAGAGATTTTTTCATGTAACCGATTGAAGGGCATAATACTGACAACTCTTTCAGTATTCTGTTTGATACAACCAGCTGACGGGCAATCCATTGCATCCATATCTGGGAATGTAGTGAATACCAATGGCGATATTTTAGCTGGGAATGCACTGGTACTATCTCCCATAGACTCCACAATCATAGCTGGAACCAGTTTCTTTGATGGAAAATTTGCACTGGAAAACCTGAAGGCAAAAACTGTTTTACTAAAATTGACTTCTTTGGAATTTCGGGATACCTATATTAATTTGGAATTTGAAGGCCAGACTGCAATTGATTTGGGTGATATAGTGGTGGGGGAAGCATCAACAGCGTTGGAAGAAGTAGTTGTGGTTTCCAAAACCCCTTTGGTAAAACAGAGACCGGATGGTTCCATTGAAATAAAAGTTGAAAATACCACCTTAGCTACCAGTACATCAGCCCAGGAAATACTTAGCAAATCACCGAGTGTTTTAGTCGACGAAAACAACGGAATCAGCATTTTTGGCAAGGGGGATGCCGTGATATTTGTAAATGGGATAAAGGTGGGCAATGAGCGTTTGTCTACCATATCGCCCTCCAACATTGACAAGATTGAAATCATTACCAATCCCGGTCCCCGGTACGATGCCGAAGGTAATGCGGTTATTAATATTAAAACCAAACGCAATACAGAAGAAGGTACAAAAGGGATGCTCAAAAATTACTACAGCTACAGTGATTTTGCCGGGTATGACAATAGAACGAACGTAGATCTTAGTTCTAAAGGCAGAAAGTGGTCAATGAATGCCACCTATGGATTGCTGGTAGGAAATGATCGATGGCTGAAAACCACAACGCGAACACGAGATGAAGTTGGGGACTTTTTTAGCTCCGATATCGAATTGGATTGGTTGTACGAGCGGAATAACTTCTCCAACTACATCCTTGGAGCACAGTACGATAGCTCTGAAGATACGTATATCTCCCTCGAGTATAATGGTGCTTATGAAGCTATGGGAGGCGACCAAATTAGCGAAAATACGATAATCGATAACGAGTTTGGCAGCTACAACAGCATTTTGAAAATGGACGATTTGAATCGTAAAAACATTTTTAACCTAAACTATTCAACGCAACTGGACAGTCTGGGCACCAATCTATTTATAGGGGGGCAGTATGCCTCTTACAGGAACGATTTTGATAACCAGATAAACGAGGCAAGCATAATTGAAGGGGCAGAAAGCAACTCGAGGATAAATAATTCGGGCGAGGGAAATATTCAGATGGTTAGTGCCCAACTCGATTACACCAAGGTTTACCACAATAGCAGCCTTGAAATGGGAGGTAAGTTTGCTTATGTAAACAATACATCATTTACTGATTTCTTTGATTTGGACGAGGATGGGACACCCATTAGAGACACTGAGCTTTCCAATAATTTTCAATATGATGAAAGGGTACCGGCCTTATATTTAAATATTGGCAGGCGCTTGAACGAAAACACAGACTATAGTCTTGGGTTGCGAACGGAACTCACAGATTATACCTTGTTCACCAGCGTCGACGGAGGAGCAGTCATTGAGGATAATTACATAAATGTCTTTCCCAATGCTTCTTTTGAGACAAAATTGTCCAAAAACACCAACTTTTTCTTTACCTACTCTTCCAGAATTCGAAGACCTTCCTATGAAACCTTAAATCCTTTTGTGATTTATCAAGATGAGTTTACCTCAATTAGGGGAAATCCCAATTTACAACCTGCCCGAATACATAGTTTTGAAATAGGGGGGACCCACAAAGACTGGAATCTAAAATTTGGGTATACCTATACCATTGATCGAATCACCAGAGCGGCGTTCCAATTGGAGAACGCATCAAGGGAATATGTTTTGCAGACTATTAACTTCGATAAAGAGCATGCCTTTTTTGTTACCTTAAGTAAGAATATCAATTTGAAATGGTGGCAATCCATCAATAACATAAGTGTTAGCTACAATGACTTAATTGATAACACTGGTGTTTTTGAAATCAGGGATAATGAACCGAGCTTTTATTTTTATTCCCAAAACAGCTTTACAATCAGCAATTGGTTCACGATGTACTTCACTGCCTGGTATTTAAGTGATCTACAAGATGGGATCTATTTGCGAAAAAACCAGTCCACAGTGAATATAGGAATCGAAAAAAGAATCTGGGAAGATGCGTTAAAATTGAACGTCGATTTCAACGATGTTTTTCAAGGTATCCGGGCCGACGGCAGTTACCGTTCCGGCACTACGGACATCATCTACGGCAATAGGTTTAATACAAATTATGTCCGGTTTGCCGTTTCCTATAATTTTGGCAAACTCAAAAAAACCAATTATCAAATCAAGAATGTTGGGGAATCAGAAAACAGAAGAACCCAGTAAATTGGATTATAAATCGCCGGTTTGTGAAACCATCTCTTAAATAGACAGCTCATTTTCTGTGGAAATCTTCATTTATCCTCTTTTTAATATCGGATTATCGGTAAGGGAAACCTCTTCCTATGAACAAATCCCGTGGTGGGCCATGTTGGTCAGAACCTAAGCCGAAATGCCGCAAGCTATTTGAACAGTGTTGTGGATGCAAAAATACTTCTGAAATAGTATTGAACGTTAGTTTCTAGAGCGCTCATTTTAAGGTATTGTGGAATTTTATATCAACTACTGCTATGGTTGATTATTTGCCGATCTTTTTTTTGCTCACAACACCTTCCATAAAAATAAAGGGAATGCCTATCCACGATAATTCCATAGGTCTCTTCTATCAATTTTTGGATTTCTTTTATTCTTGGGTCTCTGAATTCTTTGACCTCCCCTGTATCGGTCAAAATTATATGGTCATGATCTCCCCGGAAATAACTTCGTTCGTATTGGGCCATTCCATTGCCAAATCGGTGTTTTGCAATTAATCCGGCCTCCTCATAAAGTTTCATGTTGTTGTAGATGGTGGCCATACTTATTTTGTAGTTTTTTAAACGCATATGATGGTGAAGCCCAACTACGTCAAAATGGTCGTTAAGGCAATATATCTCCTCCAATATCGCCATACGTTCAGCGGTTTTTTTATGTCCGTTGGCACTGAGGAAATCAGTAAATACCTGTTTTACGATATTTAACCTGTTCTCGTTGATTCCCATTGTTTTGTCCATGATATCTATTTCTAGTACGATTGTTTTCGTCCCTGTCCAATTTTATATCATCTCCCCTTCATTTTAAGTCACTTACTTCTGCAACTTTGGAAAGATGGTAGGTTCGGGGTATTTTCTTCCTTTGGATCGCTGCTTCCGTTTTCGTCTACGACGCCACCATATCAAAAAACCAGTGACCGGAAGGCTGGCACTAATAAGACTGACAAAGAAGGCCAAGATTTTCCCAGGTAGGCTTAAAATTGAACCTATATGAATTGGATATCCCAACATATTTAATCTTTCTCCACTGGGCATGTCATCTAAAAGCAATTTATCCAGCGATTTACCACTGTATTGGTCAAAATAATGCCAAGAATGAATCACATCTTCCTTTAATCTCACGATACCGATTAAACTAGCAACCGAGTCTCGGGGCATGAAAATGAGGATTTCATCCGCATTTGGATAGGTATTGACCAATTTTGCCTGCGCCCTGTTTATACCTTGTTCTGATTTTCCATCAATACTATTGGACTTCGCAAGGGGCCAGACCGTTTTTTCATCAGTACCTCCATTTCCCACCCAAACGATGCTTTCCCGCACCCAACCAAAGGACCAGCTGAGCCCAGTGATTGAAATGATCAAGGCAAAAAACAGCATATAAAAGCCCAATATGTTATGTAAATCATAGTTCTTGCGCGCCCATTTAGCGTTTGGTTTCCATCGAAACCAGGTGCGCGTTCTAAATGATTTTTTATTATGTGGCCACCATAGGATAATTCCTGTGAGAAGCATGATTACAAAAACGAGCACAGAAAAAGAAACAATTGTTTGACCTATTGGCCCAATCAATAAATTGGTGTGAACCTGAACCACAAGATGGAAAAACTCCCATTTGGTATTCTCGACTTTAAGTACCTGGCCTGAAAATGGATGGATGTAAACGGTATAGAAATAATCACTTTTATCGCCATACCAAACGAACTGGCGGCCTTTAGCGTGCTCACTATCTTTATAAAACCGAACAGAAGCCGCTTTATCATGATTTCCCGTTTCAAGAAGGGTTACCTTAAAACCCTTGCCCATTTCAGCTTTTGCAATGTCCAGCAGTTCAGAAGCAGGAATAAAGTTGCCATCTGAACCCTCCTTAGTACTAATATGAACATAGCTATTGTGGAAAAGTGACCGTAATTCTTTTTTGAAAACGTAGATACACCCCGTTATGGATACAATGAACACCACCAGCCCGGACGCAAGTCCGAGCCAGAGGTGAATTTTACCTATAAGTCCCTTAACGGGCATATCCATTATTTAAAAATGCCGAATGATTGGTCTACCCATGTCATTAAGCTATTAAAAAATACCACCAACGCTAAGGTCGTCTACCATAATTTAGCAATCGCCTGAAAGTCATTGTTGCCATTATGTACGGTAACAGTGGTCAATGCATCGGTTCCGTTTTGAATCAATAAACCTCCTTGTTCGGTGGCCGCATTGAAACCTGAAAAATAGTTAACCCCTTCCACAGTATCCAAGAAAATGGCTGCATCAAAACCGCTACCGTTGAACCCGGCAAAATCCATAACATCGCCGGTTACCAAATCCACAATGATCAATTCGGCCGTTTGGCCGAAAGATCCAAAACGATCAGCGTACGATTCCGGATGCTCATAGTCCGCTGCATCCAAATAACTAAGGACAAACTTCTGGTCATAGACGAAAAATTGACTTCTTAAAAATGTGATATCGACAAAATCAGTGAGATCCACAAAGAAATCGGGGTCAAAGCTTCCATCTGCATTGATTCGCAAAACGCCATAGGGAATAGGTTGGCCTGTTAAATCATAGTAGGGCTCCCAATACGAGTTTGAAAAGTTGGGCACCATATAAAATGCCCCATCCGTGGAGTCGGTCATAAAGGTAGAATGATTGGCGATCATGCGATTGTCGCGAAGGTATTCAACGGAACTGGTGGCCGGATCAAAAACCGCTAGCATGGCTCCTGCTGGATTTGGCAATTCGGAAGTATCGCAACAGTTTACGGGCGTTGAGAATACAATGGGCATCATAATCTTTCCGTCAGAAGTCGCATACAACACCTGCTCGGTATAGAAACCAAAGGTGGTGCCCAAATCTGGTAGGGGATCTACATTGTGTACTTCAATGATCTCCATCGCACTAGGGTTCCATTCGACCACAACCCCTTCTGCCAGAAATGAAATAAAGGCCTGGGTCTCCGAGAAGAAAAGATTTGGTGCATTACCGGTTATTCCGGAAGAGGCCAAGCTCAACAGACCCGTAACCGAAAATTCGAGATTGGTCCTGTCCACATCCCATTTGGTGATGGTAGCGGCATTACCGTTCCAGGTATAGATGCCGCTTTCATGGGTATAAATATCGGCGTTCAACCCTATTTCCACCGCGTTTGATTGGTCGGTCTCATCAGGTAGTTCTTCATTGGCCTCCATATACCAGATCAGTCCCTGTGGCGTACTTGTGCGGTAACCGATAAGCCATCCGGATTCCAGTTCCTCCACAGGTGGCGTATCATCGTCCGTACCCATAGGGTCGTCATCTTCCATGCCTATGGGTGGTTCCTGTGTGGAACCATTGTCATCGTCATCACTATTGCAGGAATAAAAAACGATTCCTAAGGCCAATGTAAGACCAAAAATCTTTAGCATTCTTTTCATTTTGTAATTGTTTTAAGTGTTAAAGCATCATTTGCAATCATAATTGTGTGGTCAGTTTTAAAAAAACGGCACGACCGGGCCGCTGTACCCCGAAAAAGTCAAAGACCTTGGCGTCGGTCAGGTTTTGTACCTCAAGGGTCAGGGAGTTTTGTAATCTTTTTGTTTCCATTCTATAGGTAAGCCCTGCGGTGTGGACCGTTTGATTGGGCACTTCGGCCTTAAACTGTTGCAGGCCCGCACTTTCCCATCCCACAAAAAAGGAATTGACGTAGCGCAGGTTCCAGTACGGGGAAAGGCTATCTTCATTTTTCAGTATATTTTGAAACCGGTATTCGGTTGACGCATTGGCAAAGAGGTACGGTACATTGGGGATACGGTCATCGCGGAACTGCACAAAGGGTCCCGTGTCAGAAGTGTTTCTATAGTCTTGATAGGTGGCATTGCCCGATAGGCTGAGTCCCCTGACAAAATTTTCTATCCTACCACTAAATTCCACCCCGGTTGAGGTAGCGCTCCATACGTTCTGAAAGGAGCCAAAATCATTCGCATCGACCAATAGAAATATGAGATCATCAATCTGCCGAACGAAAAAATTCGTTTGTACCTGCCAATCTATCTTGGCATATTCCCTACTTCCGTATGTCAGTCCCAAGTTGAAGTTATGGCTGTTTTCTGGACTAAGTTCCAAGTTCTGCGCTATCAACTGCCCATCGCCGAATATTTCATCTTGCCGGGGCAGGCGTATGGCATACTCATAGCTAAGCTTGGTGGAAAAGCGATCCGACCAATCGTACCGGATTCCGTTACCCGCCCCCAAATTGTTTGTCGAACGTTCATCAATTTGAATTTCATCAATACTGGGATCGAACGACTCAATACGAACCTTTTGTCTATAGTCTTTTACAAAGGCAACGTTCTGTAACCGCCTGTCAAACAGCTCCAGTTGATATTCCAGTCCACTGACCCAATCAAACAATCTGCCCTCGTCCAGTGCCGGATCCAGCGGTCCTTCAATGAGCAAGTCGTCCCCTGTCCTAAAGGCATAGGTGGGCGAAAGGGACAGGTTGAGCTTGTTTTTTTCATTTATCGCATACGTTGTCTGTTGTCTTGCAAAGACACTTTCACTAATGGTAATTAAATTGTCTGCCTGTCCAAATTCCCCGGGCAACCTATTGACCCTGACCACTTCTCCCAACCAATTGTATAGGTTGTTCCCGACATCAAACGATTCCCGCTCGTTATAGTTATATCCGGCTTTAAGATCCAATTCCCATTTTTGGGCAGGGTTTACATTGTAGTGTAGGTTAGCCCCTGTGGAGAAACTGGTGAAGACCACTTCACCAAAAGGGTTACCTGCCACAGCATTGTTGATACCCAATTGGGGTTGGTCTACCAATCCGGGAGCCTGGCTGTTTTGAATTTCGTTGTCGTAATCGCCGTAATAGCCCTCGACACTAAGTTCATTGGCCCATTTTTTGTTTCGGATGCCCACTCTTGCATTGACACCATAGGCACGGTAGGCATCATGGAAACGTTCCACCGTAACCTGTCTAAGCTGCCCTTGTTCATTGGGTATAGCGGCATCTATCCTATAATTGTTATCGGCATAGTCATAAAAACCGCCCACATTGGCGAAGAAGCCTTTATTTTCATTGTAGTGCTCTAGGTTCAAGGTGGCCCGGTGGGTACCAAAAGAACCGGTTTGGTAAGAAGCAGCGGCACCAAATTTCTTATTGATATTGGGCGATACCAGATTGACCGCCCCGCCCAGGGCATCAGCCCCAAATTGTATGGGTACCACCCCCTTGTAGACTTCTATCCTATCGATGGCATTGACCGGTACATTGGCAATACCAAAAGCATAAGGGGAAAAGTTAAGGGGGATGCCGTCATAAAAGAAACGCACCTGGTCTCCCGAAAGTCCGTTTAGGGAAAAACGAGTTCCGGAACCCAGTCCGCCCCCACGCTGTACGCTTACCCCTTCAGTTTTGGCCATAACCTCTCCAAGGTCGGCCGTTTGCAACTTTACGGTCTCCGTTCGCACTACGGTGACTGCCTGGGCCGATTCCTGTAATTTTTGGGCATCGCTCTTGCCTTTCACGACTACTTCATCCAAGTCTCGGGTTTCCTCCAAAAGGCGAAAGTCCACGTCGGTCAGGTTACCGTTTAATTTAAGGACTCTTTTTTGCTCCCCAAAGCCTAGAACCTTAACGGTCAGGGTGTGGGTACCCCTAGGGACCCTTTGCAAGTGATAGTATCCGTTGTCGTCCGAGACGGCACCCAAGCCCAAATCTTTTATCAACACGTTGGCATAGGGTAAGGGCATCTCATTTACGTTCGTAACACGACCCTTGATAGAGAATCCTCCTTGCGCTATTGCAGTATGAAAACTTAGCAGCACCATAAGCCCAGCTAAAGAACTACGCATTTATTTATCATCGATTCTAAGGATGGAAAGGTAACTTACATTTGGTATGCTTGGATAGCCCACAATCTCTTCAATAAGTTGTGGCTTGTCGGTTGAACCCATTAAATAATGGCTAATCCCTGATTTTAATACAAAAGTGCTATCGCCAGTGACAATGACCTGTTCTCTATTGGAAGCATTGAAAAGTTGTAAAGTACCTTCAAATTTGAGCTTGAAGTGGCTACCTGGAAGGTTGGCCCTTAAATTGTTGCCCCCTGTTAAGTACAGGTGGTTTTCGTATTCTTTGTTAAAATCGACCTTTTTGGAACCTGAGCTGGCAGTAACACGGCCGCCCATAAAAGCTCCTAATATGATGCAGGCAGCGGCAGCATATTGAAAAAATCGTCTCGAAAACGGAATGACTTTTTGTTTTCCGAATCCAGAGATTTGGGCGATTTTATCCCAGGTATCGTCATGGTATTGTTTAAACGCTCCTTTTTCATTTACGTTGTCAAGGGATTCGCTTTCATCCAGCCAATTTTCAACAAAACGCTTTTCCTCTAAATTGCATTCGTCTTTGGCGTACTTGGCTAATAGTTCTTTTGATATTTTCATACTACATAGATTGAAGAAGCTTTCTATATAGTACACGTATATCGGTGTCCTTTACCCTAAACTATTGTTGCATTTATTTTAATAATACCCAAAAAAAGAAGCCCTGAACTGTTTCAAAGACTTCTTGATATGGTATTCCACAGTCTTTTCACTGATATG
>JBCDBE010000076.1:0-18474 GCA_039184365.1 Bacteroidota bacterium | reverse complement strand
ATTCATTGGGAATGGGATTATGGATAAAATAACTTGAAGGACCAATAAACAAACATCATCAAAAAAATGCACGTTTCATCAGCGTATTATTCCGATCCCACTTTTACCGTTTTTAAAGTCCCTAATTGGAGGGCTTATTTATACAAATTTCTTTCCATAAATATTTGGGGAAATATCCCAAGCCCTATGCAGAGAAAGATATCAAACTGGTATGCTTCCGTTTATGACAAACCGATTTCCAAATATTTTATCAAGCCCTATTTGAGGATGAACTACTCAGACGTCCACTATTTGGATAAATTTCAACCCCCAAATGGAAAGCCCCGGTTTGCCACGTTTCAGGATTTTTTTATTCGACAATTCAAATCAGTACCTCAAAACACAAGTGATTGGGTGTGGCCATGTGAAGGCCTATTGTGTGAAGAAGGGGAAATAAAAAATATTGAAGTGGCACAGGTAAAATGCGACGCCAGAAAAGTGGAAACCGTTTTTGGATTGAAAGAAGGGGAAATACCGTCCCATTATTCTTTTACCAATGTGTTTTTGCACAATAAGAACTATCACCGGATACACGCGCCTGTCGATGGAACTGTTGTTAGAGTTCAGCATATCCCAGGAGATCTTGTGGTGTTACGCCCATGGATTTACAAACAAAATCCTTCATTACCCGCATTTAGAAACGAACGTTATAATATAGACATTGAGGATAAATATGGTGAAATCTGGCATTTGTCCATTGTTGGCGGTCCTGCCGTAGGGACTATTGAGTTGAACCCACAAGTACACTTAGGGGCAGAGGTCAAAAAAGTAAGTGAAATCGGATTATTTTACCTTGGATCGACCTGTTGCATGGCCGCACCTATAAAACCGAGGTTTCATCAGAAAAATACGTTTGTTGAAGTAGGCATGAGCTATTAAAATAAGCCTTTTTGGGCGCCCCCCAATGTCTTCGGGATTTGCAGGTTACTTCCCAGTTCCTGATTCAAACCGTCAATAAGATAGGCAGAGAGCAATGGAGACTCCAACTCCAGATTCTGATGTACAAAAAAGTGGATGTTTTTTAATCCAAGTCCTACCCATGATTTTATTTTTTTTACCCAATCATCCAATCGGGGGTAGTCCGACGGGTGATTTGCCCCTACATAGCGAATAAAGGCCTCATGATTGGTCAATCGCATATGCATCAAATCCCGTCTTCCCGCCGTATCCACCAAAACATTGCATATATTGTTTTCCTCCAACAAATGGTATAATTCCTCAGCAACTTTTTGATCATTAAACCAATCCGTATGCCTGAATTCAATGGCCAATGGAAACTCTTTGGGCCAATATTCCACAAAACGCACGACACGATCCCAGTTTGTTGGTCCAAAATTATTATGCAACTGTAAAAAAATGGTTCCTAGCTTGTCCTTTAAATTGCTTGCCGCTTCCAAGTAGGTGTCCACAAAGGGATAGCACTGTTCATTTAATCTTCTTCGATGGCTGATATCCTGGACAAGTTTTGGAAAAAACTTGAACCCAGATGGGGTTTTGTCATACCACTTGGTAAACTGCTCAGGTGGAAATATCCTGTAGAAGGTGGCATTTAGCTCTATGCTATTGAACTGGGTGGAATAATATGCCAACTCGTCTTTGGTTCCCCTAGGGTAAAAGTTCTTTAAATCCTGTCGATTCCATTTTGCGCAGCCAATAAACAAGTTCAAGTCTTGATTTTTGTCCACTTGCGACAAAATAACCTCAGTGCTCGGATGGTCCTGGGGAATGGAGAAATCGACGAGCCCTGGGTTATCAACCTTTCCAAATTTCATAAGTTTGGGTTAAGATAACCCTCTAAAGATAAGCAATTGAAGGAAATCGTGAGAGCATACGGAAGGTGAAAAAAATTAACCAATTATTTGGTATATCCTGTAACAATTCCCCTACTTTTAATACTTACGAGTCAATTCAAATAAAACTATAGAAAATGAAAACATTAAAAATCAGTTTGGCTTTTATTGCCATGGCCCTTACTTGTTCGCTTCAGGCACAGACAGCCGATGAAATTTTGGAAAATTATTTTGAAAATACGGGAGGTATGGACGCTTGGAAAAGTTTGGAAGGAATGAAAATGACCGCCAAGGTCAATCAGCAAGGAATGGAGATTCCCCTTGAAATCTACCAAATGAAAGATGGCCGGCAAATGACGAAAATAACCTTTCAAGGAAAGGTTATCAAACAAGGGGTTTATGACGGAGAAACCTTGTGGAGCCACAATTTCATGACCATGAAAGCTGAAAAATCCGATGCGGAACAAACAGCTAACTTCAAATTGGATACCAATGATTTTCCAGATTCTTTTATCGACTACAAAGAAAAGGGATATACCGTTGAGCTTTTAGGTAAGGAAACCATTGATGGTGCCGAGACCTTCAAAATAAAACTGGTCAAAGAACCTAAAATGGTTGATGGAAACCAGCAAGACGATATCTCATTTTATTTCTTCGATGTGGACAACTTTGTTCCCATAGCAGTGCAATCTGAGATAACCAGCGGTCCTCAAAAAGGCCAGACAGGAGAGATCACAATGAGTGACTATCAAGAGGTGGATGGGATGTATTTTCCTTTTTCAATAATACAAGGGGTTAAAGACGGGCAGACATTCCCTACCACTATTGAAACCATAGAACTCAATCCACAAGTGGATGCTGCCGAGTTTGCCTTTCCCGAAGAAATGGGTGAAACCGAAGAAAAGTAATTTTTAAAATAACCGAAGACCCTAAGCGTTGGGGTCTTTTTTAAACTGGCTAACAATGAAAAAACGAATTGTAATGCTGGCCATTCTTTTGGTCGGTTTTGTATTCTTGGGGCATTCCCAAAGCTTGGACGATATTGATGGTAAAGCCCTGTTCGGGGATCTAAGTGCTAGGCATATTGGTCCCGCCCTGATGAGCGGACGTATCAATGATATGGAAGCGCACCCAACCAACAGCAGAATCATTTACGCGGGTACTGCAGGCGGTGGCGTCTGGAAATCAAATGATGGTGGAGCTACGTTCAATCCCATCTTTGATGAGTACTGCCAATCCATTGGAGCCGTGGAATTGGATCCAAACGACCCTGATAAGACCATGTATGTGGGAACCGGGGAAACATGGACGAGAAATAGCGTCTCCGTCGGTGATGGCCTTTATAAAACCACGGATGGCGGTGCGAATTGGAACAAACTAGGATTTGAAAAATCTGAGCGAATTGCCAACATTATTGTAAATCCAAACAACTCACAAGAAGTTTACGTAGGGGTGTTGGGGGCACTATGGGGCGATAGTGAGGAACGAGGGGTTTACAAGTCATCCGATGGGGGAACCACTTGGGAAAGACTGTTATACGTCAATCCTAAGACAGGATGTGCGGACCTGACCATGGACCCTACGAATCCGAACATCCTTTATGCTTCTATGTGGGAGTTTAGGAGGACCGGATGGTCATTTGAGTCGGGAGGTGAAAATAGTGCCTTGTACAAGTCTACGGACGCGGGCAAGACCTGGAACAAAATCCACAGTGGTTTTCCGGAAGGAAAATTGGGGAGATTGGCCATTGCCGTAGCCCCTTCCGATCCCAATGTGCTCTACACGGTCATCGAAGCTGAAAAGAATGAAAGAAAAGGCTTGTACAGAAGTAATGATGCTGGTGCCTCTTGGGAGCAACTGAACAATGATTTTGGCATTACGGTACGGCCCTTTTATTTCTCGAGAATTGTAGTTGACCCCAAGAATGAGGATGTTGTGGTGAAAGGAGGGCTAAGCGGGTCCATATCCAGGGATGGGGGTAAGACCTTTAAGAATTTGGGGAATATGCACTCTGATATCCATGACATCATTTTCAGTATTAAGGATTCCGATATCATGTATGTGGGTACCGATGGAGGTGTTTATCGCACATGGGACGGTGGAACTACCATGGAAATTGTTGAAAACCTTCCCTTATCACAATTTTATCATATTAGTGTTGACGATGCAGAACCTTACAATGTCTATGGTGGGCTACAGGACAATGGTTCTTGGTGGGGACCTTCCTCTTCCCCAGGCGGCATTGAAGCTAGGGATTGGAACTCTGTAGGAGCAGGTGACGGTTTTCGGGTTTTAAAGCATCCTACAAAAAGCATTGTCTATTCAGAAATGCAGGGTGCGGAAAACGTATGGAGGATCGACACAGAAAGACAGTTGACGAAAACTGTTCAGCCCTTACCCGTATCTAAAGACCAAAAACTGCGATGGAATTGGAATGCCCCCATGGCCGTTAGTGGCCATCAGCCAGATAGGTTCTATATGGGAAGTCAGTATTTGCATAAGTCTGAAGATATGGGCGATACATGGGAGATCATTTCACCCGACCTTACCACAAACGACCCGTTAAAACAGAATCAAGAGGATTCCGGGGGATTGTCCATGGACAATTCCGGAGCGGAAAACCATACCACCATTTTTACCATTGCGGAATCTACATTGGATGAAAACGTGATATGGGTAGGTACGGACGACGGCAACGTACAGGTGACCCAGGATGGGGGCAAAACATGGATGAATACCGTAGAAAATATCCAAGGGTTGCCCAAGAATACTTGGTGCTACCATATTGAGGCCAGTGTTTTTGACAAGGGAACGGCCTACGCTGTTTTTGACGGTCATACCATGAATGATATGAATCCATATGCCTACAAAACAACGGATTTTGGAAAAACATGGACCAATATCATTTCTGATGATGTTGTTGGTTTTGCCCGAAACATCCAAGAGGATTATGTAAATCCGGACTTATTGTTCCTAGGCACTGAGTTTGGACTTTACATTACTATGGATGGAGGTAAAAATTGGAAGAAGTTCACGAACAATATGCCATCCGTAGCTATTCACTTCATTGATTTACAGAAACGGACCAATGATTTGGTTATGGGCACTCACGGCCGAGGAGTGATTATTATTGATGACATTTCCCCTTTGCGCAGTATCAACAACGACGTATTGTCGAAGACCTTACACTTCTTTGAAACTCCCGATACCGTTATTGATGAAACGAGTTCGTTTTCGGGAAATTTTGGAGCTGAAACCCAATTTGCCGGTCGAAATAAAACCAAGGATGTGCTGATAAAATACTATATGAAAAAACGGCACACCTTTGGAAAAATGGCTCTGGAAATACAGGATATGCAAGGAAATACCATTGTTGAGCTGGGACCTGGCAAATCAAAGGGCATCAACATTGTCAACTGGAATTACACCAGAAAACAACCTAAAATGGCCAAGGGAAAGACCTTTACTTTTGGTGGCTTTACATCCCCCCAGGTACCTGCTGGTACCTACAAGGCAGTGATGACTAAGGGCAAAGAAACCTTTGAACACACCTTTAACCTCATACACGATAAAAATTCGCCTTTATCTGGAAAAGATCGTGAATTGAAGGAGACGATTACAATGCAGTTATATGATATGACTCAGGAATTGGCTCATTTGGTATACGAATTGGATGAAATTGTGACCAATGCTACGGCCAATGGGGATAAGAAAACAGCCGGCAAATTAAATACTTTAAAGGAAACCTTGGTAATCACCACAGGCGATAACTATGTTGGGGCCGCAGAACCACAGCTGCGGGAGCGAATGGCCGATCTCTACAGTAAGGTGGCATCCAGCTATGACAAACCTTCTCCAGCCGAATTGGGCAATTTAAAGGTGATAACCACCAGATTTGATAAGGCCAAACAGGATTTTGTCAAAATCAGGGACAAATACTTGAAAAAACAAGAACTGAGACTAAAGTCCTTTGATGAGTTCTTGGAGAGTAAGTAAATAATTGTATCAATACGAAATAAAAGAGCCACTCTCTGTGGCTCTTTTTGTTTATATCCTAGTGGAAAACTAAATTGATTCCCATTTACGGCCCGCACATCTAATATGTATTTTTATTAAAACTTCCATTATGGACACAAGGTCATCCCACCTTTTAAAAATTCGTCCAGTTGTGCAGAAAGCCAAAGTAAATGCAGACACTTCAGACGACGAATATTTTCAAAATGTAACATTAAGGCCAGTACTTAAACTTCAAAATATATTGCTCATAGAAGCCTTCAAAAATTACATTAGGAAACACAAAAACAAGTACTACGAACTCTCATTGGAGCACCGTTTATCATATATTGAAACTTCCATTCAAAAGGATATTAAGTTCAGAAATTCATTAAAAGGTATTATAATTGGGCAGTTTACAGTTGAGGAATACCAAGCCTACACCAAGAACTCCTCTGCCCTAAACAAACGCATGATGAACATGGTCATCAACCGGATAAAAGATCAGATTCAATTATTGGAAAAAGAAGCCTTAGTCTATCAATGATTCCCCATTTAGGTTAGTCGTTAAAATGGAACTCATTATATCAAAATAGGGCCGTATGGCCCGAAACGAGTGGTCCACATCATTCACAAAAGAAGAAGAAAGCACCTCTTTGTCCGTAAAATTTCTAACAAAAATAAATTGCTTTCTTTTGATCAGATCAATGTTCGAATGCTCCTTGTCAAACCCTTTGGGGGCCGTTTTCACACCATCACCCTGAAGTTCCCCCCAAATCGATGTGAACACAGGGTCCGAGATGGTATTTCGAAATTCACTGGCATCCAACTCAAACTCCTTACGTATTCTCAAAAGGTCTTGTTTATTGGGTTCCCAAAAACCGGTAGCTATAAAAGTTTCTCCCGGCTTGACCCTTACATAATAGCCTCCCCTCCTACTGGCGCCAGCTCGTGAAAAAGAACCTGCGAAATGGGTTTTGTATGGTGTTTTGTCCTTCGAAAAGCGCACATCCCTATATATACGAAACATCTTCATTTTTTCAATCTCATCGTGCTGATTCAAGTTCTCCAAAACGGCGCCATAGAACATTTTTATTGCATTTTCATGGATTTTAAAGGTCACCTTGTGCGCTGTAAACCATTCTCTAGTATTGTTCTTTTCAAGTTTTTTTAAAAATTCAAGGGAAGCTTCTGTAATGACTGGATGTTCCATACGAATAAGAGTCAAATAATTTATGCTAAAGTTAACCATTCAAGGTTATGCAAATGGCTACTTTTAATCTAAAGACGAATCAACAATCGTAAAATGGACAAGCAGCAAATTATTAAGCGTCTAAAGCATCATAAGAAACACCTTTACTTGGACTACAGGTTAAAAACACATACGGAAGCATTTACCGATAGGCTGTTCCATACCCTATTCGATATCAATACCCCGGTAGGGGAAAACCTGGCTACCCTTCAAAACGATTTTGACCTTCTGGTGGAACTTGCTTGCTGGAATACCCGTAAACCCTGTTCAAAAGTTTGGGACAGCTATGTGGCACAACTTCCCCTAATCCTTGAAAAATTAAACTTGGACGCGGAAGCCATCTTGAATTGTGACCCAGCATCCTTATCCATTGAAGAGGTCTACATGGCCTATCCAGGATTTTATGCCATAGCCATATATCGTTTGGCCCATGAACTCTATAATAAAGGTTTTCCTTTGGTGCCTCGAATGATGACGGAATATGCACATCGCCAAACTGGGGTAGATATCAACCCCGGCGCTCAAATTGGTGATTCCTTTTTTATCGATCATGCGACCGGGGTGGTCATCGGTGAAACTGCGATTATCAAAAACAACGTCAAACTATATCAGGGGGTGACACTGGGCGCTTTATACGTGGACAAAAGCTTGTATAAGGTAAAGCGGCATCCGACCATAGAATCCAATGTTACGATATATGCCAATGCTACGATTCTTGGTGGAGATACCATAATTGGTGAAAACACTACGATTGGTGGTAATGCTTGGCTCACTGCTTCCGTACCACCAAATTCAACGGTTTTCCATACTCCAGAAATCAAAATAAAAACGGTTTCCAATGCCTAATTCCATTTTGGACCTTATAGGAAACACGCCTATGGTCGCATCCAAGATGCTGAATTCCAATCCTAAGGTCAACTTGCTTTTTAAGCTTGAAGGGCATAATCCTGGGGGAAGTGTTAAAGACCGTCCTGCCGTTAATATGGTAAAGAGTGGCCTAGATCGAGGCGACTTTGACCAAAATAGCAGACTTATTGAAGCAACAAGTGGGAATACGGGAATTGCATTGGCCATGGCAGCTGGAATCTATGGCCTGAACATTGAACTGGTGATGCCGGAAAACTCCACAAAGGAGCGTATCCAGACCATGCAAGCGTATGGGGCAAAAGTGACCTTGACCCCTTCTGAAATTGGTATTGAAGGTGCTCGGGATTATGTTGAACATAAAGTGGCACAGGAAGGATTTGTGATGCTGGACCAATTTGGTAATGATGACAATTGGAAAGCACATTACAAAACCACGGGACCTGAGATTTGGAGGGATACCGAAGGTAAGGTTACCCATTTTGTGAGCAGTATGGGTACAACTGGTACCATTACAGGTACGTCCACCTATCTTAAGGAAAAGAACCCCAGCATCAAGATTATTGGGGTACAACCCAAGGAAGGATCCCGAATACCAGGAATCCGCAAATGGTCACCGGATTATGTACCTGGTATCTACAATGACAGCAAGGTTGATGCGATCCATTACGTATCAGAAACGGAAGCCGTCTATATGGCGAAACGTTTGGCCAAAGAAGAAGGCATTTTTTCAGGAATGAGCAGCGGCGGTGCGGCAACCGTTGCTTTGAGGCTTGCTTCTGAAATGGAAGGCGGTACCATCGTTTCCATTGTTTGCGACCGGGGGGATCGCTACCTTTCCTCTAATCTGTTTGGTTGAGTTCGGTATGGATACCTTCGTGAAATGTTGAAAATTCAATGAGGTTGTTGTGTTCGCCATTTTCAATACGGTACCACCTTTTTTGCCCATGCTCAATTGTATTGAACAGCTTTTGGCCTGATTCATAAGGTACTACCGAATCTTCTGTCCCATGGAAAATCGAAACAGGGCACCCTACCTTTTTGATATATCGATTTGATTCAAAGCGATATTTCAGCAGCTGCTTAATAGGTAACCATGGAAATCGATTCTGAGCTACATCGATCAAATTAAAAAACGGTGTTTCCAGTATCAACTTTTTTGGATTTCGGTTGGAGGCCAGTTCCGTGGCGATTGCCGCACCCAACGATCTTCCGTAAACTATGATATCCCTTTCCTCATACGATTTAAGTGCATATTCATAAAACAACTGGGCATCGGAAAAGAGACCTTCCTCACTTAGGTCACCGGAGCTTTTGCCGTACGTACGGTAGTCCATGATGATAACATCATAGTTCTTTTTGACAAAATAAATGGCAATTTCGCCCCAACGTGACAGGTCACCTGCGTTCCCGTGAAAATACAATAGTACCCCCTGGGGAGCGGTTCTCCTAAAGTGCAGGGCATTCAGTTTCGCCCCGTCTTTTGCTTCCAAAAAAAATTCTTCAAAAGGTTCGTCGAACGAATAGGGATACCCTTGCTCAAGTTGACTGGGCAAAAAGATGAATTTTTCTTGAAGTATGTACAACAAAGCGGCTATGGACATATAAATTACAAATAGGGCTACCCCAATTTTTTTAAGCCTTCGCATTGGCCTTCTTGGATTTGGACGCGTGTTTTACGTGAATACTGGAACCTTCCAAATCCACTTTTTGAAGCTTGGAATTGACAATATCCGATAGCATTTTGTGATACGATTCAAATTGGTTGAGATCCTTATGCCCACCACCGATAACAGAATACAGGGTGGTCAATTCGGGATTGATTTTTGAGAGTCGCACACTGCTTTTAAAGGGAATTAACCGATCATCCGTACCGTGGACAATGTGAATGGGACATTTTACATACTTTAACCATTTATAGGTAGGCATGGGAAACTTTATCAATAGGGATAAGGGCATAAAGGGAATGTACTTTTTGGCCACTTTGCTGAGACTATAATAAGGTGCATCCAAAATTAACATTCGAGGATGGTTCATGGAAGCCAATTTTGCCGCAAACCCAGAGCCCAAAGATCTTCCATATAAAATGATGTACTTTTCAGAAACCTTTTCCTTGATTTGGTTATACACCACTTGCATGTCCCTTTTCACCGCTTTTTGGGTACGTCTGCCCGTGCTCTTACCAAAACCCCGGTAATCGACCATAATAACATCGTAATTATGTCGGGTAAAGTCAACGGCAAATTTTCCCCAACCCCTTATGCTTTTGGAATTGCCCTTTAAGTAAAACACTACCCCACGAGGATCCGCAGATTTAAAATGAAGTCCATTGATCGTGGCACCATCGCGTGTTTCAATATTGTATTCTTCGGTAATCTGATTTTCGTAAAAGAACTCAAAATCCTCGGGCAACCTCTCGGGTTTAAAAAGCATATAATCCTGAATGAAATAGAGCACAAGGCTTATTGCAATGTAAATTCCCAAGACGATCAATAAAATTGTCAACCCGTATGGCACGTCAAAAAGTTTATCTTAAAATACAAAAAATCAATTACTAGGTGTTTCCCGTTTTATTATGACCAAAAAGTGTAACATATGGTTGAAATCGTAGTCTTACTTTGTAATATCAACAAAAAAACAACCCTCCATGTCTTCGACCAACAGTATTTCCCATTCGTTTGAACGAATTACAATTATCGATGCCATAAGGGGCTTTGCCCTTGCCGGAATTGTGATTTGCCATGTCGTGGAAAATTATATTGCTTCAGGGACCCCTGCGGCTTTTAATGAAGCCGTCCATCAAGGTATTTTGGATAATATAGTGGATGGTTTTATTGAAATTTTCCTACGGGGTAAATTCATTGCACTGTTTTCTTTTCTGTTTGGATTGAGCTTTTTTATTCAAATGGATAACGCCCATCAACGTGGTGGTTATTTTGGGGGTCATTTTCTATGGCGTTTGATTTTATTGTTTGGAATCGGCTTTGTGCACAGCCTGTTTTATAGGGGTGATATTCTTACGGTATATGCCGTTTTGGGCCTATTTCTAATTCCCTTTTATAGGGTTCCGAACAAATGGGTACTGGGGTTTGCTGTATTGCTGTTTCTGGGTTTGGCGCGATTTGTTCTATTCTCCATTACAGGTGGGGAGAGTATTTTCAGTGATGTTGACTTTACTCCTGACGATCCAAGAATAATAGCGTATTACGAGACGTTAAAGAATGGCTCCCTCATGGATGTTTTTGCCACCAATGCCATAGAAGGGAATATTGATAAGGCTGAATATCAGTTGGGTGTTTTTGGCCGTGGGTATTTCACTTTCGCATTTTTCCTCATCGGTCTGTTTGTGGGACGAAGCGGATTCTTTAAGCGGTTTCGGGAAGAACAAAAATTACTAAAAAAAGTATTGATTTATGCCAGCATTGGGTTTGTGGTATCCTTTGGGATAATGGTCGGTGGATTTGCCAGCATGGGTACCGAATTCAATATAAAAAGTTGGAATGCCATGATCGGGTTCACGGGAATGGATTTGGTCAACGTGGCAATGACCGTTATTTACATTGTCTTGTTTGTCATGTGGTTTAAAAAAGGAAAGGGTGAAAAAATCTTGGGCAAGTTTGCACCCTATGGTCGTATGGCATTGACCAATTATGTTCTTCAAAGTATCATTTTCACTTTTATACTCTTCGGATGGGGGCTCGGTTTGATTGGGGAACTTCGCCAGGTGTATACCTTTTTGATCGCTTTGGTATTCATAGCCCTTCAAATGGTACTTAGCAAATGGTGGTTGCAGCATTTTAAGTATGGCCCATTGGAATGGCTATGGCGCAGCCTGACTTTCTTTAAGGTTTTCCCCTTTAGAACGTAATTAAAGTCCACTAATGTAACTGCCGTATAGATCCTTAAAGCGGACCCCGTTTTGGAAGCGGTATTTGCTCAATTTTTTGTACGAAACAAGGCCCCATAGTAACAATTCCTTTAGGAAATAACGATCGGTTTCTGGAATGTCTCCCCCATATTCCCTGATGAGTTCATTTAAGGGTGGGATGGTGTTCAATTTCTTGAGATAGGTTGGGTCGGAATCCTCATCATAGAGTTCAAATCCATCTGAATCAAAGAACCAAGCGATTAAATCATCATAGGGTGAAGGTTCCCCCTTCTTCTCCAGTTTGCTAATTTTAGGGAAATAGGTAGGGAAAATATTTTTGATGGCCTCCTCCAGAAGTGTTTCCGCCACAAAAGCGGCTCCCTCCTGCTCTCCTTCATACACCAATTCTATTTTTCCCGTTATGGAAGGGATAACCCCCATGAAATCACTAACGCGCACCTTGGTATCCTCAACCCCTGAAAGCAACATACGGCGTTCCGCAGCACTCAATAAGTTCTCGAAGGCGGTAATGCTCATCCGGGCACTCACCCCACTTTTAGCATCCACATATTCGCTTTCCCGTGCCTCAAAACCAATTTGCTCCAAGACATCCATGGCCAAATCGGGAATATGGATATGTTCACGCTGTCGCGCATCCAATTGGGCTTCTTGCTTGGTAATCTTTTTGGCGGTTTCCAAGTCTTCCGGATAGTGGGTCAAAATCTGGGAACCGATACGGTCTTTTAGGGGTGTTACAATACTTCCACGATTGGTATAATCTTCAGGATTTGCCGTAAAAACAAACTGCACATCCAAGGGCAAGCGCAATTTAAAGCCCCTGATCTGGATATCGCCCTCTTGAAGGATATTGAACAAGGCCACTTGGATACGGGCCTGGAGATCGGGAAGTTCGTTGATTACAAAAATACAACGATTGGCTCGTGGAATCATCCCAAAGTGAATCACCCGGTCATCAGCATAGCTCAATTTTAAATTGGCAGCTTTAATGGGATCAACGTCACCAATTAAATCAGCTACGGTAACATCTGGGGTCGCCAGTTTTTCATAAAAACGTTCCTCCCTGTGCAACCAAGAAATTGGGGTATCGTCACCCTTTTCCTGCAGTAATCCTTTGGCAAAGCGTGACATGGGATTGAATGGGTCATCATGAATTTCAGAACCTTCCACATAGGGAATGTACTCGTCCAATAAATTCACCATAAGACGGGCCAAACGTGTCTTTGCTTGCCCTCGTAGGCCCAATAGGTTGATATTATGGCGGGAAAGGATGGCGCGTTCCAGTTCTGGGATTACCGAGTCTTCATATCCCCAAATGCCAACAAAAACATTTTCACCAGCCTTTATCCTTTTGCGTAGGTTATCCCGCAATTCATCTTTGATGCTTTTTGGTTGATAGGCTGCTTTTTTTAGCGCTCCAAAGGTTTTTATATTTTCTACTTTCATGGTCTCTTTTACGTTCTAAAAGGAATGTTCAACATTCCCCTATCTATTTTAATGGTCTTCTGAATCATTAAACTGCCACAATACATTGACCAATTGCCATTTCCCATTAAGTTTAACAATATGCATATAGTCAATCCATTCATCCGCTTCGAGTTTAACGGAAGCGGTTTTCTTATAAATATCCAATATGGTTATGTTCTTTTTGGGATTTGCTGGAAATCCATTCCCTTCCTTATTGTAGGTTTCGGTCAACAAAACCATAGCATCCGTATGGGTCTCACGCAGATATTCCTTCCCTGTTTTTTTATCCGTCCAAAAGGTTCTTTTGGCCATTCTCGGATGAACGGATCGTTCGAACCGTTCAGGCTCCACCTTGTGCTGGGATTCAATATAATCCAAAGCTACTTGCCTAATGGCTATGGAGTCTTGGGTGGTCTGCCCGTGAAGTCCGGTAATTAAGGGTAACAGTGTTCCAATAAGGCAAATGATTTTTTTACCGAAATTTTGATTCAACATAGCACCTTACTTTATCCTTTTCTTTCGGTTGTTCTCGTAATCTTCAAATATCATCTCCCCCAACCCTTTTAGTCCGGTGTAAAAGGCTTTGCCGCGATTCGCCTGGGTAAACTCACGAATGAACTGCATTAAATAGGGGTCTTGGGCAATCATAAAGGTGGTAATGGGAATATGCAGTTTTCGGGCTTGTGAAGCCATATTGTAGCATTTTTCCACGATATAATCGTCCAGGCCGACGCTGTTTTTATAATAGTCGCCGTTGGGCATGCGCAAACAACTGGGTTTCCCATCGGTGATCATAAAAATTTGCTTGTTGGTGTTCCGTTTGCGGCGGAGCATATCCATGGCCAATTGTAAACCAGCCACCGTATTGGTATGGTAAGGTCCAACTTTTAAATACGGTAGTTCCTTTATGGAGATGGGCCAGGCATCGTTGCCGAACACCAAAATATCCAAGGTGTCTTTTGGGTAACGCGTCGTAATCAACTCAGCAAGTGCCATGGCCACCTTCTTGGCCGGGGTAATCCGGTCTTCACCGTATAGAATCATACTGTGGCTAATATCAATCATCAGCACCGTACTCATTTGGGCCTTAAATTCGGTATCCTCCACCACCAAATCCCCTTCATCCAAGGAAAAATCGCCAATGCCATGGTTGATTTGGGCATTCTTTAGACTTTCTGTCATGGAAATACGGTCCAGGGCATCCCCAAATCGGTATTCGCGAAACTCGCCGGCATGTTCATCCCCTTGACCTAATTTTCCGGTTTTATGGTTTCCTGAACCACTTCGTTTTATCTTACCAAAAATCTGGTCCAAAGCCCTTTTGCGAAGCATCTGCTCCAGTTTTGCGGTAATATTGATTTTGCCACCACGGCCATCACCTTCCTCGCCCCCTTCCCCTTCGTTGCCCATTTCGCCTCCCCCATCTTCAAACTCCTCACGGATATAGCCCTTGCGTTTTAGGTCCTCAATAAAGTCATCAATGGTATACGCATCATCAGTCAACCCATATTCTATATCCAATTGGCGCAACCATTCAATGGCCTCATCAAAATCACCTGAAGTGTGGGTAATGAGCTCTTGAAAAATCTCAAAAAGTTTTTCAAAGGGAGAAATATTTGGGGCTTCGTAGGTGGTAAAACGAAATCCTCTTTTCAGTTCCATAGCCATTTGTTAAAATTACGTCATTCTACAAAGTGAAAAAATCTTTTAAGAAAAGTTAACGAATAGGACATTTAGTTGAAATAGAATCGTCATAAAACAGCATCAAGCCTTTAACTTTGTAAAGTACACAACCCAATGTAGGACAGCTATGCAAGAAATGGACTATGATGAACTGGTGGTGAAAAAATTGAAGCCTTCCGACTTCATCAGTAACACCAATGGGCAAATACAAGCGCTCTTTGAACAACTAAACGCTTCCATTACCCAACGTAATGCGCTTGAAGTGGCACATGCCGATACAACCGTTTTTATAGCCTGCTGGCATAAAGACAAAATTGTGGGAATGGCCTTAATGGCTACATACAAGGTAATTTCCGGCCATAAGGGCATGATTGAGGATGTTGTTGTGGACGACGGATACAGGGGAAGGGGGATTGGGAAAAAGCTGATGAAAGCGTTATTACAAGCCGCAAAAACCCTTGGATTAAGTGAAATCCTGTTGTTCTCAGGGAACCATAGAACGGCTGCTATTTCATTGTATACCTCCCTTGGGTTTGTTTTGAAGAACAGCGGACTGTATCGGTTACCCCTCAACTAAAACGATGATGACCGAGGTGCTGAAAGGATTTCTCGAAACGGCCCCCTTGTGGAAAAAACGGCAGTTCGGATTGCAACAATTTGAATTTCCCAAATTACCTACCAATGGGTTCGCGCCCATTGATTTGCCCACAAAAATTCGATTGGGCCATCAAATGGAGTATGTCTTCAAGTATTTGATATCGTTGTCTTCAGCGTACGATCTTGTGAGGAACAATATACTGATTGAAGAAAGAAGAATACGGATTGGGGAACTGGATTTTATCCTAAAAGAGCTAAAAACCAACCAGTACATTCATGTGGAACTGGCATATAAGTTCTACATCATCGATCCAGGGATTTCGGAACCCATATACCGTTTGATAGGACCCAATCGACGTGACATGTTCTACACCAAGTTGGACAAGCTTAGGGAAAAGCAGTTGCCTTTACTTCATCATAACAGTCTTTTGCCCTATTGGGAAACCCATAACATCAATCCAACGGAAATCCAACAGCAGTGCTGTTTTAAGGCACAGCTTTTTGAGCCTTTTGAGGAAAACACCTCCATTCGGCCATTGAATGGCGGTTGTATTTCAGGTGGATGGATTGCATTTGATGATTTTAACTCGGCGGGGTTTAGTACTGCGGAATATCATATTCCAAGAAAACAGGAGTGGGTCATTGCACCCCATCCCAATGTCAATTGGATGGGCCATTTTGAAACCTTGATGGAAGTCAATTTAAAAATGGTCAAGGAAAATGCACCCATGCTTTGGGTAAAACGACCATCAGGTGAAATTGAGAAGTTATTTGTGGTGTGGTGGTGAAGACTGCATTATGCTTAACCGCTATCTTAACGTATACATCATTCTCCCATCCCAAGGTTTTAGTTGGGTTGAACCCGAAAGGTAATCCGCCTGTTCGTAATAACACGATTGATTTGATTTATGGCAAAAGTGAATCGGACATTATCTGACAATGCCGTTAAGTTATTGAACTGATATCTATTTGCCCCTAAATGCACTGGGCCAGTAATAGGTATTTCGTCAATGAAGCTACCATCTTTATCGGTATCGACCAGAAGTTGCAACTGATCGGAGTCCGTGAAACCTGGGACCCCGGACATGTTTACAATAAGGGTAAGCGCTCCGACATCGACAGAAGTCCCGGATAAATCGGATTCACTTACACGCCATGTTCGTTCCAGTTTTGCCCTGGAATAGCCTAGGGGCAGTTGCGTGGTATTGGTCATCGCTATCGCCGCATTGTCATGTCCCCAAAGCATGAATTCATTGTCATCTAGATCCAATGGGGATGAAATACGGATAATTCCCGTTCCCTGCGCATCGGTATGCAAGTTCGAAGCGTCGACACGACCAATTCCAGCCACATCATGGTCGAAGTTGCCGTGTATCGCATCGTCCTCATCGAAAACATCATTGGCCGAACTAGTTAAACCATATTTGGCTGCCAAATAATTTTCTATTATAATGCGTTGCGCAGAATTCACTCGTTCATTAAAGACGATCAGCTCGGTTAAGTCTCCCCTAAACCCTTGCGTTCCTGAGGTATTTCCACCAATATTAAATCGTTGTGTGCTTTGACTGGTATAGGTAGTCGTATTCGAGCGGCTTTGTAATAAAGATCCGTTTCGATACAATTGCTTTCCCGTTGTTGGATGCGCATCATAGGACCAGTACGAATAATCCAAAAGACCACTCAATCCCCCAACCTGTATTCTTGCATTATTGCCACAGCAAGTTCCAATATCAAAATATACGGTGCCATTCCAAGGAATGTGATTGGTAAAACGTGTGGACCCCACCAAGGGATCTGTAGTGTACACGCAAGAGCGCTGTGAAAGGTTATCTGCCCGGTTTACTACAAAAGATGAAGCTTGATCTACAATGAAATTGGCAGGTGTAAGTGTTAGACCCGTCCGAAGTCTGTTGGAACCTGAAAAACTTATTTCATCGTAGCCATTTACAGCGGCGGTAACCAAAGTGGGACGTTGTCCGCCCGTTTCACTGGCATCAAATGCCGCATCTCCCGCTAAATTGGAAATTTGGTCAATTCGGGGCCCCGTGGTGTTTATGCCACCAGAGGTATTGTACCAAATTCTTAACGAGGAGGTTCCATCAGTTGAGCCCACTCCGCCTGGACCGGTTTGGGCCCAAATGCAAGGACCCAAAATATGGAAAATAAATAAAACAAGCCTTGAATACCTCATTCAGAACCCCTAATTGTGACTGATTTTGCACGCTAACCTAAGCAAAGACCGGTACCAAAAAAAAGACTTGTTGTGAAACGAAATTTTTGCGAGGTAAATCCCTAATTTTCCAGATATCCAAGGGTTATAGGGACAACCAATAAAAAACCCTCCGATAAGAAGGGCCTTTACAATCCATCCATCAATCCTTACTAACGCTTAAAGATATAGCGAGTAATAAAAATACCATTGGCGTCTCCCTTTCCACCAACGCTTTCCACTGCGCTGGTCACAAAGGCCAATTCCCATCCTTCCGAAATCATGGTATTGATTTTGGAGGTGATCAAGGCGTCATTGGCCGCAATATTTTGAAACCGGATACCGCCTAGGTTAAAGAAGTTCAGAAGTTTGGTTTCCTCAAAATTCTTTACCCGAATATCCTTTCGGTCCGACTTGTTCCTGGTATTGTCCTCTTCGGTCTGAACACTGGTGTATTCTTGATAGTTTTTATCCTCATTTGCAGAAATAAGCCTAGAACGACCCAAACCACTGGGTACTATGGATTCTACACTGGTGATAACTTTGTACTCTTGTGCGGTTGCGCTTAAAAGGGCGGTAAGACCCACTACTAAACTTAAAAGTATTTTTCTCATTGCATTTATATTTTGTTTTTCTTAAAGACAAGGGACGTTATGCTAGGGTTGCATCTGGATGGCAAATAGTGGCACTTTTT
>JBCDBE010000075.1:0-18553 GCA_039184365.1 Bacteroidota bacterium | reverse complement strand
TATGTAAAAAACCACAGAAACCACAACTATGAAATTGTCGTCCAAGACCAGGACAACCACCTTTACCTCATCTCTACCGAGGGCAAGGTATTATGGAAAAAACAGTTGGAGGGAAGGGTTCAAGGAAAAATCCATCAAGTGGACTTGTATAAAAACGGAAAATTACAGCTGGCTTTTTGCACCAACAGCCAATTTTTGGTTTTGGATAGAAATGGCGAGGAAGTTCCTCCTTTCAACAAAAAATACGAAGGTGGGAATCTAAACGGCTTAGCGGTCTTTGATTATGAAAAAAATAGGGACTATCGTTTTGTGGTGACCCAGGGCAGAAAAGTATTTATGTACAATTCAAAAGGCAATATTGTCAGCGGATTTACCTATACCGAAACTGAAAGTCCTGTGATTTCCCCGCCAAAACACTTTAAAATCAACAAAAAAGACTATTTGGTGTTCCAATTGGAAAATGGACAACTTAAAATCAGGCATCGTGCAGGGGGAGATCGTATAAAGGTGGACCGAACCATAGCCTTTTCAAGCAATGAAACCTTTTTCTACAAGAACAAGTTCAGCGTGACGGATAAAAAAGGAGTATTGCACCAGGTAGACCTTAAGGGCAAATTATCAGCCACTAATTTCAACTTGGGCAAAGATCATGGCATGTTTGCCACGAGCAAGACGCTGGCCCTAATGGATGACAATACGTTGAACATCAAGGGCAAAAAAGTAGATTTGGCGTTTGGGGTATACACCCAACCCAAAATATTTTATATCAATGATAAAATTTATGTTACTGTTACCGACATCCAAAACCAAAAAATATATCTGTACGACAGCCAGGCAAAACCAATACCTAATTTTCCCGTATTCGGGACCTCAATGATTGATTTATTGGATATGGATAATGACAACAAACTGGAACTGGTGGCCAAGGACCAAGAGAATTCGATTATTGTCTACGCTATCCATTAATTGCACCTTATACATTATTTGATGTAAAAGACACACAATTCACCTCAGTGGGTAAGCGTTTTTTATAATTTGTTGTGGTTTAACCATTAGTACAATCTAAAAAACACTTAAAATGAAAATGCTACTTTCCCCCAAGTCCATTCTACTGGTATGCGCCCTCACCTTTTTTTCATTACCTACCCATTCCCAATTTTTGAAGAAACTCGGAAAAAAAGCTCAGAAAGCTGCGGAACGTACCGTTGAAAGAAGAGTTGAGCAAGAGTCTTCAAAAAAGACCGACCAGGCCCTCGATTCCATTTTAGAACCTGGCCAAGAAGGACAACAGACCCCGCCTAACCCCAATGATCCCGCCCCTCAAAATCAAGGAGGTCAAAATGACAACATGGGCTCAACCAATGATATTGGTGGCAATGCCCCAGGTGCTTCGGGCCCAAAGACAATTCAAGTTTACAGTAAATTCGATTATGTACCTGGTGACAAACCCTTATTTTATGACGACTTTACCAATGATTTTATTGGGGATTTCCCCTCCAAATGGAATACCAATGCCGGTGGTGAAATTGTGACATTGGGAGACGCCCCACAAAAATGGTTAGGCCTCAAATCCGGTTATAATATCTATTACATTCCAAATGCTCCGCAATTGCCCGAAGACTACACCATAGAGTTTGACATTGCGGCCGTAGGATTGGACAGAAACACTTCTTCAACCTCACGAATGATGGTGATGCTAAGTGACGATGAAAAATTTGGGGATGGTCAAAATTTTGCCATTGTGGAGCTACCCTTTTGCCAATACTCCCCAATTGGGGTCACGGTCCGAAATAGGGTAAAAGGAAAACAAGAAATACGCAGTACCGTCAAAGCCGATCTAAGGGACGAAGTCATGGATTTTCCGCACATTTCCATTGCTGTCAACAAACAACGTTTTCGCCTTTGGGTCAATGAAGTCAAATACATTGATGTTCCCCAATTAGTGGCGAGCGGAGCAGTCTTGAAGACCCTTAAGTTCCATGCCAACAACTTTAAAGATGGTAAAGAACTGGTCTTTATCTCCAATCTTAAAGTAGCCGAAGGCGGTGTTGACCTGAGACGAAAACTGATTGCCGAAGGTAAGATTTCCACAAATGGAATTTTATTTGATTCAGGTTCCGCAAACATAAAACCGGAATCCATGGGTATTATTAGGCAGATTTACCAGGTTTTACAACAAGACACCAACATTAACTTAAAAATTGTTGGCCATACCGATAGCGATGGAGCCGATGATACCAATATGCAACTTTCCAAGAGTCGCGCGGACGCCGTAAAAAATGCCTTGGTCAACGTCTATGGGATAGCTGGTGAACGACTCAGCACTGAAGGGAAAGGGGAACTGGAACCCGTTGCAGAGAACACCAGTCCCGAAGGTAAGGCTCAAAACCGAAGGGTTGAATTCATCAAACAATAAATACCACTATGAAAAAACAATTTCTTTTAGGCCTTACCCTGTTCCTAGGTTGGGCTTTTGGAACGGCCCAAGACAACTGTAGCGCTTTTTATCCCATGATTGAAGGTGCTTCCTACCAATATAACATGTTCAATGGTAAAGGCAAATTAGAGGGCTCCACTTCCTATTTGGTATCGGATGTCAAGACTAATGCCGGAAACACAAACGCCGCTATGAACTTGAAGTTTGAGGATGCGAAAGGTAAAAATGCTTTCGAATCAGACTACACCATCACGTGTACACAGGATGGCATTAAAATTGATTTCAAAAGTCTGTTCCCAACACAAATGATGCAGCAGTATGAAAATATGAACGTAGAAATGGATATTACTGGCACCGATGTTGAACTTCCCAACAATCTCTCTGTTGGTCAGGACTTGGCAGATGCCAATGTCAATATAAAAATGAGTATGAGCGGAATGAATATGAATATGGCAGTGAACACCACGGACCGAAAGGTAATCGCCAAAGAATCCGTGACCACCCCGGCAGGTACTTTTGATTGTTATGTAATTTCCTCCAATATCGCCTCAAAAGTGATGATGGCCAACGTGCAAATGACGGATAAGCTATGGCTTTCCGAAGGCGTGGGAATCGTCAAACAAGAGAGCTATAACAAAAAAGGAAAGTTGGAAAGTACAATGGAACTTGTTTCCTTTTCAAAATAAAAATCTTCCAAATCTTAGCTTAGACCGGCGCTTTCTCCTTACTAAGTTTCGCATCAAACAACTCCTCAAAATGACGGAGTAATTTTTGCTTCACTTCTTCCATGTCAATCACGGCCTTTCCCAGTTCCACATTAAGGGAAGTTACAGCTTTGTCCTTGATGCCACATGGAATCATCAAGTCAAAATAGCCCAAATCCGTATTGATGTTGAACGCAAAACCGTGCATAGTCACCCAGCGACTGGCTCGGACGCCCATGGCGCATATTTTACGGGCAAAAGGAGTACCCACATCCAACCAAACACCGGTTTCACCCTCCGAACGTTGCCCTTTCAATCCATACTCGGCCAGTGTTAAAATGACCATCTCTTCCAAAAAACGGAGGTATTTATGGATATCGGTAAAGAAGTTGTCCAAGTCCAAAATGGGATATCCTACGATTTGACCAGGCCCATGGTAGGTAATATCACCCCCCCGATTGATTTTGTAAAACGTGGCTCCTTTTTCTTCAAGCACCTTTTCGTCCACCAAAAGGTTGTCCATATCCCCACTTTTACCTAAAGTATAGACATGCGGGTGCTCTACAAAAAGAAAATAATTGGGGGTTTGAAGCTCCAACGCCTCCCTTCTATTTTTGATTTTGGTGTCTACGACCTGCTTGAAAAGCACCTCCTGATAGTCCCAAGTTTCTTTATAGTCCTTATGACCCAAATCTTGAAGTTGAACGGTTTTGTTCATCCCACAAAAATACAAAGCATTGCTCAGTTCTCCAGCTCCACTTCAAGGATGATGGACTCTGGATCTTTCATCATTTGTAGAAAGTCCACTTCGTAAGTCATGGTTTTGCCATCTAGGGAAAAGGTGGCTCCTTCTACATTGACCGATTTCACTTTTTTCGGAAAGTGGTATTTAAAGGTATAGATAGAACCGGAGAGAAACATTTCGGCACTTTGCATACTGTCCAGCCCCTTTTTAAATAGCTCTTCGTCAACAATCTCGATGGTTCGTTTAAAACTACTACCGGTAAAATTATAGTTGACCTTTGTAGCTTGGTTGTTTGAACCCATGGGTGGGGTTTGCTGCTTGTCACCTCCGGGCGGAGGATTCATCAAACTTGCGTCTTGAAAAGCGTTGAAAGCATCATTGACCTCGGCTACATTTGTGAATTCACTGAACATATCAAAATTCATTTTTCCCTTTTCCTCATCAACAACCATACGAATACTAAAGGGTTCCAGTTTTTTAAGCTTTTCCTGTTCTTCAAGAGGCAGTTTGGCAATGCTGTCCTTCTTTTCTTCCAACAGCTCTTTAAAAACGAGGGTGGAGTCAATTGATTTTTCCGGAGTACCCGTTGAATCCATCGAAGCCAACATTGCCATCATCTCATTGCCATCAAAATGGATGTTGAGTTTTCCCGAACCATCTTCATTAAAATGGATTTCTTCCGTAAAATTGCATGCCAAGGCTAGGCCAGCAAGGAATATTGAGGCGAAATACTGCATTCTTTTCATCTGTTGAATTTTTATTGTCCTTACTTAATAAATCAGGTGCAATTCACCATGTAACCGCTTAGCGCACACCAAGAACGGAAATGGATCATTCACCACTTTTAATTTGGATTGTTCAAGATGACCAGGGCGGCAATAACGCCAGGGACCCAGCCACAGAACGTTAAAAGTAGAACAATAAGAAACGAACCACAACCTTTTCCAATAACGGCCAAGGGTGGGAAAATAATGGCCAATAAGACGCGAATAAAACTCATTTTGATTTTGATTGATGTACTTAATAGGTCTAAAAATACCGTAATTTGTTACAATAAATGGCCGTTTTAATGCGATTTTCCATCCTCCTTTTTTTCTTGCTATGCTATGCATCCAGCTCGTCGCAATTTCAGTTCAATGGTCAAGTCTCCGAATTATACAGAAGTCAGCCCGTGTACCTATCATTGGTGGAAGACTACAGAAAAATGGGAAGGGTTTATTTGGACCAAATTATTCAAAAAACACAGGCGGATTCTTTAGGTTATTTTATCTTCTCCGGGGAACAATTGCCTTTGGAAAACCGTTTCTATAGAATACATACGGATGGATGTGATGAACAACAGGCCAATAAGCTTCATTTTATGGGGCAGTGCCCCACTACCATGAGTATTCTGTTCATTGCAAACAATGAGGATAACATTTCGTTTCCCTTAGGGAATTACGACCAAGAGTTTTGTGAAATAACGTCAACCAATACTGCTGCAGCCCATTTGTTACAGTTTGAAGGATTAAAAGAAAAGATGGTTTTGGATTTTGTGGAAGAGGAGGGTTCCCCATTGGCCGAAAATTTAAAATTCAACAAATGGTTCGAAACATTCCATGAATTTGCCCAATCGACGGAAGAACCCTTGGTTGAACTATTTGTTTACAGTTTCCTTTCGGAAAGGTCCAATGAAACCTATTCGGCTTACAAGGCCTATGTGAGGGAACATCAGACTGTTCCGGCCCTAGCATTCTCGCTGTCAAAAAAATACCCTAATGCCCCCTATACTTCGCAGTTTTTTGAAGAGACTGTGAAACATCAAGATTTAGCTGCGCAGGGAACCCCACAAAATAGAACATTTTGGATGAAGGATGTTATTCCCGTACTTTCCATCGCCCTTTTGGTCGTAGTGGTATTGGTGTACTTTAGACCAACCTTTAAATTCTCCAAGCGCAATTATCTGGGGACTTTAACCACCCAAGAACAAAAAGTGGCCAATGCCATAAAACAAGGCAAGACCAACAAAGAGATTGCGGCTGAACTCTTTATAAGTTTAAGCACGGTCAAGACCCATATCAATAGTATTTACAAGAAGTTGGACGTGGGTTCCAGAAAGGAGCTTTTGTCCAAAATATAATGGTTTCATCGATTTCAACCGGGGGTCTAGTCCTCATTTCCAACCGCATTTCCTTTCCTCAGCTTTAATTCTAAATGATTTTCGGGGAAAACTAAAAATCATGAAACGGCTATTTTACATCACATTTTTCATCTTCATTTTTCAAGGAAATGCACAACCGAAATATAAAGAAATCGAATCGTCAAACGGGTCAGTATTTCTTTTGGGGGAAATCACAACTGCAAATTTGAAATCCATGCCGTACCGGGCTTGGTTCCATACCAATTTTGACGCTTACAGCGTTGACACGAAGTTGGTAAAGCTCTTTGAAACTAAATTGAGAAAACATGAGATCCTATTGTTTTTGGGTACCTGGTGCGGAGACAGTAAACGGGAAGTCCCTAGGATACTCAAAATTCTGGAAGCGGCCGATTTCCCCAAAGAACAACTTAGAATTGTTGCCTTGGATCGAAGGAAAGATAGGTACAAGAAAGGGTTATATGGGGAAGAAAAGGGTTGGAACATTAAAAGGGTTCCCACCCTGATCCTCCTAAAAAATGGCACCGAAGTCAATAGAATTGTAGAACGGCCCGTGGACACCTTGGAAGAAGATTTGCTTGCCATTTTAAGCGACTCCTCCTACACGCCCAATTACGCCAATTAAGACTTTCGGGCATCCTATATAGTTAAAGCGCAAAAGTGTAATTTTGCGCTTTAATTTTGACCACTATGCAGCTGTCCGAACAAGAGATTGTAAGAAGAGAGAAACTGACCAAACTGCGTGAGATGGGCATGGATCCCTACCCCGCAGCCTTATATCCCATTGACGCCAATTCAAAAAGCATCAAAGCGGATTTCGAAGAAGGAAAGAAAGTGGTCATCGCCGGTCGGTTAATGTCTCGAAGAATCCAGGGCAAAGCTTCCTTTGCAGAATTACAGGACAGTGAAGGTCGCATTCAAGTATATTTCAATCGGGATGAAATCTGTCCAAGTGAGGACAAGACCCTTTATAACGAAGTCTACAAAAAGCTCTTGGACATTGGGGATTTTGTTGGTGTAGAAGGGAAACTTTTCACTACCCAAGTTGGGGAAAAAACCGTGATGGTCAAAGCATTTCAATTACTTAGTAAGTCGCTACGGCCGCTTCCACTCCCAAAAGCGGATGCCGAAGGAAACGTATATGATGAATTCAATGATCCGGAATTGCGTTATCGCCAACGCTATGTGGATTTGGTGGTCAATCCTAAAGTAAAGGAAACCTTTATCAAACGTACTAAGATTACCAACAGTATTCGCGAGTTTTACAACGAACGCGGGTATTTGGAAGTGGAAACCCCTATTCTTCAACCTATTCCAGGAGGCGCAGCTGCCCGACCATTTTTGACGCATCACAATGCATTAAATATTCCATTGTACTTGCGGATTGCCAACGAATTGTATTTAAAGCGCTTGATTGTTGGAGGGTTTGATGGCGTGTACGAGTTTTCAAAGGACTTCAGGAATGAGGGCATGGACCGTACGCACAACCCTGAATTTACGGTAATGGAATTATATGTGGCCTACAAGGACTACAACTGGATGATGGATACAACGGAGCAACTGTTGGAAAAAGTGGCCAAAGATGCCACAGGCGGTACCAAAATTACAGTAGGTGAAAATGAAATAGAATTTAAGGCCCCCTACCCTCGTATACCCATTTTAGAGGCCATTGCAGCACATACCGGTATTGATGTGTCTGGAATGAATGAGGAAGAGCTCCGAGCTACGGCTAAGGGTTTGGACATTGAAGTGGACGAAACTATGGGTATAGGTAAATTGATTGATGAAATTTTTGGGGAGAAGTGTGAGCACTTTTATGTGCAACCCACCTTTATTACAGACTATCCAAAGGAAATGAGTCCGTTAACCAAAGCCCACCGTAGCAAACCTGGACTTACCGAACGATTTGAGCTCATGGTCAATGGCAAGGAACTGGCCAATGCTTATTCTGAACTGAACGATCCCATAGACCAACGCGAACGTTTTGAGGAGCAATTGCGGCTTTCTGAAAAAGGGGATGATGAAGCCATGTTTATTGACCAAGATTTTTTAAGGGCCCTGGAGTATGGCATGCCCCCGACCTCCGGCATAGGAATTGGTATTGACCGTTTGGTAATGCTGATGACCAACAATTCCAGTATTCAAGAAGTCTTGTTCTTCCCGCAAATGCGACCAGAGAAAAAGCAGGTAGAATTGAGCCCTGAGGAAAAGATTATTATGGATATTCTCAAACCGGTAGGCCAAATGCCACTTGGAGAATTGAAAACGAAGGCTGGTCTAAGTGGAAAAAAATGGGACAAATCCCTCAAGTCATTGAACAAAAACAACATTACTCAGGTCACCAAGACCGATGATGGATTGTTCGTAGTTTTGGTTTAAACTATATTTAGTAACATTATACTAAAACTACCTGGCCAAATGAGGAGAAAATTAATTTTGGGCTTAGTATTTGTTGGGTTGGTTCTTTTAGGCCGCCACCTTTATACTTTGGGCAAAAAACCAGACAGAACCTATCCCACATTCACAATTCATCCAGAAAACAATGCGACCACAGTACCTGATAGCATACCCCTAAAGGATGTTATAGTTGTAGGAAATAATTGGGACGGTGTCATTACTATTCTTGACCCCAGCACCTATCAGATCATCAAAAAACTAAGTGCTATGCCCGACAAGGAAGCGCGGTTTAACGAAATCTATTCAGGACTTAAACGAAGGATAGCCTCGGGTTTTATAAGGGACTACATTGGTGAGGGAAATGACCAACTGGTAGATGACATGTTCACCTCAAACGATGGCAGGTATATCTACGCCTCAAGACCCAGTTTTGCAGATGTTGTTGCCCTGGATGCCAATTCCGGGGAAATCGTTTGGCGAACCCCAGTGGAAGGCCTTCGGGCTGACCATTCGGCCATATCCCCCGATGGAAAAACCTTTTTGGTCTCGGCCTCAACAGCGCGCAAGGTACATGCCATTGATGTGGCTACCGGAGAAATTATTGGGGGCTTCGAGACAGGAGACCAGCCCCATGAAAACACCTATTCGGAGGATGGGAAAAGGATATATCATGCAAGTATAGGCAAGGTGTTTCTAGCCTCCCCAAAGCTTGATTTTTTGAAGGGAGACCGGTGGTTTCAAATTGTAGATGCAGACACTTATGAAGTAATTCGGCGGGTAGATATGAAAGAAAAATTGGAGGAAGCCGGTTTTCCTTGGATCGATCGGGCCATTCGGCCTATGGCTATTACAAAGGATGAAAAATTTGCTTACCTACAGATTTCCCTTTTCCATGGTTTTTTTGAATATGATATTGAAAACGATAAGATTACAAGAAAACTTGATTTGCCTATTCCCGAGACCAATAAAAATCTCTCCCCTAGCGACCATCTTTTAAACTCTGGGCATCACGGCATAGCTCTTAGTGGTGATGATCGTAAACTATGTGTAGCGGGCACCATGGATGGCTATATTGCCATTGTGGACAGGGAATCCTTTGAATATAATATCATTCAACTTTCCAAAGACCCAACGAAAGCGAAACCGTATTGGGCTACCTCAAGCAAAGACGGCACCAAGGCCTATGTATCGATAAGTGGTCTAGACAAAGTTACCGTTGTAGATTACACTACCGGAAAAGTGATTGCCGACGTTCCTGTGGGAGATCATCCACAAAGGGTTAGGAATGGACAGTTGCGGTTGAAATAAACGTTACACAAAACCCTTCAAGAATACCTTTCCTGGAAATTTTATCATTTAGGGCAAAAAACATAAGCCGCGTGAAGGTTTCCTATTTGTGTATCTTTAGAAAGCACAAAATCGACTGACCATGAGACCGTTCCTTGCATCTATTGCAACATTTATTGCCACTTCTGCCTTCGCTCAGGAGGTGAGCTTGAGGACCCTGCTCTCCTACTCCTTTCCCACCGAATTGACCGCCTCTAAAGACCAAGGGGCCATTGCCTGGGTAGAAAATAAAGAAGGAGTACGCAATATCCATTACGCCCTTGCCCCAGAATACGCACCCGTGAAATTGACCAACTACAACGAAGATGATGGTCAGGCAATATCCGACCTACAATTTACAGAGGGCTTAGGGGCAATAATTTTTGTCCGTGGGGGTGCACCCAATAGAAGCGGTGAATTCCCCAATCCTACCACCAATCCAAATGGATTTAAACGGGAAATCCATTCGGTGAAGATCAATAGCGGTGAGATTAAAAGTTTAGGTGAGGGCAGTTCGCCGGTACTGATTGATAAAAATATCATTTACTTGAATAAAGGAAGGGCTTGGAAGATGACGTTAGATGGTGAAAATGCCACTTCCCTTTTTAAATTAAGGGGTTCTGTATCCGCTATCACACCTGCTCCCGATGAATCCAAAATAGCCTTCGTGAACGGACGTGGCGACCATAGCTTTATCGGCATTTTCACATTGGAATCAAAAAAGCTAACCTTACTAAGTCCGAGTATCGACTTGGATTCCAATCCCGTTTGGTCTCCAGATGGTACTAAAGTTGCCTTTTTAAGACAAGCCTATGAAAAACCCTTGCTATTTATCCCCAAAAGGGAAGCCCAACCCTTTTCCATTTTGGTTGCGGATAGTGAAACAGGAAAGTCAACTGCCATTTTTACTGCGGACAAGGGGAAAGGAAGCGCGTTCCGATCCATTTCAGCAAAAAACCAACTGTTTTGGATGGCCAACAACACCCTAGTTTTTCCCTGGGAGAAAGCGGGTTGGACGCACCTTTACTCCATCCCTTCCGACGGTGGGAACACCACCCTGCTCACCCCTGGTGATTTGGAAGTGCAGTATGTTTCCCAAAGCCCAGATAGGGCACAACTACTATTCAACTCCAATCAAAACGATATTGATCGTCAGCATCTTTGGAGCTATTCCGATGAACTTAACCAACTCACCACTGGGAAAGGTATTGAATGGCTCCCTGTAATGGATGGATTTGGAAATGTCTTTTGCCTTGGATCTACCGCAACCCATCCAGCAGATGTTAAAAGAATTTCCAAAGGGGATATGGTTTCCGTTACTTCGGAAGACGCATACCCCAAGGACCAATTGGCAGCTCCGGAACAAGTCATTATGACCGCTTCAGATGGCATTAAGTTCCATGGGCAATTGTTTAGGCCCAAACCATTGGGCAAAAACGAAAAGGCCCCTGCTGTTTTATTCTTCCATGGAGGCTCCCGAAGACAGATGATGTTAGGTTTTCACCACCGCGGGTATTACCACTACATGTATGCCATGAATCAATATTTGGCCTCTAAGGGATATGTTGTTTTAAGTGTTAACTATAGAAGTGGCATTGGCTACGGAATGGAATTTAGGGAAGCCTTGGATTATGGTGCAGGCGGGGCCAGCGAGTACAAAGATGTCTTGGCCGCTACAACGTACCTGCAATCCCACCCCAATGTGGATCCTAGCAGGATTGGACTTTGGGGTGGTTCCTATGGCGGATATCTCACGGCAATGGGACTGTCCCGTAACTCGGATATTTTCAAGGCTGGAGTGGATATCCATGGCGTCTACGACTGGAATGCCATCATCAAAGGATTCATCCCCAGTTACAATAAGCTGGAAATGCCGGAATTTGCAAAATTGGCCTATAATTCATCACCCATAGCTTCCATGTCTGGTTGGAAATCTCCAGTATTATTGATTCATGGTGACGATGACCGTAATGTCCCTTTTAATGAAACGGTGGTGAAAGCCCAGAAACTAAGGGAACTTGATGTCTATTTTGAGCAGTTGGTCTTTCCAGACGAAGTACACGGTTTTTTGCTCCATAAGAATTGGCTGAGCGCCTTTGAGGCCTCTTCCAGTTTTTTTGATCGAAAATTGAAATAAAACCATGCCTACAAGCAAAAGAATTGGACTAGTTTTAGGTCCACTGTTTTTCCTTATTTTTCTAAACCTGCCTTTTCAATTGGTCTCTGAAAAAGGCGATATGGTCATAGCCGTTGCCCTTTGGATGCTCTTTTGGTGGATTACGGAGGCGGTTTCCATTTCGGTAACTGCCTTACTCCCCTTATTGCTATTTCCACTCCTAAAAATTTTACCCATCGCTGAGGTTGGAGCCAATTATGGAAGTCCCATAGTGTTTCTGTTCTTTGGTGGCTTTGTCATGGCCCTGGCGTTGGAAAAGGTAAACCTACACAAACGTATTGCCCTGAACATCATTCGTTTAACGGGTACGACTCCTAACAAGGTGGTATTGGGTTTTATGATAGCAACGGCCTCTTTAAGCATGTGGATCAGTAACACCGCCAGTACGGTCGTGATGCTGCCCATTGCCCTTTCTGTCATTAATCTATTAATAAACGATGAAGACGGTTTTACCAAAAACGACCAGAATTTTGCCTTGAGCGTGATGTTGGGCATTGCTTTCTCAGCCAATGCCGGAGGTATTGCAACGGTTATCGGCACGCCTCCCAACTCAGTGATGATAGGACTCTTGGAAAATGAATATAACATCCAAATTTCCTTTCTGAAGTGGATGACCCTTGGACTGCCTTTTTCAACTTTGTTAATTGCCATTACCTACTTGGTCTTGGTAAAATGGATGTTTCCCAACCGTAATCTAAAGTTCAATGCTTCTAAGGAAGTTATTCAGGAAGAACTCAAAAAACTTGGGGCGACCTCTGGTAAGGAGAAGATGGTTTTGGTGATTTTTGGGATCACCGTGTTCCTCTGGATATTTAGAACCCTTATCAATAAAATCTTTCCTGGGTTGGGTCTATCGGACACCATGATAAGCATTTTTGCGGCTATTGCCCTGTTTACCGTTCCCTACAATATCAAAAAAGGGGAATTTATCATTCGCTGGAATGACACTTCAAAACTCGCCTGGGGCATTTTGATTTTGTTTGGTGGGGGCTTGGCCTTGGCCAAGGGAATGTCAGCAAGTGGCATTGTGGATTTAGTAGCGAATACCATTGCCCAAAGTGACATCAGTATTTTGTTTACGGCGTCCCTCCTTATTCTCTTAATGCTTTTTATGACGGAACTAATGAGCAATGTCGCCTTAGTAGCCGTTTTGGCTCCGGTTGTTGCAGGAATTGCCCTTGGATTAAACATACCCATCCTTTACTTATTGATTCCTGTTACCATGGCAAGTAGTTGCGCTTTTATGCTGCCCATGGCGACCCCACCAAACGCCATTGTATTTGCCAGCGGGTATGTTAAAGTCCCTCAAATGGCACGTGTGGGTGTCATCTTAAACTTAATATCCGTAGGGCTTTTGATTTTAGTTTTCCAATTTGTGGTACCCCAACTATTTTAAAAGAAAAAACGCTTGAATTGGGGTTCTATAGTCGGTAATTCAGATGATCTTATTCTTTATCCTCGACTTCAAGCTTGGAAAGTCCTTCAGGAAACTGTGTGAAATCCAAAGGAACCAAGTTTCCTGCCTTAATTTTGAAATCTGTCATCACCAGTTGTTGTTCAGACAGTTTTCGCAATGATTCCAAACCAGAAATTTTAGTATTGGAGAGGTAAAGTTCCTTAAGTTTTTTCATATTCTCCATCCCCGGAGGTAGTTCACCCCGTAAACCATTGTTGGCCAGTGCCAATGTCTTCAACTGAGAAAGTTCACTTATCCCTTTGGGCAACTCTCCTTCAAGTTGGTTATTGTTCAGGTTCAGCTCTTCCAAATTCTTCAATTTATGTATGGTAGATGGGATATCGCCAGCAAGCGCATTATTTGAAAGATTCACCACTTTAAGGTTTTCAAATTTTCGGAATAATCCAGGTACCCTTCCTTCAATATGATTCCCGGACAAATCCAAGACTTCCAAATATCTCAAGTTACCTATGGTCATTGGAATCTTTCCCCGGAGATTGTTGTTGGACAAATCCAAGGCGACCACTTTGCCGTCTTTTACAGTTATTCCATGCCATGAAGAAATCGGCTGGCTTTGATCCCATGGGTGGGTCCAAAAATCACCCTTTGTTTTGGCTTTTAATTCCAGAAGTGCAATAACTTCACGTTGACTCACCTCTTTTTGGGCATGGATTTGATGAAAACTTAAGCTCAGTATTAGGAATGGAAGAAACGATAATTTCAATGTTTCCATGGCATATGTGTTTGATTTGGTTTCACTTTATCCTACTAAAATTGAAAATAGTTTCTAGGAACTACAATTTTATGTGGTGTAAATGCGAAATCGGACAGACAAAATAGCCAAAACTGTGGTCAAGATTTTATGAAACGCCTTTATTTTCGATGAAATGTACACAAAAAGAAGCCCTAACTTTTGTGTCAGGGCTTCTTAACTAGCTAACTCCACTAATTGCTAAAATGAAGATTATTTCTGGTAGGCGTCAAAGTTTTTAGGAAGATAGTCTTGCACATCAAAACCCAAATCAATAACGTCGTCCTCAATGTAATTCAAACTCTTTAATGAGAAACTGTCATCAAAAGGATCAAAGTTCTCGGGTAGATACCTGGAAGTATCAAAACCTAATTCAGAATGCTCTTCCTGCTCTATATAATTGACTGAATTTAAATTCAAGTCATTGTTTGTCACTTCCGCGGATTTTGCACTCAACAAAGGCAAAAATAAGGCTGCAACAAAGGCTAAGACAAGATATTTTTGGTATTTCATAACAATCATTATTTATAAGAATACAAAGATAATACGGTTAAAATCCTTGTTTAGTATGCTTTTAATTTTCATTAACAGCGCGGTAGGGTTCGTGTAGGAAAAATATTGTCAACAAACTGCTTTTATTAGTGTTCGGTTGGTAGAAAACGGAGCTCCTTTTTGTCTATTTCTTAGTGTTTTCCCATGCTTATTAACAATTACACTTTATCGATATTTACGTTATTTTTTTGTTAACCGATCGGTGGTATGTGGTACACCGATATGAGCCAACAAAAATCCCGGCCATTGGCCGGGATTTTTCACTAACTAACTCAAAAATTTGATAAAATGAAAACATCCTACCTAGTTTGATCCAAAGTAGGGATCAAAGTCTTTTGGGAGATACTTGTTCGTATCAAAACCCAAATCAATTTCATCTTCTTCTATGTAGTTGATGGAACTTAAGTCCAAACTAGTGGAATAGGAGTCAAAATCTACAGGCAAATAAGCTTTGGTATCAAAACCGAATTCCCATTCCATTTCCTCCATCTCCACATACTCAACCGTATTTACGTCAAAATATACGTTGTATGGATTGAACCCTTCTGGAAGATAATCCGCCGTATCAAAATCCAATACTACTTCCTCTTCCTCTATGTAATTTATCGAATTGACATCAAAATTGACTGAATAGGGGTTAAAATCCTCAGGCAGGTATTCCAAGGTATCAAAACCAAGGTCAATTTCTATTTCATCTTCGATATATACTACGGAATTCAAATCAAAAAAGTTTTCATAAGGATTAAATCCTTCGGGAAGATAATCAGTGGTTTCAAATCCTAAGTCTATCTCTGTTTCTTCCTCAATGAAATCAATTTCGTTCAAATCCAATTCATAGGGCTTGCTATCCTCATATCGCAATAGATAAAAGGGCGCTTCCTCAACTACATCGGCCTCAACGGTTAGGGCCGTAAAACTGTTCTCAAAGCTACGGGTGATTTCTTGACTGGCCTGTATTACAGGTACCGTACTTTTTTGTTCTGCTGCTATGGGGCTACTACTCATAAATAGGCATCCATAAATTAATAATAACTTGTTCATTTTTTTGATTGATTTGATGATTGATGTTATTGACTATAAGACTACTCAAATTTGCAATTGTTACAGTTTTGTGTTCCATTTAACAAAACTTCAATACGCTCTAACGGCAAGTATAGTGGGCGATTAACGCCGAACCATCAATAAAATGCAGGATTCCGAAAGGTTGATATACTTCTTGAAAAAAAATTTAGTTAGTACGATTTTAACACTTTTCTCGGGTAATTTTTTGGTTCTTTGGGCGCTTAGACCAAATTCAAATTGACTCAAATGATGAAAAAATTACTGTGGAGGACATTCATCCTTCTACTTTTTATGGGTACTTTTCAAAAGGTAGAGGGCCAAATTTTTAAAAAGAAGAAGAAGAATACGGAAACTAAAGCGCCTGAAAAACCAAAAAAAGGAGCCATAAAACCCTATTCAAAGGTCATCACCAAAGAAGCAAAGACCGATGAGGGCCTTTTTAAGGTGCACCAAGTAGATGGCAAACACTTTTATGAAATACCGGATTCACTGTTCAACAGGGAAATGTTAATGGTAAGTCGTATTTCCAAAACGGCCACTGGAATTGGTTTTGGTGGGGGCAAGATCAATACCCAAGTACTGCGCTGGGAAAAAAAGCCCAAAAAGGTATTGTTACGGGTAGTCTCCTATGGAAATTATGCAGCCGATTCCCTGCCCATACATGAAGCCGTGGTCAATTCAAACTTTGAACCTGTGCTTTTTGCTTTTGACATTAAGGCAGTCAATAAAAAGGACTCCCTTAGTCCAGCAACGGTAATTGAAGTAGACCCTTTATTTACCAAAGATGTTAATCCGTTGGGGATGCCGGATCGTTTTAGAAAAAGATATAAGGTCAGTCGTATGGACGGAGACCGTGGTTATATCGAATCCATAAAAAGTTATCCTTTCAATATCGAGGCCCGTCATGTAAAAACTTATGCGGCAAAAGAACCACCCAGTAATCAAAGTATGGGTTCCATTTCCGTGGAAATCAATAATTCGATGATTCTGCTGCCGAAGCAGCCTATGAAACGAAGGTACTTTGATGAACGGGTCGGTTGGTTTGCCCGTGGCCAAGTGGATTATGGCCTGGATGCACAAAGAAGTAAAACCGTGCGCTATCTGGACCGATGGCGCCTGGAGGTTAAAGACGAGGATATTGAAAAATTTAAGGCTGGGGAACTGGTAGAACCTAAAAAACAAATTGTCTATTATATTGACCGGGCCACTCCAGAAAGATGGCGGCCCTTTATCAAGCAGGGTATTGAAGACTGGCAAGCGGCTTTTGAAGAAGCAGGATTCAAAAATGCAATTATAGCCAAGGACCCTCCCTCCCCTCAAGAAGACCCCGAATGGTCCCCGGAAGACGTGCGTTATTCCGTCGTGCGCTATTTAGCTTCACCTATTCCCAATGCCAATGGGCCCCATGTAAGTGATCCCAGAAGTGGGGAAATACTGGAATCGGACATTAATTGGTACCATAATGTCATGTGGTTGTTACGCAACTGGTTCTTTGTACAAACCGCAGCCATAAATCCTGACGCTAGAACTGTGGAATTCAAGGAAGAAATTATGGGCCGACTGATTCGCTTTGTATCCGCACATGAGGTTGGACATACCTTGGGCTTGCCCCATAATATGGGAAGCAGTGCCGCAATTCCCGTAGATTCCCTGCGCTCAGCCTCTTATACCCAAAAATATGGTCCAGCTCCGTCCATTATGGACTATGCACGCTTTAACTATGTGGCACAACCTGGCGATGAAGGGGTTGCCCTGATGCCAGATATAGGAGTCTACGACAAACACTCCATTCGTTGGGGCTATCGCCCTATTTTGGACAAGACCGCTGAAGGGGAAAAACCCATCCTCAACCAATGGATTCTTGACCATGCCGATGACCCTATGTACCGCTTTGGTCATCAACAAGTTGGAGACATACATGATCCAAGTTCCCAAACTGAGGATTTAGGGGATGATGCCATCAAGGCCAGTGAATATGGTATTGCCAATTTAAAACTAATTGTTCCCAAACTGATGGAGTGGACCACGGAAGAAGGCAAGGACTATGAAGATTTGGAAACAATGTATGGTCAAGTGGTAGCGCAGTTCCGGCGCTACATGGGACATGTTTCCAATAATATTGGTGGGGTTTATGAAGAGTATAAAACAGCTGAGCAAGAGGGCGCCGTTTACACCCACGTGGATAAAGTGCACCAAAAAAATTGTTTGGCCTTTATTCAAGAGCAATTATTTGAAACCCCGGAATGGCTCATAGATCAAGACATTTTTAATAAAGTACAATACTCGGGTTCCGTAGAAAGAATAAGGGCATTGCAGGTGCGTACCTTGAATACTATGTTACATTTGGGTAAAATGGCAAGAATCATTGAAAACGAGACCATCAATGGAAACGATGCCTATGGCCTTTTGGAAATGATGCGGGACCTAAGAAGGGGGGTTTGGTCCGAAACACGTAACGGGAGGAAAATTGATACCTATAGAAGAAACCTTCAAAAGGCCCATATTGATCGATTGGCCTACTTAATGACCGCAGAAAACCAGAAAAAACTGCCCGACTTTGGCGGGTACCGTAAATCCACCGTAGTGAACACCAGCCAATCAGACATCCGCTCTGTTGCCAGGGCTGAATTGAACAATCTAAAAGGAGACATTGGAAATGGGCTTTCCAGAATTTCGGATACTATGAGCCGATACCATCTTCAAGATGCACTGGAGCGTATTGAAGTGATTCTTGAACCAAAGTGAATGTAAAACATATGAACAATGCAAAAAAAGGGAGGGTTTGGCCCTCCTTTTTTATCTAAGGGTAG
>JBCDBE010000074.1:0-19074 GCA_039184365.1 Bacteroidota bacterium | reverse complement strand
TTGTAGCGTTAGTAGGTTTATTTTCTTGGTCAATTAATAATATCATTGATCAAGCTAGACTGTCACCTATTCTAGAATACGGATTTACTAACGATGGTTTGTCAGGTCAATTGGAGATTACAAATATTTCTTCTAAAAGCAAATTGTCGAATCTTTTGATAAACGTTTGTTCTATTGACACTGTAAGTTCTGGCAAATTCCGTTTTTCAAATCCAATAATTAAAGCTATCCCGCCTGCCTATCTATTAGAAAGCAAAATTGATTCCAATAGTGTTGCAACAAAGTGTTTCGACCTTTTTATTAAAGAGATTCAACCTAATGGCAAGTTTGTTATTAATTACCAGATTATTGAGGATACAAATGGAATTTTGAAATTGAAAAGGTCCGGAAATCAAACTGTGAGACTAGTAAGAAGGAATTTCATGACTTTTGGAATAAAAAATCAAATCACCTTGAACATTATAATTTTTGGTCTTTGCATAATTTTAATTATTCCCTATCTGGTACTATTGATAAAAAATCCTTGAATATCATGAATCGCTATTTTTTTATTTTGATGACCTTATTCACCTTGTCATCTTTATCACAAGAAACCAGAAAAATCAAGATAATCAATTCAAAAAACATTCCTGTAAAATGCGTGCTCTACTTTAATGATATTGATAAGGGCTATGTTAAAAACAATGGCGAGATAAGCATCCCATCAAACTGTACGATAAGTGATAAAATAGATATTCAACCAGTAGATACAGAAACATATGATGGACGTAAAGATATTAGATGCAGTAAAGTCAAGAAGGAAATCATTGTTTATACTCATAATGAAAAGAGACTTGCATACAACAATGCATTTTTCCTTAATAAAAAATCGATTGGGTTTCTAGATGGTCTTTCACCAAATGAGAAGAAGACAATTTATGCAAAAGTGGCTTTAGCATCAAATGAAGTTTATAACCTAAGTATATTTTCTGACTCGGTAAGAAATGAAGCTCGAATTCAAGCCATCGAGTATACAGCCAAAGTGCTCGATGTAGAAAATGCAACATTTTCTGCTCACAACTATAAAGTGCCAAGTGAGAATCTTATTTCCGAATTAGCTAATTTTCAAGAGGCAAAAGGATTGGAAGTAACTAACAAAATTGATTTCACTACACTTAAATATATGTCGGGGGTGAACATTTTTTCAGTTTACTCAAAGAATTTTGAAAATCAAGTCAACCAATTAAAAATGCAATAGCCTAGAATACTATTAGCTTGTTTGCCTAAAATGCTTCTTTCACTGGTCAAACAAATATTCCAGAGCATTACGAATAAAGCATTAAAAAACACTTAAGCGTTTTGCGGTATAACATATAATACATTAGAAAATCTCATTTACAGATTCAACCGTCTTCTCTAAGTCTGAATATGTAATAGCATCATTTAAAAAATAGCTTTCAAAAGCGGAGGGCGGCAAATACACCCCTTGGTCCAATAGCCCATGAAAGTATTTTTTAAAGGTGGTATTATTCCCCTCTGTAGAAGAAGCAAAATCAACTACTGGATTTTCACAAAAGTGTACGGAAATCATACTTCCAAACCGATTGATTTGGTGCGCCACTCCTTTTACGGTCAGTATCTGGGCAATACCCTCGTGAAGAAAAGCGGTTTTCTTTGCTAGGCTCTCAAAAACTTCAGGATGTTGGTCGATCTCGGTCAGCATGGCCAGTCCCGCACTCATCGCCAAAGGGTTTCCACTTAAGGTCCCTGCTTGGTACACCGGTCCGTCCGGAGCCAAATGCGCCATAATTTCGGAGCGCGCGGCAAAAGCCCCCACAGGCAGTCCGCCGCCAATGACCTTCCCAAACATGACCATATCCGCATCAATGCCCAAAACTTCCTGGGCGCCCCCTTTGGCCAATCGAAACCCAGTCATCACCTCATCAAACAACAACAGAATCCCTTCTTGGGTACACAGTTCTCGAAGGCCTTTGATAAAGTCGTCTTTTGGTATAATACAACCCATATTCCCAGCCACCGGTTCCAAAATGATGGCGGCGATTTCCCCTTGATTGGCGTTGACCAAGGCCTTTACCCCCTCCAAATCATTATACTGGGCCAATAGGGTGTCTTTGGCCGTCCCTTGGGTCACTCCTGGACTGTTTGGACTTCCAAAAGTGACCGCACCACTACCCGCTTGGATCAAAAAGGCATCGGAATGCCCATGATAACAGCCGGCAAACTTGATGATCTTGTCCTTTCCGGTATACCCACGGGCCAATCGCACCGCACTCATACAGGCCTCGGTACCCGAGTTGACGAATCGAATTTTATCAATATTAGGCACCATGGAAACGGCCAGTTTGGCCAGTTCGGTTTCAATCTCGGTAGGAATACCAAAAGAGGTTCCCTTTTGTGCCTTTTCAATCACCGCCTGAAGCACCGGTTCATGGGCGTGACCAAATAAAAGGGGACCCCAGGAGGAGATATAATCGATGTACTGATGATTGTCTTCATCATACAAATAGGCACCTTTGGCCTCCTTGACAAAAATGGGTTCTCCCCCTACCGCCTTAAACGCACGAACTGGGGAGTTGACCCCCCCAGGGATATATTTTTTAGCTTCTGCAAAAAGCGCACTGCTTCTTTGGTATCTCATGTATTACTTGGTCTTTATTTTGCGGAGGTTCAATACCTGACCGATGGCCAAATTGGTACTCGCCAAGTTGTTCAGTCGCATAATTTCCTCCACGGGAACCGAGTATTTTTTTGAAATGGCGTAGAGCGTATCCCCCTTGACCACCACATGGGTAAAAACATCATAACTTTTGGGTTGGCGAACCGTTTCCAAGCCATCATTGACCACTTCTTCATCATATTTATCCAAATCATAGCTCTCAATCAGCGCAATGAGTTTCTGTGGATATTTTTTGTCCGTGGCATAACCCGCTTTCTTTAGCCCGTAGGCCCATTTTTTGTAATCGTCCCTTCGATAATTGAACAAAAAACGATACCGGCTTCGGGAAGCCAGAAAAATACTGTGGTCTCGAAACGAGAACATCGGATGGTTGTACTTTCTAAAACATTCCCCCTTGGCATCATCATCATGGAAGTCGTAATCCCCCTGCCAGCCCGTATGGCATTTGATACCAAAGTGATTGTTGGTCTTTTGTGTCAGTTGCCCTTTTCCCGAGCCGCTTTCTAAAATGCCCTGTGCCAAAGTAATGCTCGCTGGGATACCAAAAGCCCGCATTTCATATTGGGCAATCTGTGAAAATTCGTCGATATATTCCCGAGTATCGGCTATTGGGAATTTTTTAAAATAACCCGGGTCTTCGGGTAGGGGATAAAGTGCTGATTTGTTGAACTTGGTCGTTTCAATTCCTGAATTGGGTTGGTATACCCCCCTTTTTTGGGGTGGGGTGTTTACTGTGCGTGCCGACCTTTTCTTGGCCCCACAACCAACCAGCATTACCACTAAAACAAATCCTAAAAAACGTTTAATCATACATCGATTAACGGTAAATTCTTCTTTCTTAATACACGGTTCATGCCAAAAATACCTTGTAACCCTCCGGTGTGGATCGCTAAAACGCAGGTATTCGCCTTGATTCTTCCCTTTTTCACCATATCCAAAATACCAAATACCATTTTACCGGTATAAATCGGGTCCAAAGGGATACCTGTGCCTTTCTTGAAATCATTGATAAATGCAATCAGTTCGGAAGTCACCTTGGCATACCCCCCGAAGTGGTAGTCGTTGACCACCTCCCAATTGGATTTGACTGCGAATTTACGAATGTCTTTTTTTAGAAAATCCCCTTTAAGGGCAGAAAAACCCAAAATCTGTTGATGCGACTTGGACGAATTGATGAGTCCGGCTAGGGTTCCCCCCGTTCCTACCGCTGCGGCAATGACATCAAAATGGGTGTCATCATCCGTCAATATTTCTTCACAACCTTGAATCGCAAGGGAATTGGAGCCCCCCTCTGGTAAAAAATAATACGGACCAAATTTTTCCCTTAGCCATGCGCTTAGGTGGTTTTTTTCTTTATCCCGATAACTTTCGCGACTTACAAAATGAAACTGCATCCCATAAGACGCTGCCAATTTTAGCGTTGGATTTTGTTCCCACTGGTCTTCCAATTCGTCACCACGGATAACCCCGATGGTTGTAAAGCCTTCTTCCTTTCCAGCACAAGCGGTAGCGACAATGTGATTGGAAAAGGCTCCACCGAAAGTAAGCAAGGTCTTATGATGCAAGCGCTGCGCTTTACGCAGATTGTACTTTAACTTTCGATACTTGTTCCCGGAGACTAGCGGGTGGATTTTGTCTTCGCGCTTGATGGAAAGTGAGACACCGCAGGTTTCCAAAGTGCGCAGACGCACTTCTTGGTTAAACGTTCTCAAAGGCTATGGACGAAAAATATAGTTCAAAAAACTGTAGGGTTTTCTTCTTTCAGGATACCCTAGGTCTTTTTCATGGGCATAGGCTTCCCGTTCAAAACTGATATTCTGATAGGCCCTGTAACTGTTCAGGTACAAGGCAGTACGTAACAACCATTCCCCTAGATACCACAAATAGAAGGGAATGACCAATAATTCCTGTTGCTGTTTTAAATGGATTTTTTCATGGTTGATCAATACGGCATCCTCCTTGTACACAGGTTCTTTAACAAAAATAAAAGGCCAAAGGGTCAACCCCACATAGTTCTTGCGAAAGAAATGCTTAAAAACCAATATCATAGTTCAGTTCTTTTGGAACTTATTTTGATGGTGGGGTCTTCAAATATACTTCTTTCTATTGGTGAAAATGGAAAGGGAACGATTAAGCGCCTATTTTTTGGACAAAACCCTAAGAACTCCTTAAAATTCTTTTTAATGCCCTATTTCAGATGTAACTTTGATAGGAACGGCTCAAGCGATGAGGAAATATATACCATTGGAAGAAGGAGATTATTATCTTTCTCCCGAGGGCTATAAGGTTTTTACACAGCAATACCATTTAAAAAGAGGGTACTGCTGCGAAAGCGGATGCAGACATTGTCCGTACGGTTACAATAAAAGCACCAATCGTCAAGAATAAGGTGTTTTCGGCATAATATTTGATGTATTATTTCAAAATTCTGCCCTTATCGCTAACTCAAAAGTTGTGTATTATGAAAAAGATAAAAGTAGTCATCCTTCCATTTCTGGCCCTTGTTTTTTTAAGCTCCTGTGTTTCAGTACGAGTTGTTGCTGATTATGACCGTGAAGCGAACTTTAAAGGTTACAAAACCTATGCTTTTTATAAAACTGGAATTGATCAGGCGCAAATATCCGATCTGGATAAAAAACGTATTCTTAAGGCCATTGAAACGGAAATGGGCAGCCTTGGTTTCACCAAATCACAAAACCCGGATGTGCTTGTAAGCATTTTCACTAAGGAAAGGGAGCAGGTTGACATCTACAACAATAACTTCGGTTGGGGCTGGGGTGGCTTTGGCTGGGGCTTCGGTCGTTTTGGTTACGGAGGTTTCTATAACCCATGGTTGTGGGGCCCTGGATGGGGTGGTGCTTGGGGACCCAACATTTCCACCCGAACGGAAGGTTCCCTGTATATTGACCTTATCGATGCAGATGACAGGGAACTGGTTTGGCAGGGCAGGGGCGTAGGAACACTGAACAACATTAAAAATATTGACAAAAAGGAGGAACGCATACGTAAATTCGTCTCTGAAATCCTTTCCGAATACCCACCCAATCAGGTAGCATCAAACTGATTTGATTCCTGAATATACTGTTGAACGAAGAATCTGCGTATATAGTTTGAGTGTTTATTTTAGCAACGAGCAGGTTCTTCGTTCCTTGTTTTTATTTTCTATTGCACTTATGCTGTAATCTACTTTCTCCTTATTTTTTAATCATTCTTTTTTATCTTTAGGGACAACCATTTTAGATCCTATGGGTTATCATTTTAGTACATATGAACATTGTAACGTTCAGGGCTAAACTGGACGACCCTCCATGAAAAAAGTTGTGGGTTTTTTTGGAGCCCTTTAATCGATTTACGCAGAAAAGCAAAGGTTTCTTTTAGAGGTTGAAAATGACCTAGGCCGGTTCAGCTCCTGTATTGAACCCCTTAAAACAAAAAATGGCGTTACCAGTAGTGTTTGGCGGAATTTAGACCCGGTCTATGGCTCCATCCACCAATCTTTGGATAAAAAGAAAAAATGGTTCAATACAAAGGGGCCTTACAATTTGGGGTATCGCGGATGCGCAAAAAAAAGTTCCCACTTTGGATACGGTCGACGAAAAATTGGAACTTCTTGAAAAAAGGTTCATTACCACGGCCTTTACTTTAAGGGAGTTTTATGATGATTGGGGCAATAAAGTAGTTTCTGCCCCATGATAAAAACAAGGATTATGGAAACAGCATATGAAAGCAACCCGGTTTTGGATAAACTTCCAGAGCACTTAAGGCAATATATTAAACCTCAAAATTACAACGAATACACCCCCATTGACCAAGCCGTATGGCGTTATGTGATGCGTAAGAACGTTGACTACCTCAGTAGGGTAGCACATAAATCTTACGTTGAAGGTTTGGGAAAAACGGGTATTTCCGTCAACCAGATTCCCAATATGTACGGTATGAACCGCATTCTTAAGGAAATCGGTTGGGCGGCAGTAGCTGTGGATGGTTTTATTCCACCATCGGCCTTTATGGAATTTCAGGCCTACAACGTGTTGGTCATCGCCTCGGATATTCGCCAGTTGGAAAATATTGAATATACCCCTGCCCCGGATATTATTCACGAAGGGGCGGGACATGCCCCAATTATTGCCAATCCAGAGTATGCGGAGTATCTGAGACGGTTTGGGGAAATTGGGGCCAAAGCCATTTCAAGTTCCAAGGATTATGAGCTTTACGATGCCGTTCGTCATCTTTCCATTATCAAAGAAGCAGAGGGGACTTCCAAGGAGGACATCGAAAAAGCCGAAAAGCATATTGAATATCTTCAGGGAAACATGGGAAAACCCAGTGAAATGGCCCTTATTCGAAATTTGCACTGGTGGACGGTGGAGTATGGACTTATTGGTGAACTGGACAACCCCAAAATTTATGGTGCCGGTTTACTGTCCTCCATTGGGGAAAGTGCTTGGTGCATGACCGATAAGGTAAAGAAACTGCCTTATACCCTGGAAGCGGCACACACCTCATTTGATATTACGAAACCCCAACCCCAACTATTTGTTACCCCCAACTTTGCCCATTTAAGCCAGGTTTTGGAGGATTTTGCCAATACCATGGCGCTACGGACCGGAGGGTTAATAGGAGTGCACAAACTGGTCGATTCAAAGGCATTGGGGACTGTAGAGCTTAGTACTGGCCTTCAGGTTTCGGGTTGTTTCGGAGATATTATTTCCCATGAGGGAAAACCCATTTATTTAAGGACCATGGGACCTACCGCCCTATCCTATCGGGAAAAGGAATTGGTAGGACATGGGGTTGAACAACACCCAGAAGGGTTTGGCTCACCAGTAGGGAAACTTAAGGGCATCAACCTGGCCATTGAAGATATGAGCCCTAGGGATTTAAAAGCCTATAACATTTTTGAGGGGGAACGCATCACGCTTGAATTTGAAGGGGGTGTAAAAGTGGAGGGTGAAATTGTGACCGGTACCCGCAATCTTAAAGGTGAAATTATCCTTATAACCTTTAATGACTGTAAAGTCACCCATGATGATACCTTTTTGTTTTTACCGGAATGGGGCCTATACCATATGGCCGTAGGTGAGAAGGTAGTTTCCGCTTTTAATGGACCTGCCGACCTTAAAAGTTTTGACCTTATTTCCCACGAGTTGTCTGATAGCACCATCAAGAAAAACAGGGACGGCAAAATTTTAAAGTTGGAAGGATACTACCAGCAGGTCAGACACTATCGCCAAGGCACGAGCTCTTACATTTCAAGGGGGAAATTATTTGAAGAACTCAGGGAGCAATTTCCAAATGATTGGTTGTTGGCCGTGGAACTTTATGAATTGGCCATAAAGGGCAACCGCTCAGATTTAGCAAAAGACATCAAAACCCATCTTGAAACCATTAAGCAAAATCGGCCTAAAGTGGGGCACTTGATCGATGATGGGCTCCAATTGGCTAAAAAAAGTCTAGCGGAGCAATCGTAATCCTTCTAAGGTTTCGACTGGCTTTTCCTCATATACCAAAGTCCATCCCATATGGTTGGTCAACACCAAAAACCTAGATAATTCAGAAATCAGACGGTTGTGGGCACTGGAAATCAAACTTGAGGCCTTTACCTTTTTCATCAAGGAGGTATTGGCATTCTGCTTGATCAGATTGTAATCTTCGGCTTCAAAAGGATTAAGATAATCGGCGGAAACATCATAATATTCAAAGTCTGGATTGACCTTAATTTCAGGTTCTGGGACTTGCCTTATGAACAAAGTTGTATTGACTTCATCAATTTCAAAATCTATCTTTTTCAAATCATAAGCAATAGTGACTTCAGCATTGACCACGACCAAAGCTTTTTTATCGGCAGTAATTAAAGGCCCAAACAATTCCTTGGAGTCCGCATAAGTATATACCTCGGCAAAATGACCCTGAATCACAATAAGCTTGGAGACATTTTCAATCTGTTGCTGGATGAGCATGGAGTTTTCCTGGAGGATGCTTTCATCCTTCTTGTGATCTGTGCATGATTTGTATATCAATACCGATGCCAAAGCAATTAGGGCACCTGCCACTACCTTTTTCATAAAAATCAAAATTATGCCCCTGAGGAGACTTTAGGGGTATTTTTCCACTCCAAATGCCATAGGCGCCCACAACAGCGAGCAAATCACTTCAAATACTCCTTTGCTTTTTCCAGCGCTTCAGGAATTCCTGCTGGATTTTTACCACCAGCGGTCGCAAAGAAGGGTTGACCACCACCACCGCCTTGGATGTATTTTCCCAATTCGCGCACAATACTTCCTGCATTTAATCCCTTTTCAAAAGCCATGTCCTTTGAAATAAAACAGGCCAGTAATGCCTTTCCTTCCTTTTCAGAAGCCAGCAAGGCAAACAAATTGGTTTTATTGTTCCCCATTTCAAATAATACATCTTTCATGCCCCCAGCGTCTAAATCCACTTTTTTGGCCAAAAACTTAACACCATTGACTTCAGATAGGGTATTCATCAACTCGGTTTTCAGTCCCCTTGCTTTTTCTTTTAACAGTTGTTCCACTTGTTTTTTGAGCTGGTTGTTCTCCTCTTGCAAAGAACTTACCGCTTTTACCGGGTCTTTGGTATTGTTTAGCAAGTCCTTAATTTCATACAACTGTCGATTATTGTTGAAGTAAAAATCTTTTACGGCATCCGAAGTAATCGCTTCAATCCTTCGTATTCCGGCCGCAACGGCACCCTCAGCGACAATTTTAAAATGCCAAATATCACCCGTGTTTTGGACATGGGTGCCACCGCAGAGTTCTATGGAATTACCAAAACGTATGGTACGTACGGTATCTCCATATTTTTCACCAAATAAGGCCATGGCACCCTCTTCCAATGCCTGGGACATCGGGATATTTCGTTGCTCTTCCAAGGGCAAATGTCCTTCTATACGGGCATTCACAAAATTCTCAACCTGCCGGAGTTCCCCCACCTTAAGTTTTGAAAAGTGGGAAAAATCAAAGCGTAGGTATTTGGAATGCACTGCGGAGCCTTTTTGTTCCACATGTTCCCCCAGTACTTGGCGCAATGCTTGATGCAATAAATGGGTCGCCGTATGGTTACTAGCGGTACGTTGTCGTTGTTTTCTGTCAACCGAGGCTTTGAAAGTTACGTGTACATCCTTCGGAAGGTGTTCAGAAAAATGCACAATTTCATTGTTTTCCTTTTTGGTATCGATAACATAGGTGACATCTCCATTCGGTGCCTCCAGATACCCTTTGTCACCCACTTGTCCCCCACCTTCGGCATAAAATGGTGTCGTATTGAAGACCAACTGGTAACGATTGCCCACCTTTTTTGAAGTAATCTTTCGGTACTTCGCCAACTTTACTTCGGTTTCCAAAATATCATAACCCACGAACTCTTGTTCGCTATCTTTTAAAAGTACGGTCCAATCGCCCTTACTGGTTTCAGAAGCAGCCCTGGAACGGTCTTTTTGCCCCTGCAAGGCCTTTTCAAAACCATCCGTATCCAGGCTATATCCTTTTTCCTCAAGGATCAAGGTGGTAAGGTCTATGGGAAAGCCAAAGGTATCATAAAGCTCAAAGGCCTTATCGCCATCCACTACTTTTCCGTCGGCGGTTTTAACAACAGCGTCCAATAGGACCAACCCTTGCTCCAGGGTACTCAAAAATGAACTCTCCTCTTCTTTGATGACATTTTCGATAAGCTGTCTTTGACCTTTCAGCTCTGGAAATGCCTTACCCATTTGCTCCTCCAACACCCTGACCAAACGATGGATAAAAGGTTTTTTGGTGCCCAAAAAAGTAAATCCATACCTAACGGCCCGTCGTAAAATCCTTCGGATGACATATCCAGCCCCCGTATTACTGGGCAATTGCCCATCGGCAATAGCAAAAGATACGGCTCTAACATGGTCAGCCACTACCCGAACAGCAATATCCCTTTCTTCATTTTTTCCGTATTCTTTTCGAGTAATGGTTTCAATTTCCCGAATAAGGGGAGTAAATACATCCGTATCATAATTTGACTGTTTACCCTGCAAGACCATACAAAGTCGCTCAAAGCCCATGCCGGTATCAATATGTTTTTCTGGAAGGTCTTCCAATTGGCCATTGCCCTTGCGATTGTATTGGATAAAGACCAAATTCCAGATTTCCACGACTTGTGGATGATCTTGGTTGACCAGTTTGGCCCCAGGCACTTTGGCCTTTTCTTCTTCTGACCTTATATCCACATGAATTTCGGAACATGGCCCACATGGGCCTTGGTCACCCATTTCCCAGAAATTATCCTTCTTGTTCCCCAATAGAATGCGGTCCTCGGGGAGGATTTCCTTCCAAAAGGAAAAAGCTTCCTGGTCCAAATCCAGATTATCGGCATCATCACTTCCTTCAAAAACAGTGACATATAGATTGGTTTTATCAATTTTATAGACCTCGGTAAGCAATTCCCACGCCCAGGAAATCGCCTCTTTTTTAAAGTAATCACCAAAACTCCAATTGCCCAGCATTTCAAACATGGTATGGTGGTACGTGTCTTTTCCTACTTCTTCCAAATCATTGTGCTTACCACTCACCCGAAGGCATTTCTGGGTATCCGCCACCCTTTTTTTATCTGGTTTTGAAATCCCAAGAAAATATTCCTTGAACTGGTTCATCCCCGCATTGGTGAATAGTAAAGTTGGGTCATTTTTCATCACCATGGAAGCCGAAGGAACAATCTTGTGGTCCTTGGAAATAAAGAAGTTTAAAAACTGTTCTCTAATCTGTTGGGACGTCATAAGGGCAGTTAAGCTTTAATTAATTTTAACAGACCATATAAAACAATTTTTATATTTGTCTGTTACCTAAAAATAACGACCAAAAATAGGATAATTTACCTTCATGTCTAAAGTAAAGTACTATTACGATCCCGATACCCTTTCGTATCGAAAGATTGAACCCAAAAAGTCGAAAAAGTACCGAAATATTTCCCTTTTTATCTTAGGCGCGGCCCTATCAGGGTTTTTAGGTCTTATTTTCCTTTTGAACACCAATTTGGTCAACACTCCAAAAGAACTCTCCTTGCAGCGTGAAGTTCAGAACTATGAACTTCAATTTGAAATCTTGGATCGAAAGATGCAGCAGATAGAGCAGGTCTTGGCCAATATTGAAGATCGCGACAACAATTTATACCGTTTGTATTTTGAAGCGAACCCCATTCCAGAAGAACAACGACGCGCTGGATTTGGAGGGGTGAACCGGTATAAATCCTTGGAAGGTTTCAATAATTCCGAAATCATTATTGATGCTACCAAACGTTTGGATATCATACAAAAACAAATGGTGATTCAATCCAAATCTTTGGATGAGATTGCCAAACTGGCCGAGGAAAAAGAAAAACTACTGGCGGCCATCCCTGCCATTCAACCCGTAAGAAATGAAGACCTAACACGAATGGCCTCTGGATTTGGATGGCGTACCGACCCTTTTACCAAGGCACGAAAAATGCACAAAGGGATGGATTTTACAGCACCAAGGGGCACCCCTATCTATGCTTCTGGAGACGGAAAAGTAACAAGGGCAGATAACCGATCATCCGGGTATGGAAAACACATCCGTATTGATCATGGCTATGGTTACCTTAGCCTTTATGCCCATTTGAGCAAGTATAACGTCTCCAAGGGACAAAAAGTCAAGCGTGGTGACCTCATCGGTTTTGTAGGAAATACCGGGCGCTCACAGGCACCACACCTGCACTATGAAGTTTGGAAAGACAGGGAGAAAATCAATCCCATTAATTTTTATTACGGAAGTTTAACGGCTGAAGAGTTTGCAAACATGCTCAAATACGCTACACAAGAGAACCAATCCCTTGACTAATGCACGTAGAGCTTCCAGAAAAAAGATATTATGGAATTGGGGAAGTGGCCAAAGCGTTCGGGGTGAATACCTCATTGATTCGTTTTTGGGAAAAAGAGTTTGATGTACTGCAACCCAAAAAGAACGCCAAGGGCAATAGAAAATTCACACCTCAAGACATTAAGAATCTGCAACTTATCCATCATTTGGTCAAAGAACGGGGATTCACCTTAGAAGGTGCCAAAACCCATTTAAAAGAGGAAAAACACAAAACCCTCTCCAATTTTGACGTCATCGAAAAATTACAACGGGTAAAGGCGGAGCTTATCAAAATTAAAGAGCAATTGTAATTGGTGTAACAAAATAGCATTGCCGCACACTCATAGGATATCCGTAATAGACACTAAAACGCGAGAACAATGAAAAAATGGTTGATACCCCTTGCAATCATTGGGGTTGTAATATTTGTATTGGGCAGTTGGTACGTAAATACCAATAACACTTTGGTTGATATGAAAGGCCAGGCCACAAAACAATGGGCCAACGTTGAAAGCTCCTACCAACGAAGAAGTGACCTCATAGGAAATTTGGTGAAAACCGTACAAGGTGCCGCCGATTTTGAAAGGGGCACTTTAACAGACGTTATTGAAGCCAGAGCCAAAGCTACGTCCACCACAATCGATATTAACAATTTGACCCCTGAAACTTTGGGGCAATTCCAACAAGCGCAATCAGGTTTATCTTCCGCTTTGTCCAGGTTATTGGTTACTGTGGAACGCTATCCGGACTTAAAGGCGAACCAGAACTTTTTGGAACTACAATCGCAATTGGAAGGAACGGAAAATAGAATTAATGTAGAACGAAATCGGTTCAATAATCTGGCCGGGGAATACAATATTAAAATCGAAAAAATCCCCACCAATATTATCGCCACCCTGGCCGGATTCGATGCATTGGCCTTATTCAAGTCGAATCCTGGTGCTGAAAATGCACCTGAAGTTGATTTTAATTTCGATTAGCAATGAATAAAGTCGAAGCTTTTCTTTCCAAGGAAGAAGAGCAAGAAATTGTGGATGCCATATTGGAGGCCGAAAAAAACACCTCTGGAGAAATCCGTGTCCATATCGAAGGTTCAGCGAAAATAGACCATTTCAGTAGGGCGCAACAGGTCTTTCATTTTCTTAAGATGGACAACACCAAAGACGAAAATGGGGTGCTCCTCTATGTAGCTGTCAATGACAAAAAATTCGTCATTTATGGGGATCGAGGCATTGATAAGGCTGTCCCAAAAGGATTTTGGGAAAGTACAAAGGATACCATAGCCCAACACTTTAAAAATGGGGAATTCAAAAAGGGAATTGTTGAAGGGGTTTTAAAGGCAGGTAAAGAATTGGAAGAACATTTTCCTTGGGACCATGGGGACATTAATGAATTGAGCGATGCGGTTTCCAAAGGCTAGTGTTTTACTGCTGTTTTTTACTTTTTCCCTATCATGGGGACAGTTTGAGATTCCTCCCGAACCTGACAAGCAGACCAGTGTTTACGATTATGTCAATCTTCTTAATGCCACTGAAAAAGGACAATTGGAGGAAAAGCTCGTCCGGTATTCCGATAGTACCTCAACCCAAATGGTCATTGCCATTATCAGTTCCACAGAAGGGGAAAACATCAACTACCTCGGCGCACAATGGGGTCAAAAATGGGGTATTGGACAAGCAAATAAAGACAATGGTATACTGGTATTGCTTGCTAAAGATGACCGGAGAATCGCCATTAATACCGGATATGGGGTTGAAGAATTCTTAACGGATTTGATGAGCAAACGCATTATTGAGCAGATTATCATTCCCGAATTCAAACAAGGGGATTATTATGGTGGCTTAAATGCCGGTACAGATGCCATTTTTCAGGTTTTGACAGGTCAGTTTAAGCAAGAGCGGGACTTTGGTAATGACCACGGTTCCCAATTTCGATCCTTCCTTCCTTTTATTATTTTCCTAATCATATTTTTGATTTTGATGAGCCGCAAAAACAAGGGCGGTCGAAACAACCGAGGGGGTCGCGGAGGAAGAGGATTGGATATTTGGGATATGATCATCCTTAGTAACATGGGCCGTGGAGGCTATCGAGGGGGGTCTTCCAATGGCGGTTTTGGCTCAGGAGGAGGTTTTGGCAGCGGCGGCTTTGGCGGAGGTTTTGGCGGTGGAGGCTTCGGTGGCGGCGGTGCTTCTGGTGGATGGTAAAAAGGCTTTTGGCCTTCAAGGGTATTTTTCCTTAACTTTTCCCGTAAATATGTTTGCCCATGGTACAATCCTATAAAAAGAAACCTCCGGTCGCTGACCATTATGATGCCATTTTAATTGGATCGGGAATGGGATGTTTGGCAGGTGGGGCTTGTTTGGCAAAGGCCGGTAAAAAAGTACTGCTCTTGGAGCGTCATTATGTTGCTGGGGGGTATACCCATATTTTTAAGCGAAGGGGCTATGAGTGGGATGTTGGCATTCACTACGTTGGGGAGGTACATCGAGAAAATGGGGTGCTGAAGAAAATGTTTGACTATGTTTCTGACCATAAACTCCAATGGGCCGATATGGGCGAGGTCTATGATCGTATCGTCATTGGTGATAAAATATATGATTTTCCCAAAGGGGTGAACAACTTCAAACAAGCCTTAAAAAAGCATTTTCCGGAAGAGTCGCAAGCCATTGACACCTATGTGGATTTGGTTTTTAAGGTATCCAAGGCCAGTAGATCCTATTACGCCGAAAAAGCCGTCCCTCAGCTTATTCAAAAACTTATGGGGAACAAAATGCGTCGCCCCTACTTGGAGTACGCCACCCGAAGTACGCTTTCGGTTTTACGGGAACTGACCTCAAATCAAGAATTGATAAAAGTACTCACCGGGCAATATGGTGATTATGGACTGCCCCCTGCCCAAAGCAGTTTTGCCATGCATGTATCCATAGCCAAACACTATTTCCAAGGGGGGTATTTTCCGGTTGGGGGTTCGGCCCAAGTGGTGAAAACCATTGCTCCCGTAATCGCTGCCTCTGGTGGGGCAATTCTGACCAGGGCCGAAGTGGCCCGTATTCGTATTGAAAATGGCAAAGCCACTGGAGTTCAAATGGCCGATGGCAAGATTTTTGGGGGGGACAAAATCATAAGCGGGACAGGCGTTAGGAACACCTATCAAAAATTGCTTCCTAAAGAGGTATCCATCCGATATGGCTTTGATAAAGCCCTTAAAAATGTAACCCCGTCCATTGCACATGTATGCCTGTATATTGGCTTAAAGGGCTCACCAAAAGAACTAAAACTCCCTAAGGCCAATTATTGGATCTATCCAGATGATTTGGATCATGACGGTTGTGTAGCACGATTTGAGAAAGATGTGGAACAACCTTTTCCCGTGGTTTATATTTCATTTCCGGCGGCGAAGGACCCCAGTTGGGAAGAACGTTATCCCGGCAAGAGTACCATAGATATCATTACCGCCATGCCCTATCACGTTTTTAAGGAATGGAAGGACACCCCTTGGAAAAAACGGGGCGAAGCCTATGAGCAATTGAAAGAGCGCATAGCGCAACGATTGTTGGCCGAATTGTACGAAAAGGAACCTCAGCTCAAGGGTAAAGTCGATTACTATGAACTTTCAAGCCCAATCACCACCCAGCATTTTATGAACTATGACCAAGGCGAACTTTACGGTATCGATCACAACCCGGAGCGCTACAGACAACGGTTTCTTCAACCAAGAACACCCATTAAAAACCTCTATTTGACCGGTCAGGATATTGTGACCTGTGGAGTAGCAGGAGCGCTTTTTGCCGGATTTATTACGGCATCGGCCATACTTCGAAAAAATGTGGTGAAAAACCTGATGAAAACCAAAAGGGTCGCAGCTGCGTAGCCAATGAAAAAATATATCTTACCAATGCTGATACTTGGTCTTTTCCAATCCTGTGATGAAGATACACTTGATTGTAGCTTAGTTGATTGCGCAGGATTCCCCAGTATTGCTTTTGAAATAGTATTGGAAAATGAAAACGTTTTTGAAGAAGAAGTTTTTACGATTGAAGATTTGTCGTTATCCGGTAATTTTCCCCAGCCATCCAAATTGTCCATTTTCGAGGCTATTCTTGGCGATGGGGAGACTCCGATACTACTGCTATCCAGTATGGACTGGAAAGAAACCATATATGATTTCAATTTAAATATTGGAGGTGAATATACCTCAAACCTTGTCGTAGAAATTGAGAACTCTCCAGGTGGCGGGTGTTGTGGTGGAATCCCTTTTATTAAAAGCCTGGAACTGGATGAAGTGGCAATAGAGAATCCGAATTCCATTTTGACATTAAATTTTGAAGAATGACGTAAGATTCATAAACCGTTCAATGGACCTCCTTAGCTATTTTCGCATGTTTAATCCAGCTCTATTTCAACGCTTTCACAAAAAAGGGAGCCGTTAGTGCCCATGCCTTCAACAAAAAGTTGGATCCCTTTCTGGCCCTTGACGGGAACCGTAATTGATTTGGGAATTTCATTTCCCACAACTACATTGGGGTGCCAATCCAACGCACCATAATTCTTAAAAACCATAGTATCGTAACTAGGGTAGTTTGGCACAAAATAGTCTTGTGGACGGGCATACCCATTTTCAATAGCGAATTTGATGAATTTGTTTCTATCTTCCGGTCGCTCATAAGCATTGGCCCTCAAAATGATAGTTACGTAAATTCTTTTATCAACATCATAATAAATGGCCTGTACCCTGGATAAAGGTAGGTTCAAAAGTGTACCATCGACCAGCACTGGTTTATTTGACTTGGGAGAAAGAAGGATATCCACTTCAAAACCATCCGAATCCACTCCTATTGAACGGTTATAGCCCAATCTATTAAGGTAGCCAATTACGCTGCCATATCTTTTAATCTCTTCATCTCCAATTATCCTACCTTCAGATATTGGTAAAAGGGTGCCTCTAGGCACAAACATTTCCGTTCTATTGGTTTTTTGAACGTTTTCCACCACGGTCACTTCTTCAAGCGCAATGGTCCGTTCACTGATATTCAAGGGCTCGTCAACGCGGATTTCCAAGTCTTTCGCTTCTTGCCTTTTCATTGCCCTCTTGTCGATATTGATATGGTAGCCACTTGACCTCCCCTTATGGTTATAGAAACCAATTTCTACTTGCGGTTTTCTAAGTTTTCCCCGCTTTGAAATTAGGCTGACCCCCAAGGAGTCCCCCTGAAAAAGAGACATGTTTCCCTTGAAGGACTTGTTGTTGTCCAGGGACTCAAAACCCATGGCAGCGGATAACTCTGCGATCAAGGAGACTTGGTTTTCTTCGTTTAAATCAGCATCCAAAATTTTTCCTTGAAAATAAATCCCCCTTTCCATTTCAAACTCCGATTGCACTTCTCCCCACTTCCTCGAATCCCAATCATATTTTCCCCAGCCTTCAATAAGTAATCGATTGTCAAGCTCATAGCGCTTCTTTCTATTTGGTCCATCAAAGAAGTAATGGTCTTGAAAATGCGACTTAATGTAAGGTTGAACCAAAAAGGAGGAAGCAATTGAATTATCAGGGCGGTAAGCGGTACCCAAGCTTGGCAGTGCTGATACACTGGTGCTGATATCACTTTCCGTGCCCTTGGGCAATATTAAATCCACCTGAATGGAATCGCCAAATTCCGTTAAACAATGGTCAATCTCCAGTTGTCCGATTTCAATGCGATTTCCACGGTGATTAAAGAACATACGGTAGGCAATCGGCCTGAGTTCCACATCAAAAAGTACGACAGTCAGGATTCCGTAGGGAAGTTCTTTTCGATCTATGGAAACTACTGCTTCATCCTTGTTGACAGCAACATCTTCAAAGCGGGCAAAATCATCCCTGTAAAGCGCAATGGTATGGACGTCCCCATTTTTTTTAGAAAAGGTTTCGGTTGAGGCCAATAAGGTCAACAGCACCTTATCCCTTCCGTTATTGTCAATGCTCAGCCCCAATTCGCCGTCAATTGCTTCTGGAATTTTTACCCTCACCAGGGAACCGTCAGGTCGCTGCCGCTGGAGAAAATACTTTTCCTGGGATTCGACCAAAAATCCAGTTTTGCCCATACCAGATAGGTTGGTCGTGATGTTGCTCCGAATGATGTTGCCCGTTCCGTCAACCAGCTCCAGATTGTTGACCTTTACCCCTTGCCCCAGGCCGTTGTCCACCAAAATACCGAGGTTATTGTAGGTACCCGCTATCAACTGCCCCCCTTCGGGATAGACGGAAATCTTCATGTTGACCTCCTTAGTTTCTTCTTCCGTCCCGTCCCTTACTATCCGTATCCGCTGGCGAAAGGGCTCCAGTTCCTTAAAGTTGCGCATGTAGTTGGTCCAGGCCAGAACGGTGTATTCACCGTCCAGCAAAGCAGAGTCGATGGCAAAGTCCCCACGGGCCATCCCGTTCTCCGCATAGAGCAGTTTTCGTTTTACCTCTTCCCCATCCCCTGCATAAATGCCCACATGGAGATTGGTGGTCTCCAAAGAGGGCAGTTTGGTGTTCTGGTCCCGTACATAGGC
>JBCDBE010000073.1:0-19238 GCA_039184365.1 Bacteroidota bacterium | reverse complement strand
TCCATAAAAGGGTAACTATAGTTGTTTTTAAAAATAGAGGTTTCACCCAAAATCGGCAACCAAAACTACCCCGACCCATGTTATTATTTTATGAAATTTATCATGTTTTAATGCTGATTTTCATCGTATCTATGTATCCAAAATCCTATCGTGGTAAACTATCGGGATGCCTTCAATTGTGTACATTTGGATTAAATTTTTGGTAATGCTCATCATAGGAATTGCAGGAGGAACCGGTTGTGGAAAAACCACTGTGGTCAATCAGATTGTAGAACAACTCCCAAAAGACCAAGTGGTTGTCATTTCCCAAGATTCCTATTATAACGATTTATCGCATTTCACCAAGGAACAGCGAAGTAAGGTTAACTTTGACCATCCAAACTCCATTGATTTTGATTTGCTTATCAAGCAGATTCGGGAACTTAAATCTGGCAGGACCATTGAAATCCCCATCTACTCTTTTGTAGAAGAAACCCGGTTGGAAGGTACCCTAACCACTGAACCAAAGGACGTGGTTATCGTAGAAGGAATTTTGGTATTGAGCAATCCAAAATTACGGGAATTATTCGATATCAAAATTTACGTGCATGCCGATTCCGACGAACGATTGATTCGAAGATTACAGCGTGACATTAAAGAACGGGGGCATGATTTGGAAAAGGTATTGCACCGTTACCAAACAGCGGTAAAGCCAATGCATAATGAGTTTATCGAGCCCTCAAAGGAATTTGCCGATATTATTATCCCCAACAACCATTACAATACGGTTGCTGTAGATATGGTAAGAACCATAATCAATCAAAAATTAGGGTAATATGGGTTGGAAGGAACTAAAGAAAAAAAGGTGGTTCAAGATTTTTACAAACACCTATATCCTGGTATTGACCATTTTTGTCATTTGGATGGCCTTTTTTGATACCAACTCCCTTTTAATCCATAGGGAATTACAACAAGAAATCAACAAACTGGAACAACAGAAGGATTTTTTACAAACAGAAATTGAAAAAGACAAAAAACTGTTGAATGAGCTAGAAGACCCGAAGGCCCTGGAGAAATATGCCCGGGAAAAATATTATATGAAGAAGGAAAATGAGGAGGTCTTTTTAATTGAGTATGAAGACAGTACCAAAGTGAAGAACTGAACATGGAAAACAATTCGCTTTTTTCGGAATTTGAGCCCGTTTCGGCCAAACAGTGGAAACAAAAAATTCAGGTGGACCTCAAAGGGGCGGATTATAACGATGCCTTGGTATGGGAATCCCTTGAAGGCATCACGGTCAAACCCTTTTATAGCGTTGAAGATACAGCGGGCCATGTAGGGTTTCGGTTACCGGATGATCATTCCTGGCAGATAGGTCAAATTATTTACGGAGGCCGTAGCGATTTGGCCAATAAAAAAGCCTTGGATGTTATTCAAAGGGGTTCAACATCCTTAGTTTTTGAGTTACCAGATTCAGAAATTAGCTGGTCGATGTTGTTTAAGGATATTCCGTTGGAGTCCATAGCAATTCATCTAAATTTTCACTTTTTGGAGTCAGCACCATTTCAAAAGTTGAAAGAATTCTTAGGGGAGCAATCCTGTCAAATCTTTCTCCATCTTGACATTGTCGGAAACTTGGCAAAAAGCGGAAATTGGTTCCACAACACAGCGCGAGACCACAAACTATTGGAAGAGATCGTCCAATTGATGGATGGAAACCAATCCATTAGCATAATTTCCGTTGATATGGCCCTTTACCAAAATGCAGGTGCCAACCATGTGCAACAACTGGCCTATGGACTAGCACATGCCAACGAATACCTTAACCATTTCGACAAGGTCCTGCAAGAGGCAAAAGAAAAACCGATTGTCTTTAAAATAGCGTTGGGACCCAATTATTTCTTTGAAATTGCAAAATTAAAAGCCTTACGCTGGCTCTGGAACTCATTGGCAACTGAATACGGTCTCACTAAAGAATGCCACATTTTGGGTATGCCCTCCAAGAGAAACAAGACATTATACGATTACAATGTAAACATGCTTAGAACTACTTCGGAGAGTATGGCCGCAGTTTTGGGAAGTGCCAATACGGTTTGCAACCTGTCCTATGATGCCCTTTACCATAAAGACAACGAATTTGGGGAACGTATTGCCCGAAACCAACTGCTTATGCTTAAAGAGGAAAGTTATTTTGATGAGGCCATAAAGGCATCTGAGGGTACCTATTATGTCGAAACACTAACCCGACAGTTGGCACAGAAGGCTTTGGAACTGTTCAAACAAATTGAGGCATCGGGAGGATTTTTGAACCAACTGAAAAAAGGCATTATCCAGAAAAAAATAAAAGAATCAGCAGCTAGGGAACAACAACTTTTTGATGAAGGCCAACTGGTATTGTTGGGCACCAATAAATATCAAAATCCAGAGGACCATATGAAGGACAATCTTGAGCTTTTCCCTTTCCTAAAACAGGATAAACGGAAAACCCTTATTGAACCCATTCTTGAAAAGAGACTATCGGAAGCTTTGGAACAAAACCGACTAAAAGATGAGTAGAAAAAATCTTCAAAACCTTCAGTTGTCAGATCTCAGTTCGAGCACAGCCGACAACATACCCTTGGAACATGGAAATTTTGTTGCAGGTATCCGACCCTTTCTACGTGGTCCTTATTCAACCATGTATGTCCGGCGCCCATGGACGATTCGTCAATATGCAGGTTTCTCAACTGCCGAAGAAAGTAATGCTTTCTATCGTCGTAACCTAGCTGCCGGTCAAAAGGGACTTTCCGTAGCCTTTGACCTACCCACCCACCGTGGGTATGATAGTGACAATGAACGTGTTGTTGGCGATGTAGGTAAAGCAGGAGTAGCCATTGATTCCGTTGAGGACATGAAAGTCCTTTTTGATGGCATCCCGTTGGACAAAATGTCGGTTTCCATGACCATGAACGGTGCCGTTATTCCCGTAATGGCATTTTACATAGTCGCCGCCTTGGAGCAAGGTGTGCCGCTCAATCAGCTATCAGGCACCATCCAGAATGATATTTTAAAGGAGTTCATGGTGCGCAACACCTATATCTACCCTCCTACCCCATCCATGCAATTGATTGCCGATATCTTTGAGTACACCAGTCAACATATGCCCCGCTTCAACAGTATCAGTATTTCAGGATATCATATGCACGAGGCTGGGGCTCCAGCGTCCATGGAAATTGCCTACACCTTGGCCGATGGGATAGAGTACATTAGAACAGGTCTTAAAGCTGGACTAAAAATTGACGATTTCGCACCTCGATTATCCTTCTTTTGGGGTATCGGGATGAAGCACTTTACCGAAATTGCCAAAATGAGGGCTGCTCGGATGCTCTGGGCAAAATTGGTCAAGGAATTTGAACCACAGAACGAAAAATCACTAATGCTTAGGACCCATTCCCAAACCAGTGGTTGGAGCCTGACGGAACAAGACCCTTTTAACAACGTGGCAAGAACAACGATTGAAGCCATGGCAGCTGCCTTTGGAGGAACACAAAGTCTCCACACCAATGCTTTGGACGAGGCTATTGCACTTCCAACGGACTTTAGTGCCAGAATTGCCCGAAATACCCAAATATATTTACAACAAGAAACCCATATCACTCGAACGGTCGATCCCTGGGCAGGAAGCCACTATGTCGAAAAGCTAACCGATGGGATTGCCGCAGAAGCGTGGGAATTGATCAAGGAAGTGGAAGACTTGGGGGGTATGACCAAAGCCATTGAAGCGGGTATTCCCAAACTACGTATCGAGGAAGCTGCAGCAAAAAAACAAGCGAGATTGGATAGTGGCCAAGAAGTACTTGTGGGAGTCAACAAATATGTATTGGAGGATGAAGACGATCTACAAATTTTAGAGGTGGACAACCAAAAGGTCCGCCAGCAACAAGTTGAGGGCATTGCCAAACTACGGGCAGAACGAGACTCGGAAAAAGTTAAATCGGCTTTATCCGTCCTTGAAAAGGCGGCAAAACAGAAAATGCTCCAAGGAAGCAGCGAGAATTTATTAGCTTTAGCCATAACAGCGGCTAAAGAACGAGCTACCTTGGGAGAAATCAGTGATGCCATGGAGCGTGCCTTCGGCCGACATAAAGCGCAAATTCAATCCGTGAGCGGAGTCTATTCCAAAGAAATCAAGGACGATTCCACTTTTCAAAAAGCGAGGGAAATGGCCGATGTTTTTGCCGAACAAGAAGGTAGAAGGCCTCGAATTATGGTAGCTAAAATGGGTCAGGACGGCCATGACCGAGGCGCTAAGGTGGTTGCCACTGGATATGCCGATTTGGGATTTGATGTGGACATTGGTCCCTTATTCCAAACTCCGGCAGAAGTGGCCAAACAAGCGGTAGAAAATGACGTTCACATTCTTGGGGTCTCTTCTTTGGCAGCCGGACACAAAACTTTGGTTCCAGCGGTAATTCATGAACTCAAAAAATATGGAAGGGAAGATATCATGGTCATTGTTGGTGGAGTCATCCCAAAACAAGACTACGGTTTCCTTTTTGATGCCGGGGCCGTGGCCGTTTTTGGACCTGGAACTAAAATCAGCGAAGCAGCTATTGAAATTCTTGAGATTTTGATGGACTAAATTCCAATAAGGATCCAACAAATTAAACTTTAACTTTCTTTAACGCAGCGGGTTCCACTTATTCACTCAGTGTTAACAAATTCCGTTTTTTGGCGTTGCAAATAATCGTATTTTTAACCCCTAACTTAACTTATGTAATGGGCAAAATAATTGCTGTTGCGAACCAAAAGGGTGGGGTTGGTAAGACCACGACAACGGTTAACTTAGCGGCTTCTTTGGGAGTATTGGAGAAAAGGGTTTTATTGATTGATGCCGATCCGCAGGCCAATGCCACTTCTGGCTTGGGAATAGAGGTAGATAGTATTGAAAAAGGGACCTACCAACTTTTGGAGCATACCTTAAGTGCAAAGGAAACCATAACGGAAACCGCCTCCCCAAATGTAGATCTTATTCCCTCCCATATTGATTTGGTTGCCATAGAAATAGAATTGGTGGACAAGGATGATAGGGAATACATGATGAAAAAAGCAGTACAGGAAATAAAGCACAATTATGATTTTATTTTAATTGACTGCGCCCCATCCCTGGGATTATTGACCTTGAACGCTTTGACTGCCGCAGACTCCGTGATGATTCCCATCCAGTGTGAATATTTTGCCCTGGAGGGACTGGGAAAATTATTAAATACGGTAAAGAGCGTACAGCGCATCCACAATACGGATTTGGATATAGAAGGCATGCTCTTGACCATGTACGATTCTAGATTACGGTTGTCCAATCAGGTGGTTGAAGAAGTAAAGAAACATTTTGCGGACATGGTATTTGATACGATCATTCAACGAAACGTAAAATTAAGTGAAGCCCCTAGTTATGGTGAAAGCATTATCAAGTACGATGCCAGTAGTCGGGGAGCCTCTAATTACTTGAACCTCGCACAAGAATTATTGAATAAAAACAAGGAAAAAGTATAGATGGCAAAAGCGACAAAAAAACAGGCCCTTGGAAGAGGGCTTTCTGCTTTATTAAAGGACCCTGAAAACGATATTCAATCGGTTTCAGACAAGAACGCGGATAAAGTCATTGGAAATGTGGTCGAACTGGAATTGAAAGCGATTGAGGTAAATCCATTCCAGCCACGGACCAATTTCAACGACGAGTCGCTTAAAGAACTGGCGAGTTCAATTAAGGAATTGGGCATTATACAACCCATTACGGTACGTAAGCTGGATTTCAACAAGTACCAACTGGTTTCCGGGGAACGAAGGTTCAGGGCTTCCAAACTTGTAGGTCTTGAAACCATTCCCGCCTATATTCGCATTGCCAATGATCAGGAATCCCTTGAAATGGCTTTGGTCGAGAACATTCAGCGTCAAGATCTCGATCCTATTGAAATCGCACTTTCCTACCAAAGATTGATTGATGAAATTCAGTTGACACAAGAAAAATTGAGTGAACGTGTCGGTAAAAAAAGGTCCACAATAACAAATTATTTGCGTCTTCTTAAATTACATCCCATCATTCAAACGGGCATGCGGGACGGTTTTGTTAGTATGGGACACGGTAGGGCCTTGATTAACATTGAAAAGAAAAAAGAGCAAATTAGAATTTTCGAAAAGATTGTGGCCAATGGACTTTCGGTCCGGGAAACGGAACAATTGGTACGTACCTATCGCAGTGGAAAATTGGAAGAAAAGAATTTGGGGAAGAAAAATAACACCGATAAACCACTACCAAAATATGCTGGAGAACACCTGAGTGCCATCAGGGACTTCATGGCTTCCAAGGTAGAAATCAATGCATCTGAAAAAGGCAAAGGAAAAATTATTATTCCTTTTCATTCAAAAGAGGAGTTTCAACGACTCAAAAAAATTCTTTCCGGTGAGTAGAGCGCTCTTCTTAGGTTGCTTTTTTTTACTTTTTGCTTTTACGGGAATGTCCCAAGTGGAGCAAGATTCTGTCCCTTTATCAAATCCAGTGGATTCATTGCGGACGGATTTAAAGCAAAAGGGAATCACTGTTGAAGAAGTAAGCTTTGTTAAAAAAGAAATTAATCCTCTGGCCCCCAGTAAAGCGGCATTCTATTCAGCCATATTTCCGGGATTGGGACAGATATACAACAAACGGTACTGGAAAGTACCCATAGTCTGGGGGGCAATAGGATGGGGAACCTACCAATTTGTGGATTTAAACAACTCCTACAACTCATTTAGGGATGCTTTTAAGGAACGGAAGGCTGGCCTGCCAAACGAAGAGTTTGATCGTTTTTCCAATGAGTCGCTGCAAAATGCACAAGAACGGTTGCAGCGCGATCGTGACCTCTGGCTGGTGGTCACCATTGGATTTTATGCGCTAAATATTATTGATGCCAATGTAGATGCCCACTTAAAACAATACAATGTTGATGAACAATTGGGATATGAAATAAAGCCCTATTTTAATTTTAACGAAATTATAGGTGGTGCCAACTGCGGATTAGCTGTTATTGTTACTTTTTAGACATGAATATTGCGCTCTTTGGATATGGAAAAATGGGCAAGATGCTCGAAAAACTAGGCACGGAACGAGGACACTCCTTTCCATTGAAAATCGAATTGGAGACCAATGTTTCAATGATTGATTTTTCGTCTGTTGATGTAGCCATCGAATTTAGCACCCCAGAATCCGCCTTCGAAAACATTAAACTTTGCTTTAAGCATGATATTCCGGTAATTTCTGGAACAACAGGCTGGCTGGAACACTATAAGGAGGCCGTATCCCTCTGTAAAAAACAAAATGGGGCCTTTATATATGCCTCCAATTTCAGTCTTGGGGTGAACCTATTTTTTGAGCTCAATGAAAAATTGGCAAAAATGATGGCCAAGGTAAAAGACTATGAGGCGAGCATAGAGGAAATCCATCATATTCACAAGCTGGATGCCCCCAGCGGCACAGCAATTACCTTAGCACAAGGAATCATTGAACATACCGATTATTCAGGATGGAATTTAGAGGCCAAGTCGAATTTGGAAATACCCATATCCGCAAAACGTGAAGCCGAAGTTCCCGGAACCCATAGTATTAATTATACCAGTGCGGTGGACTCCATAGAAATAAGGCATATTGCAAATAATAGGGAAGGTTTTGCCTTGGGTGCCCTAATTGCAGCGGAATGGATTCAAGGCAAAAAAGGAGTATTTTCTATGAAAGATGTGTTAAACCTTGTATAATTGGTAACAATTAAGAACAATTAGCGTCTCAAAATAAATTTTCAGATGAACGGTACGCAGTGGATTTTATTCATTTTATTGGTCCAGGTCATACATTTTTTAGGGACTTGGAAACTTTATGTCAAAGCGGGCAGAAAAGCTTGGGAAGCGGCCATACCTATCTATAACGGTATCGTTTTAATGCAAATCATTAATCGTCCTAAATGGTGGGTTTTACTTCTATTTATACCCATTATCAACCTTTTGATGTTTCCTGTGGTGTGGGTTGAAACCATACGGAGCTTCGGTCAAAATAAATTGTGGCAGACCTGGGCGGTGATCTTCACTATTGGCTTCTATAGCTATGTGGTCAATTATACAATGGATGTAGATTATATTGCGGACCGTGATTTAAAGCCCAAAACAGGATTGGGCGAATGGGTCAGCTCGATTGTATTTGCCGTGGTTGCCGCAACTTTTGTACATACCTATTTTATTCAGCCATATGTCATCCCCACCGGTTCCCTGGAGCGTACCCTGAGGGTAGGGGATTTTCTTTTTGTAAGTAAGTTTCATTTTGGAGCTCGAACGCCTATGACTGCTATTGCCGCTCCTATGGTACATGACACACTTCCAATACTTAAAACAAAATCCTATTTGAACAAACCCCAAATTCCCTATTTCAGGCTTCCTGGACTAAGTAGCCCCAAGAAAAATGATTTAGTTGTTTTTAGTTGGCCGGCAGATACGGTAAGGGTATTTTTTAAAGCGGAGGAGGGCGTTGAAAAACCCATCGATAAAAAATCAAATTATGTGAAACGCTGTGTAGGTACGCCTGGGGATTCCTTGGAAATCATTGAGGGTTTTGTTCACATCAACGGGGAAAAACTTGAATTGTCCTACAGGGCGAAGCCCATGTATGACCATGTCATATACAGTAGTAAAGGTGTTTCCAGTAGACTATTGAACGAGGTGGGAGCGGATGATTACAAAAGAAAGTTTATTGTAGCCTCCATTAACCAATCACAGTTGAACGGATTGGCGCCCTACATCTATGATGCAAGAAAAAGGGAAGATGGAAAGTTTGAGCTATATACCGAAAAGAAAGGTATTCCCACTGATGTCATACGCGGACTGAGATTAGGATTAACAGAAGAAACGCCCAGACAGCGTCTTGCCAATCTCACTTTTGATATGGCTGAATCCCTTAAAAAAAACCGGGGTATTGACTCTGTAGTAATGTATACGGAGCCAAAGGGAAAGGCAGGCTATAATGTATTTCCACAAAGTCCACTCTATCCCTGGAATACGGATAATTTTGGGCCCATCTATATTCCAAAAGCAGGAGCTACCGTGGAAATCAACAAAAAAACCATTCCGTTCTACAAAAAAGCCATCAGGGACTATGAAAAGAATGATGTAAAAGTAACGGGGGAAAAGGTGTTTATCAATGGAAAAGAAGCTTCGTCCTATACCTTTAAGCAGGATTATTACTGGATGATGGGAGACAATAGGGACCACTCGGAGGACAGCCGGGCATGGGGCTACGTGGCAGCCGATCATATTGTGGGCAAGCCTGTTTTTATCTGGTTAAGTTTTGACAATTTTCAGGATGGGATCACCTTTAATGAAAAAATGCGGTGGGACCGCGTGTTTACTACGGTTGGAGGGGATGGGGAACCTGTCTCCTATTTCCGGTATTTCTTGATTGCCCTTGCGGGATGGTTCGTTTTTGATTTCTTCAGAAAAAAGAGAAAATCCAAATCCCAAAACGTTTGATTTGAAGTCACTCGTCCATCCGTCCTCCTTTCCCAACATTGCCACATTGTCTGTAGTGGTCCAAGAGGAGGTTATTTGGGAAATCCATGATAATTTTCAAAAACAGACCTATCGCAATCGCTACCACATTTGTACGGACCAAGGACTTCATAAATTGAGTATACCTATTAAACATAGTGGTGGGGAAAATGGGCGTCAAAAGTATAAGGACGTCCGGATTGAAAGTAGCTATCGCTGGCAGCTCCAGCATTGGCGTACCTTACAAACAGCCTATAGAACCTCCCCTTTTTTCGAGTTCTACGAAGATGAGTTGGCGCCTCTATTTGAAAGACCATTTAAGTTCTTACTCGATTTTAACTGGAAAAGTATTGATTTTTTGATTGGTGCATTACAAATCGAACTTCATTCGCAGCGTAACTCCAGTTATGAAAAGGATTTTCAGAAAGGAGGGGACTATAGGTTTTTGGTCAACTCCAAAAAAGGAGTCCCGTTTACTTTCGAACCCTACAACCAGGTATTTGGCGACCGACATGGTTTTATTTCCAACACCAGTACCTTGGATTTACTATTTAATGAGGGGCCTAATACAATGGTTTACTTAAAGAACCTATCTTTATCCCCTCATGCTTAGGCACTTCGTGCATTACGGCATTCATTTTTTGGTGCCGATTGTAATTGCCCTGTTATTTTATAAGGATAACAAGGTAAAGGTCATCCTTATCCTTTTAGCGGGAATCCTACTGGACATTGACCATGTATTTGCACATCCCATTTTTGACTCCGACCGATGTAGCATCGGATTCCATCCGTTACATGCATATGTATTGATTCCGGTTTATTTTGGATTGGTATTTTGGAAAAAGACAAGGTTACTAGGTCTGGCGCTTGTTATACACATCATTGCAGATGTTACGGACTGCCTATTTATCGGATTTTAATCTCAATCTGGCCATAACGGGCTCATGATCGGATAATTCAACATTGTAATTGGTATGCTCCGTAACCTCAAAATGTCGATCAGCAAAAATATAGTCGATGCGCATTGGCAAATCAAATATTTTAAACGTTTTGCCAAAACCAGAGCCAGCTTCAAGAAAAGAATCCTGCAAATCACTTCGCATCACCCTATAAACTTTTGAAAATTGGGTATTGTTTAAATCTCCTGCCAAAAGCACAGGGTAAGGAGAGACAATGATGTGTTCCAAAATAGTTAATACCTGTTCTTCCTGTCTTTTTAAAACTTGTATTATTCTTCTAAATAACTTTCTCGATGCCTCATTTTGTAAGTGCTCCATATCCGGCACAACATTGAAAGATTGTAAATGCGCATTATACACCCTAATGGTGTCACTCTTTAAAGCAATATCCACAAAAAGAGCCCCATTATCACTCTTTGGAAAATCAATAAGTTGAACGTTAGTTATTGGATATTTTGAATAAAGTGCGTTGATGACATTGGTTTGGGGTACACCATACTCAAAATCCACAAACTTGTAAGGGTACATTTCATCAAGAGGCGTTATACTTCGCATGGCATAGTGCGCCTCTTGCACCACTAATATATCTGGTGTCTCCTTTAACATAAAACTGATAATAGAACTATCTACGTTGGCAAGCGGTATATTGTCATTCCTGTTCAGACTACGCACGTTATAAGACATTACTGAAAAACTGTCAGATCCATCAACTTTATCCGAAGGTGAAAAACGATAAAAGGTTCCAAAAATTAAAAAACTTAGAATCAAACATAGTAAAGAAAGAAAAGCCTTTTTTTTCTTTTTAGCTGCCCATAACAGTAAGAACAGAACATGCAACATCAATAGTATCGGGACAATAAAACCAAGCACTGAGAGAGTCGTTGCACTCTTTGGGGGTAAATAATACACCAGCCATCCCAGGCTCAATGTTATCGCAAGAGAAATATTTATTTTCCAGAAAATCGATTTAATGAGAGAACGTTTTTCCAAGCTTATTCCTCTTTTCCCGCCTTGAACAAAAAGTCTTTTTCAGCTTTGGACAAGCTTTCGTAACCCGATTTACTGATTTTATCCAAGATGGCATCGATTTTCTTTTGACGGGTCTCCTTATTATAATCGATACCACTTTTTGCACCTTTGGTTTTGTTTTTGCGATGTACTGTCCGTAAAGGGGCTTTTCCCTTTCCAGACTTAAAAAGATTGCCCATTGAGGTCAACACCTTGGAAAATCCCTGACCCATATCCCTTCCGTTCAATAGTTGCCTTGCATAGAAATACCCAAGGGACGCACCACCCAAATGGGCCAGTCTGCCACCGATATTCTCACCACTGGCAATTCGTATCAAATCCAAAAGAACGACAAAAGCTCCCAGGTACCACAGCTTTAGATTGATGAGACCAAACAAGCGGACTTCTTGATTTGGAATGTACGTACAAATGAATATGAGTACTGCAGTGACGCCCGCTGAGGCCCCAATCAATGACGTATTGGTATTTAAAAGGGTAGGGAATATATTATAACTCGCTAAAAACAACAGCCCCCCTAAAATGACACCAAGAAAGTAAACGTTTATAAAACGCTGATTGTCAAAAAGATTTAAAAAAATACGCCCTGTGAAGTATAGGATAAGCATATTCCAAAAAATATGACCGATACCTGCATGGAAAAAGGAATAGGTCACCAAAGACCATGGTCTGGTTAAAAAGGAAAAAAAATCTTTGGGCAGCTCAAACCAATACAAAATGGAATCCGTTGAGAATCCCAAAAGTGCACTGGCCAAGCCCGTTAAAATGAAAATAGCTAAATTCATAGCTATCAATTTTTCAGCGATGTTCAATCGTGCTAGATAATATTGTAATCCTCCATTGGCCATACCTAGTTCCAACGATTTTGATTAAACTGATTTTTCCTCCAATACCACATCATAATAAAACCAATCAGTGCCCCACCGATATGGGCAAAATGTGCTACATTGCTTCCCGAGCCTGCCAATCCATAAAGGATATCATACCCAAATATCATCAAGGGCACAAAGTACTTCGCTTTGATGGGTACGGGTAAAAATATCAACATTAGCTCAGCATTGGGGAACATAAAGGCAAAAGCGACCAAAACACCATAAACTGCTCCAGAAGCACCAACCGCAGGGGCATTAAAGGCGCCCATAAATCGGTCTATAGTACCTTGCGATGCCAGTTTATACCAATCCGGGCTGTATTGACCATTGGATAATATCTCAACCACACGCTGTTCGCTAAGGCCGGTCCCGGCAATAATATCAATACCTTGGCTAAAAAAGTAATAATTGGAAGCGATATGTAAAAGGGCACCACCAATACCCGCAGAAAAATAAAAGAACAAAAACTTATTACGGCCCCACATACGCTCCAGAGGGGATCCAAAGGCCCATAGGGCGTACATATTAAATAGAATATGGAAAAAGCCCGTAAAATCGTGCAAGAACATATGACTGATGACCTGCCAAATCCTAAAATTAGGGTTTTCAGGAAACCAAAGGGCCAAATGCTCATATAGCATATCCCCAAGGCCTGTTATCCCTGCAATAAAAAAGATAACATTGATGATTATCAAATGCTTAATGGCATCGGTCATTCTTCCCATTACCTAAAACTTATTTTCAATTTCATTAGCGCCAATAATAACATAAATTTTCTTTTGAAATGGGCTTAGTTTAGATTCTTTACAGGCAAATAAATCGTTTATTAAAACGTATTGCTCCTCCTGGTTCAAGCCCTGTCCATTTTTGATGGCCAAGGAAGCGCACATGGTTTTTGAAATCCATTCCACTTTGGAAAATTCCTCGTAGGTATCGTTCAAACTTGATACCAAAATGGCATCGAATACTTCTTTGATGGATGTTTCTGGCATATTGGCAGGTATACCTGTAATATGTAATGACCCTTCCGTGGTAAAATCCATTTCAAACCCTAGCTGGGTCAAATTGTGGGCCAAGTCCTCTAGAACCTCTAGCTCTTTTTTCCCAAATTGAAGTTCCAAAGGAAAGAGCAGTTGCTGGGTAATCCCTTTTTCCAATGTAATTTCCCTCAAAAAACGCTCAAATAAAATACGTTGGTGCGCCCTGTTTTGGTCAATGACCAAAAGTCCTGATTTTACTGTGCTTAAAATATATTTTCGCTGCAACTGGAACGTGATTTGTCTACTTTCAATCGATTCATCAGCAGACTCAAAAATTTCAGTGTTGACCACCTCAGACTCTACCTGCAACTGACTGAAACCACTATCTATCTTTTCAAAGTCATGCAAATTTTGCCAGCCCTCGGCACTCCTTTTCTCAAAGAGGACTTTTGATGTTGATGCCCCGTTTCCCTTGGAAAACGGGTTAAAATGGGCATCAACGCTTATGGTGGGCATTTGGGCGTTACGGTCCTTAAACTTATAAGGAGTGTCCAAAGTGCCATCCCGTTCAAAATCCAGAACGGGAGCCACATGAAACTGTCCCAAACTGTGCTTAACAGCTGCTCGCAAAGTGGCATAAAGGGTGTGTTCATCCTCAAATTTTACCTCGGTCTTGGTGGGATGGATGTTGATATCAATGGATTTGGGATCCACATCCAATCGCAAGAAATATCCTGGAAGGTTATCCACCTTCAGTAATCCTTCAAAAGCGGAAACTACAGCATGATGCAGATAAGGACTTTTAATGAATCGTCCATTGGCAAAAAAGAACTGCTCTCCCCTACTCTTTTTGGCATACTCTGGTTTACAGATGAATCCTGATATTTTTACCACCGCTGTCTCTTCCTCAACAGGGACCAATCGCTCATTGGTCTTCTTGCCAAAAACGTGTACGATACGTTGCCTGAAATTTTCTCGAGGAAGATTGAAATATTCCGATCCGTTATTGAACATCTGAAAAGCCGTGTCAGGATGTGCCAACGCTACCCTTTGAAACTCATCGATGATATGGCGCAGCTCTACCTGATCTGACTTTAAAAAATTTCGTCTCGCTGGAATATTAAAAAACAAGTGTTTTACCGCTATGGATGTACCTTTTGCTGTTGCTGCAACTTCTTGGGCCACTACTTCACTTCCCTCAATTTTAAGGTATGTTCCTACATCATCCATGGATGTTCTGCTGTGAAGTTCCACGTGGGCAATAGCCGCTATGGAAGCTAGGGCCTCTCCCCTAAATCCTTTGGTCTGAAGCTTAAAAAGGTCATCCGCCGTAGAAATTTTCGATGTAGCATGGCGTTCAAAGCACAGGCGGGCATCTGTGACACCCATGCCCATACCATCGTCAACCGCCTGTATCAAAGTTTTACCCCCGTCCTTGACAATTAGCTTAATATGTTCCGCTCCGGCGTCAATGGCGTTTTCCAAAAGTTCCTTTACCACTGATGATGGACGTTGGACCACTTCCCCTGCTGCAATTTGGTTGGCTACGTGGTCAGGCAACAGTTTAATAAGGTTTGCCATTAAGAAAAAAAGAATATGGACAAATCAAAATCAATGATATAGAGGAATATCAAAATTAGCACCACTAAAGTCACAAAAAAACGAGTTCTCATATGTCGGTCTCCTTCGTTTCTTAAATCATCAAAAGCATTTGAAAATTTGTTTTTTAATCCTCTCTGATGATGCGCGGTAGTCCTGAATTTGTCGAGTTTATGCTCAATTTTATAGGGGTTTCCCTGACCCTTGTAATAACGGGGCTTGTAATCAAATTCGCGATTTTTTCGAAGCTTTAAAAAATTACGCATAGTTCCCCTTTACCTTACAATCAAAAATACTTAAAAACGCTTCAAGCCTTAAATGGTGGGTCACAAAAAATGTTAACAGTTGTTGGGTAGGAAGGAATTTTTAAAATTATTTGCCCAAATGCGCCATCTTAATGGCGGCAATAGCAGCTTCAATCCCTTTATTGCCGTGCTTTCCACCGCTACGGTCCCGGGATTGCTGAAGCGTATCATCGGTAAGCACACAAAAAATAACCGGTATATCAGTTTGCACGTTCAATTCCATAATACCCTGTACCGTGGCACTGCATACATAATCAAAATGACTGGTTTCCCCTCTTATAACACTTCCAATGGCAACAATGGCATCTACAGGTTTTGAAGCAATCATCTTTTTGCATCCAAAGGGAAGTTCAAAACTACCGGGCACGTTCCAACGGAGAACATTTTCTTCTTTCACCCCACAATCCATTAGGGCCTCCAATGCACCATTGAACAAGTTTTCCGTGATTTCAGTATTCCACTCAGAAACCACCAAACCAATTTTTAGGTTGGAACTATCCTCAATTTTAGTCTTATCGTAATGGGAAAGATTTTTGTTCTCGGTGGCCATGCCTTGAATTATTGGGCAGATCCAATGACAGCATCAATATTGTTTCCTTCCGTTGAACTGGGAAATTCTTCCTTGATACGCTCAAAATATTCCAATGCCTTATCCTCATAACCCAATCCTAGTGCGGCTACACCGGCTTTATACAAGAATTTAGGGGTAGAAAACTCATTTTCTCCGGCAGCCAAAATTGCCCTTTCATAGTAGTCCAAAGCATCTTCCGGTTGCTCCAATTGAGAGAATGCGTCACCAATACCTCCAAGGGCCAATGGCTTATAAATTTCATCATCAGATGAAAAATCCTCCAAGTAGGAAATGGCTTCTTGATATTGTTGAAGGTTAAGGTAGGCCATTCCTGCAGAATATTTTGCCAAGTTTGAAGTTGGAGTTCCACTGTATTCATCAATAATATCCAAAAAGCCAAACTTTCCTTCGGAACCGTTCAATGACAGCGCCAACAAAGAATCCTTTTGGGCCTCATTGGTCAATGCCTCATTAAAATGTTGCATAGGATATGAAAATTCATTGGCGGCATTGGCATCCTTTGGTTTAACGATAAATTGATTGTATGCCAAAAAGCCCAAAACCCCAACAGCCACTGCAATTATACTTCCCAAAATATAATTCTGGTTTTTGGAAACCCAAGCTTCCGTTTTGGAAGCACTTTCATCAAGTGAGCTAAATACCTCTGCCGTTGTACTGTTCTCAATCTGTGCTTGTGCCTCTTCCCTCTTGTTTTTAGGCTTATATCCACGCTTTTTATATGTGGCCATGCTTCAAATTTTAATCGGGCAAAAGTAATCGATTTCATCCAAAAACGAAAGGTTATTTATTCGTTATTTTTGAAGCCCTTGACGAATTCCCATAGGGAAGGACTTTCTTAAGCAGCTAAACTTAAATGCACTTAAAACACTTATCCTTAGTTAATTACAAAAGTTTTGAATCCAAAACACTGGATTTTAATCCGGTAATCAATTGTTTGGTCGGGGAAAATGGGGTAGGCAAGACCAATATCCTTGACGCCATTTACCATCTTTCTTTTGGTAAAAGTTATTTTAATCCTGTTTCCACTCAAAATGTAAGGCATGGAACGGAATTTTTTGTGATTGAAGGGCAGTTTGAAAAAGAAAATAAGCACGAAAAAATAGTCTGCAGCTTTAAAAAAGGTTCCAAAAAAATCATCAAACGAAACGGAAAGGCTTATGAACGATTTTCTGAGCACCTTGGCTTTTTGCCCTTGGTCATCATTTCCCCCGCAGACCGCGACTTAATTATTGAGGGAAGTGACACAAGACGAAAGTTTATCGATGGGGTCATTTCACAGTCGGACAAAGACTATCTCCATACCCTTATTGAATACAATAAGGTGTTAACCCAGCGAAATTCCCTTTTAAAATACTTCGTAGCGAACAACACCTTCAGTGCAGATACCCTTTCCATTTATAATGACCAATTACACGAAAGGGGCACATTGATTTACAACAAGCGTAAATCATTTTTGGAAACCTTTATCCCTATTTTTAGGGAACAATACGCTATTATTTCCAATAAAGAGGAACATATTGACTTAAGTTACGATTCAAAACTCGCGGAACATTCACTTCACCATCTACTGTCCAATTCATTGGAAAGGGACAGGGCTTTGCAATATACCAGTGTTGGGATACACAAAGATGACCTTGGCTTTACCATTTCAGGTCACCCGATTAAAAAATTTGGAAGTCAGGGGCAACAAAAATCGTTTCTAATTGCATTAAAACTGGCGCAATTTCATTTTATTAAGGAACAGTCCAATACCACTCCCATTCTTTTGCTTGATGATATTTTTGATAAACTGGATGAAAAAAGGGTTTCCCAGCTCATTTCATTGGTTGAACAAGATAGCTTTGGACAGTTATTTATCAGTGACACCCATCCCGAACGAACGGAAAAGGTGGTAAAAAATACCCATCAAGAATATAAAATATTTACCTTGTAACATGCGTGGGCATCTTCATTACATAGTGGCCTTTCTACTACTGGTTGGATGCGGAAAAAACGTGGAAAAAAAAGATTTGGGAAGGTTGAATGGCTATTGGGAAATCAACGAGGTACAATTCCCAAATGGACAAGTGAAGCGCTATTCCATCAGTACTATGATCGATTTTATAGAAATAGAAGGAATGACAGGTTTCCGAAAAAAAATGAAACCTCAGTTCGATGGTTCATTTATCACCTCAGATGATGCCGAATCATTCAGCGTATTTGAGAAAAATGACAGGTTCCATTTCAGTTACGGGCAGGGAATACAGCAAAGGGAGGAAGTTTTGTTAGAGGTGACCCAAAACACATTTGTAGTTAAAAATACCAGTGGCGTGGAATACCATTATAAGAGATATGAACCTATCACCATTGATCCCTAATGCCCAAAAGACAGAATGAACATATGAATTTGGGGGACGCCCTAAGGGAATTCATCAAAGAAAACCAACTCCAAAAGGGTATGGATAAGGTTGATGCCCGGGAGGCGTGGACCAGACTCATGGGCAATGGGGTAAACAATTATACCCAAAATGTGGAATTGAAAGGGGAAGCCCTTTTTGTTTCCCTCACCTCTTCCATACTTAGGGAAGAACTTTCGTACGGTAAGAGCAAAATCATTAAAATGTTAAATGAAGAGCTGGGGAAAGAATTGATCAAAAAATTGGTCTTAAGGTGAAAAAAGCCATCCCTACACAGGATGGCCATGGTATCGTTTTACCTATCGACTAAAAAATTTCCCTTCCCGAAAAGTGGAATGCGCCTTCTATAACAGCATTTTCATCGCTATCAGAGCCGTGCACGGCATTTTCTGCCATATTGGAAGCATATAACTTTCGGATGGTACCTTCGGCGGCTTGCTCAGGGTTGGTGGCCCCAATCAATGCACGAAAATCCTCAACTGCGTTATCTTTTTCCAAAATTGCCGCTACAATCGGACCTCGGGTCATAAATTCCACCAATTCCCCAAAAAAAGGACGTTCCTTATGAATGGCATAAAACGTTTCTGCATCCCTTTTGCTCAGTTGGGTATATTTCATTGCCACAATCTTGAATCCAGCAGCACTGATTTTCTCTAAAATAGCGCCAATATAACCCTTTTCAACAGCATCGGGCTTAATCATGGTAAAGGTTCTGTTTCCTGTCATTTTTTACAATTTTGCGCAAAAGTAAACCTTTTCAATAAGGTCGGCAACGCAAAGTAACTGGTTTTAAAACAAGTGTATGTATTTAAAGGAAGTTGCCCCTTTAAAAATCAAATTCCACCTTTTATATATTGGTTATCGTATCTTTGCGCGCATGAATTCAGCAGACGTCGCCAAGGTACGGGAACTGCTCTCGCAATCCAATAATATCATTATAGTACCCCATAAAAATCCGGATGGCGATGCCATCGGTTCCTGCTTGG
>JBCDBE010000072.1:0-19525 GCA_039184365.1 Bacteroidota bacterium | reverse complement strand
TTAGACCATTACCAGAAACAAACTTCAAATGAGAGTCTTCATTGCATTTTTAAGCCTTCTTTTAGTTGTTACTTTTCCCATGAAAGCACAGGATTTCACCTCAAGTCTTTATGAAACTTATGAAAAATATAAGGAATCCTCCCTGGACAAGAGGCGGATAAAATACGCCCAACTTATACCCCTGGTCAATGACCTAAAGGCCAATCCCAAATTTGAAGTGAAGAAAGTAGGGGAGTCCATTGAAGGTCGTGACCTTAACCTGATCAGTTTTGGAAAAGGAGGTACCGATGTTTTCCTTTGGTCCCAAATGCATGGTGACGAACCTACGGCAACACAGGCCATTTTCGATATTCTCAACTTTTTCGATTCAGGGGATTTTACAAAAGAGCAAAAAATAATACTAGCGAATACGCGATTGCATTTTTTACCCATGCTCAACCCCGATGGGGCCGAAGTATTTCAACGTAGGAATGTTTTGGGGGTGGACATCAATAGGGATGCATTACGGCTTCAATCCCCTGAAAGCAGAACACTCAAGAAAGTAAGGGATAGCATTGCGCCCCCGTTTGGATTTAACCTTCATGACCAAAGCCGCTATTACAATGCAGAACGCACACCAAAACCGGCAACGATTTCCTATCTGGCCCCGGCCTTCAATTATGGGAAAGACATCAATGAGGTAAGGGCCAGGGGCATGCAGGTCATTGTCTTTATGAACGATGTGATTCAAAATTACGCTCCAGGTCAAGTCGGGCGTTATAGTGATGCCTTTGAACCAAGGGCTTTCGGCGATAACTTCATGAAATGGGGTACCAGTTCCATTTTGATTGAGTCTGGGGGTTACGATGACGACCGGGAGAAACAGGAAATTAGAAAACTGAATTATGTGTCCATTCTATCGGCCTTATATGGTATTGCTACGGGAAAGTACATGGACATTTCCCTAGATCGCTATGAGCAAATTCCCAGAAACGACCGAAAACTGTTTGACTTTAAAATTGAAAATGTGACCTACGAAATCAATGGTACGGACTATGTTGTGGACTTGGGCATTCAAAGACAGGAAATTGATGATGCCTCCCACACCGACTTTCATTTTAAAAGTGTTGTTGTAGACCAAGGCGACCTTTCTACCTATTATGGTTATGAAACCTTTGACGCCACAGGATATAAAATAGTGCCTCCAAAGGCTACTGAACAAGCCATCCCGGGAATGTCCAATGTGGATCGTTTGTTGGATTATGAAAGATGGGTGCGGGCCGGTTTTGGGTATTTACGCACGCAATCCATTCCTATGGATGTTGACCATTTACCTGCTAAGATACATCTGGTACCCAAGACCTTTACATTGCCCAATTTTCAACTTAAGGTGGGCAAAAACCCTACGTTTTTCTTAGAAAAGGAAGGCAAACTGACTTATGCCGTCATCAATGGTTTCCTATTGGATCTGTCCCGACCTTTTCAGGATCAGAAATTCGGCAATGCTTTGATATATCGGTAGCATTAATATCCAAATTGAATGGACATTTCATTGCCATATATCAAGAGGACCACCAACATGGTCAACAGTGTGGAAACAATTGCCGAAAACAATAGCAAGACCATGCTTTTGCTCCAAAATGATAGAATTCCCAATGGGCCTTTGTCCAGTATTTCTTTGATTACATCCATGACTTACTACCTTAAAATTAAAAGGATGTAGTTAGCTGTTGTTATTGAATTAACAAGTATCGGGCCAAAAACCCTACTGAAACCAGAAGATTCTTCGGGAATGTAAGATGAAAACCTATTTTTTCCGCTGAAAAGCCCTAAATCATACCTATTTGTTTTTGTTCCAAACCAAAAACAGACATAGGCCATGGAACCATCCACAGCAATACCAGTAAAAATGGAGGGGGGGGTATCGAAGTTTGCAAGAGAAACCTAAAAAATACGGACCTCGGCTCCGGAATACCTGACTGAAAGGCAATTTATTTTGTTGGGGTAATCTCAAACTTTCTAAATTCCACAGGTCCATGATCGCCCTGAATCATTATGGGGCCCGCCTCACCTTCCGCACTATCCAAGGCACCCCCGGTAATCCCTGGAATGGTTTGATTTTTTATAATAAGCTTGTCGTTGGCCACAATGGTTACCCGGTTGCCAATGAGCTCTATTTCATAACGCTGCCATTCCCCTGCTGGCTTGGCCACATTCTCATTGGGCTCCAAAAATCCGTAGATGCCCCCAAAATAAATATCAGAAGCCTCCAGTCCATGATTATCGGCAATCTGAACTTCATAGCGGCCCCGCAAATATATGCCACTGTTACTGCCTTCGGGATATCTGAATTCAGCCACCAATTTAAAGTCCGTAAATTTTTGATTACTGATGAGATTCGCTCCGCCTTGGGCATTTTTGAGAACACCATTATCCACGGACCACTCGTTTTTATTGGAATCCAAAGACCAGCCTTCTAAATTGTTACCGTTGAATAGGGAAATGGATGTTCCCCAATTTGGTTTTTCAGTATGGGCCAACTTGGGGGCAGGCTTGCCTTTCCACGGGATGATACTGCCATCCGTGTAAATTAAAGTACCAGCTATCGTTCCCTCTTTTAATTCCCCATGAAGAATCATATCACTCCCTTCTGGTTCCCATTGTCTTGGGATTTGAAACATAAATTTATCGCCGTAGGTCTTAATTTCAGCAATGGGCCTCGCACTTCCAAAAGCGAATACAAATCGGCCTACCAGGGTTTCATGGCCAGAATGACGCACCTCCAACCACGAAGGAGCCGTTTTGCCCATAAACTCGATTTCCAAATCCCACCTACCTTCTAAATCGTGCTGTTTTTGGGCACCTAAGGGAAGGCCAAATACGATTATAAGCAGAAGCATGGTTATGGAAACAGACGAATTTCTCATGATTGCGGATTTAAGTTCGGAAGATACTTAAATCCAATAAATAATACACGTTATTCGCAACCCCCAGTAAAGCCTTGTGCATTAAATTGGGTCTGCACTGCTCCTTGTAGGGACCCATTGGTCAATTGTATCACGAGATTGTTTTCTCCACTACCATCCCGCTTTGGCGTGCAGTATTCAAAAAGGTAGAAACTATTGGCCTGCTCGGAGACCCGTGCCGAAATTTGGTTAAAGGTCGTTTCCAGTTCTGCGGCATTGCTCGCCACCACGCTAGAGGTCTTTCCAATATCCTGAAGGACTTCCTGATCGATTTCCGATCCCAGTCCAATGGTGAAAAAAGAGATGTTGGGATTGGCGTTGTTCACCGCATTTAGGGCACTCTCCTCGGTAAATCGTGAAGCTTGATCGGTGCCATCCGTAAAAATGACCACCGACGCGGCCACAATGGGAGCACCTTGCAGGCTGTTGGCCTCGTCAATAAGGTCTTCTGCAATGTTGGTGGATTTTATTACCGCACCGTACAAATCCGTGGAAGGATCGTTACTAATATCTTCGGTTATGCCGTCTATGGCCGCGGTCAACTCCGTGGTGGAAGAAGTGAAATCATTCAACAAGTGAAGCACGTCTTCCCCATCAAACCAATAGATGCCCATTTTAAAGGATTCCGTTTCAACTTCAGGCATCACGTTGTTCACAAAACTGGTAGACGCTGTTTTTAACTCCTCCAGACTTCCCTGTAACACCGAATTGCTTAAATCCAGCACCAATAACGTATTGTTGGTGAACACTTGGGAGTTGGGTGAAATTCGGGCCAAAGACTCCGAGGAAGAGATGGTTCTAAAACAATCGTCATTTCTACCTTGCTCATAAATGGTGAACTGATTGGCAGTTAACCCTGAAATGGGATTTCCCTGGGTATCCGATACCTTGAATAGGATGGATACTTTTCCTGGTAAGGTGGTGAATTGGTCCTGGATGGAAAGAAGAAGTTCGTTTTCCCCAAATTCCAGGCAGTCGTCCGGTTCTTGCCCTTGACCTAACTCCCCTTGATTAATATTGAAATTAACATCGTCATCTGCGTTACCGCAGGACTGGAATAAAAAAAGGGCGAATACGATTAGGGAAATGAGTTTGATTGATGATTTCATTTTCAAAAGATTCTGGTTCTTCGGTATCAACGCAAAAACCGGACCATTAGTGTGCGTTGGTAGGATTTTGTTCGGTGTTTCTGCCGCAAAACACTATTTTGAGTGATTCTAAATGCAACTAAAAAAAAGTTAAAAGGAGTTCGGCTAAAGTTAAACCACGATTTCCATGGTCATTTTTTGGTAATTTGAACGGGAACTAAAATCTCATTACAATGCCAACGTATCAAATTGATGTCAATGGAACTTTCCAGTCCGTTGATGTATCGGCCGACACTCCATTGCTTTGGGTATTGCGTGACCATCTGGATTTGGTCGGGACCAAGTACGGCTGTGGAATTGGACAATGTGGGGCATGTACCGTCCATGTGGACGGTATCGCAATGCGCAGTTGTTCGCTCACCTTGGAACAAGTAAAGGACAAATCGATTACTACGATAGAGGGGCTTTCAGAATTTGGGGAACATCCGGTCCAGCAAGCATGGAAAGAAGTTGACGTACCCCAATGTGGCTATTGCCAAACAGGTCAAATTATGACGGCTTCCGCTTTTTTGGAAAGTAATCCAAATCCTTCGGGAGATGAGATTAGGAATGCCATGCACGGTAATATTTGCCGATGTGCCAGTTACAACCGAATCTACAGGGCGGTGGAAAAAGCTGCGGAAAACATGGACTAACCAACAATAGTTAAGAAAAATGGAAACAAACGGTAAAATGGCTTTTAGCAGAAGGGCATTTATGCGCACCACAGGTCTAGCGGGGGGAGGAATGTTAATAGGTTTTAACTTGTTTCAAGCCTGTAAGCCCAAAGTGAAATTGGAACCTCCTGTTGACCTTTCTAAACTGCAATACAAAGATTTCAATGCTTTTATCAAGATTGCGGAGAATGGCGTGGTCACCCTATTTTCCCCAAATCCGGAGATTGGGCAAGGCGTAAAGACCTCTATGCCCATGATCATTGCAGAAGAACTGGATGTGGCCTGGAAAAACGTACATGTGGTGCAGGGAAAATTGGATACGGAAAATTTTGATAGGCAAGTGGCTGGGGGAAGCCAGTCCCTAAGACATGGATGGGATGCGTTGCGACAAACCGGTGCTACAGCCAAACAGATGTTGGTCAATGCCGCTGCTGCCAGATGGGGCATCGATGCGTCAGAATGTACGGTTAGTGAGGGGGTCATAACGAGTCCAACAGGAGAAACCTTAGGATATGGTGAGGTCGTGACCGAGGCGGCCCATCTGGAGGTTCCTGAAAATGTATCCTTAAAGAAACCGAGTGAATACAAGATAATTGGAAAGAATGCCCAGAACGTGGACATTGACGAAATCATAACCGGAAAACCCCTCTTTGGACTGGATTATAAAGCAGATGGTATGGTGTATGCTGCCGTAGTACGTCCGCCCGCCTTTGGTCAAAAGTTGGTATCCTTTGATGCCACAAAGGTAATGGGGATGCCCGGTGTTCTTGATGTGGTTGCCATAGGGGAAAAAGCAAGAAAGTTGATTGAAGCCCAGCCCAATTTAGGAGGAATCCTTTCCGAAAGTGATAAGGTTGTAGTGGTTGCGGAAACGACATGGCAAGCATTCAAGGCAAAGGAAGCCATTGAAGCGGAATGGGAAGATGATAGTAGAATGGAAAGTACGGAAGACCATGATGCTGAATTAAATGCCCTGCTGGATGGTAAGGAATTCAATACGATGCGTGAAGATGGGAACGTGGAAAAGGCCTTTGCAGAAGCCGATGAAGTTTTGGAGCGCACTTACGAAGCCCCATTCCTTCCACATAACTGCATGGAGCCCATGAATTTTTACGCGCATATCACAGATGAGAAAGTGCATTTGGTAGGCCCTATTCAAACCCCAGCATGGAAAGCGGGTGCCGTTTCGGCCATGCTGGATAGGAAGCCAGAGGAGATAGAATTGGAAATGACCCGTCAAGGAGGTGGTTTTGGACGACGCTTGTATGGTGATTTTGTATTGGAGGCCGCTGAAATTGCAGATAAAATCAGAAAACCGGTGAAAGTGGTCTATACCCGAGAGGATGATATGAATGATGGCATTTATAGAATGGCATTGAAATACCGGATCAAAGCAGGAATCAAGGATGGCAAGATAACCGCGTACCATTTAAAGGAAGCTGCGGTGAATTCGAACATGTATGGACTCATTCCCAATTTCTTTCCCGCGGGAGCCATTGAAAACTACAAAGTGGATGCTGCTGCCTATAAGAGCAATATCACCACAGGTGCATGGCGCGCGCCCTACACCAATTTCTTGGCTTTTGCCGAACAGAGTTTTTTTGACGAACTGGCAGAATTGCTGGACGTTGACAAAGTTCAGATGCGCATTGATTTATTGAAAAAGGTGGATGCCGAAGCCGATGAACGGATACAATATTCCCCTGAGCGGATGATCAAGGTAATTGAAACTGCCGTGGAGAAATCGGGATGGGGGAATACTCCAAGCAATGTTTACCAAGGCTTCGTCAGTTACTATTGTCACAACACCCATGTGGCAGAGGTGGCGGACGTTGAAATTGAAAATGGTCTACCAGTGGTCAAAAAAGTGACGTGTGTAGTGGATTGTGGCATTGTGGTGAACCCATTGGGAGCCCTAAACCAAATTGAAGGGGGTGTTTTGGATGGGATAGGACATTCCATGTATGGTGACTTTGGCTTTGAAAATGGAAAGCCAATGGCATCAAACTATGACCGTTATCGATTGATAAGGATGAAGGAGGCACCAGTGGTTGAAACCTATTTCATTGAGAATGAAATCGCGCCTACAGGACTAGGAGAGCCAACATTGCCTCCAGCCGGTGGGGCCATTGCCAATGCCTTTAAAGCTGCGACGGGAAATCGATTGTATCAACAGCCGTTTTCTAAATTTCCAGAATTGTTAAAACCAAAAGAAAAAGAAATCATAGGATAAAAGTGTTATGACTATTTTGTTGTTTGGGGTTACCAAAGATATTATTGGTAGCCCTTCGCTTTCTTTACCAAGTTCAAGTGTTACAGGTAAGAAACTCCCAAATAATGTGGGAGAACTACGTGCCTTTTTGGGAAAGGCATATCCGGAACTGAATTCCCTTTCCTCATTGGCCATTGCAGTTAATAATTCATATGCCAATGATGACACAGAAGTGAATTCTTATGACGAAATTGCACTAATTCCGCCAGTTAGTGGGGGGTAAGCCTATGAATTACTTAGAATCAACTGCATATTTAAATTATAATTCCCCTGAAATTCAAGCGATCGTTGCCGAATTTACCGAGGGTAACCTATCGGAACAGGAGAGGGCAAAAGCAATCTATCTTAAAATACGTGATGGCTGGCGCTACAATCCTTATTTGATAAGTGTGGATAGAGGGAATTATGTCGCAAGTGAAATTGCCAAAAAACCTGAAGGGCATTGTGTGGATAAAGCCATCTTATTGATTGCCTGCCTTAGGGCGGTAGGTATCCCGGCACGCATTCGCCTGGCCAAGGTAACCAATCATATTGCCGTAGAACGTTTGACGGAACGTTTTGGGACCAATGTGTTGACTCCCCATGGAATGGTTGATGTTTTTTTGGACAATAAGTGGGTAAAAGCGACTCCCGCATTCAATAAGGAGCTTTGTGAATTGTGCAACGTTGCCCCTTTGGAGTTTGATGGCGAAAATGACTCCATGTTCCAGGAATTCAATGAGGACGGGAAGCAGTTTATGGAATATTTGGAGGATTATGGTCCTTTTGAAGATGTCCCCCTCGATTTTATGCTTCGGAACCTACAGGAAAATTACCCGGATATTTTTAATTTAGGGAATGGAGTCATAGATTATAAGTTTTGACGGAACTATGTTAATTGATAACCATAATAGGAAAATCAACTACCTACGGTTGGCCGTAACGGATCGTTGTAATCTGCGTTGTAATTACTGTATGCCGGCCGAGGGAATCAATTTTGCCAAAAAAGAACAATTGCTCTCAACAGATGAGTTAAAAAAGGTGACAGAAATCTTGGTCAGGATGGGTATTGATAAAATACGGTTGACCGGTGGGGAACCCTTCGTAAGAAAAGACTTGATGGGATTAATGCGACATCTATCGACTTTAAGGGGCCTTGACGATATCTCCGTGACCACAAATGCGACCTTGATAGGTCCCCATATTGACGAGTTAAAGTCCCTTGGTATTAAAAACATCAACGTAAGTCTTGATGCCATAGAAAAAACCACCTTCAAAAAGATTACAAGAAGGGACCATTATGAAGTGGTCATGGAAAACCTGCTGCGACTGATTGGGGAAGATTTCAATGTTCGAATCAATTTCATTGTTCTGGAAGGTCAAAACGAACAGGATATCCTTCCTATTTTGGAAACCATGAAACATCATCCGGTATCCGTACGATTTTTGGAAGAAATGCCCTTTAATGGGGGTTCCAGATCTTTTGGAAGCATCAAGTGGGATTACAAGTTCATTTTAAACTATATAGGTGCCCATTACCCCAACCATCGTAAGTTGGGGGCACCTAAGACTTCAACATCCATCAATTATAAGATTGAAGGGCATCAAGGTACCTTTGGTATTATACCTTCGTTCAGTAGAACGTTCTGTGGTAGTTGCAACCGATTGCGAATTACGGCAAAAGGGGACGTCATTACCTGTCTTTACGGCCGCCCGAAAACGAATATTAGGGATTTGATAAGAGAGGAAAATTCAAGCGAAACGATTGAAGCTGCGATAACCAATGTCCTTGGGAAACGGGCGAAAACGGGTTTTGAGGCCCAAAAGGAACATCAAAACTCCGTTTTTGAGAATAGCATGACCTCTATAGGGGGATAAATACGGTATGAAAAATGAAGCCTCACCATTATATGGTCTAATCCTGTCTGGAGGAAGAAGTATCCGGATGGGACATGACAAGGGATTGATAGCCTATCACGGAAGCCCGCAAAGGGAATATCTCTATAACCTGGCCACGCAGTTTTGTGAAGCCGTCCATTATAGCGCTAGGAAAGACCAATTGGATTCTTTTCCAGATAAATCCAAGGTTATAGTCGACAAGAATGATTATCAAGGTCCTTTTAATGGTATTTTAAGTGCCCATAAAGAATATCCCGGAGTGGCCTGGCTTGTTTTGGCCTGTGATTTACCCTTACTGAATGAAATCGGTCTTTCAGAATTGGTAGCTAAAAGAAATAGGTATAAATATGGTACGGCCTTCTCAAACCAGGATTCTGGACTACCAGAGCCTTTAGTAGCTATTTGGGAACCGAAGGCATTGGTCGCTGCCAAGAACTATCTTGAAACGACTAAAAATTCTTCTCCCCAAAAGTTTTTAATCGATTCGGATATTCAACTTGTGGTGTCTTCATCAAAAGAACAATTGTACAATGCCAACTCTATGGAGGACTATAAATTGGTACAAAAAAAGTTGGCTTGACTGCAGATTTATCAAGATATCAGAGGCAAACCCTACTTAAAAGTTTTGGTTTAGATAAACAATCAAAACTATTTGAAAGCAAGGTGTTAATAGTAGGAATGGGTGGCCTAGGTATTCCTGTTGCCCAATATCTCAATGCCATGGGTGTAGGGAGCTTAGGACTGGTAGACAATGATACCATAGCCTTGCACAATCTTCATCGTCAGGTATTGTATTCAGAAAGTGAAGTAGGACTTTCTAAGGTTAAAGTGGCCGCACAAAAATTAAGGAAGCAGAACTCCCAAACCGATATTCGACCTATTTCAGAGTTCTTGGATAAGGATAATGCGTTGGAAATGATTGCGGCATATGATTTAATTGTAGATGCCTCCGATAATTTTGCCACGCGTTACCTGGTCAATGATGCCTGTGTCATGCTCAAAAAACCTTTTGTTTATGGAGCTTTACATGATTTTGAGGGCCAGGTAAGCGTATTTAACCATAAAGGAGGACCAACGTATCGGTGCTTATTTCCGAAAATGCCCAAGGCACAGGAAGTCCCAAACTGTGATGAGAATGGCGTGTTGGGGGTTTTGCCCGGAATCATCGGAAATCTACAGGCTTTGGAAGTCGTCAAGGTTTTAAGTGGGGTAGGAGAGGTATTGTCAGGAAAGCTTTTGATATTTGATGGGCTTACCCAAAAAAACCGATTGGTACAATTTGATGTAAACCCTGATAACAAAAAGATTACATCACTACAAAAAAGCTATGGCCCTGAAAGTTGCAAGGTAGTATTAAGCCTAACTGCGCTTGAGTTTTTAAAGGGTGACGAAAAAAAGCAACTTGTTGATGTACGTTCCCATGAGGAATTCAAGGCCGGACATTTAAAGGAGGCCATACATATTCCTTTGCAAGCCATAGCAACCAGCGTGGATAAAATAGACCTTGGACGGCCTGTCTACTTGGTTTGCCAATCGGGTAAGCGCAGTGCCCTAGCTGCTCAAAAGTTGGTAGCCATGTATCCAACGGCACTTTTTTACAGTATTGAGGGAGGTATGAATCAAATATCGACGTTATGTCACTAGAATGGGGAGAATTTGCCCTATTGGCATTTTCCTTCTTTGCGGTTGCATGTTTGTATTCTTCCGTAGGTTTCGGAGGGGGCTCCAGCTACTTGGCCATTTTAGCATTGACCATTTCTTCTTTTTTTGTGATTCGCAGTACCGCCTTGGTCTGCAATTTAGTGGTGGTTGGTGGAAGTTGCATCCTCTTTTATAAAGAGGGTCATTTAAAGTTCAAGACGTTTTTCCCCTATATACTGGCCAGTGTGCCTATGGCGTTTTTAGGGGCCGTATTTCGATTGGAAGAATATATTTTTTTTAGTATTCTGGGAATCGCCTTGATTTTAGCAGCGGTTTCCCTGATCATTCAGACCCTGAATTTAAAATCCGATTCCCAACGTTTAAGTTACCCAAAATGGTTTTCGTATGGAATAGGAGGGGGCGTAGGGTTTTTATCTGGACTTGTTGGGATTGGCGGTGGAATCTTCTTGGCCCCAATTTTAAGCTATTTAAAATGGGACCAACCTTTACGTATTGCCGCTCTGGCAAGCTTTTTTATATTGGCCAACTCCATTTCGGGCATCATAGGTCTCATTTCCAGCGGAACTTTTGCGATTTTTTGGCCGGAATTGGCCATTTTGGTATTGGCCGTTTTTATTGGGGGACAATTGGGCGTACGGATGACCTTGATAAAGATTTCGCCCAAAGGTCTACGTATTATGACCGCCTTTTTGGTATTCTTCGTGGGAGCAAGGGTACTTCTTTCCAACGGATTACAAATTAACTTTTTTCAATGATTTCGTTTCAGCACGCATATGATTCCGTTTTAAGTACTGCCCATGGTTTTGGTGATGTCCTTGTTCCGTTGTCCAAAGCCGATGGCCGTGTTCTGGCGGAGGATATCTTGGCGGACAGGGACTTTCCACCATTTGACCGGGCAACAAGGGATGGCATTGCCATTCAGATTGGGGGGGAACCCAAAGAAACGTATGAAATACAAGGGGTTGCAGCCGCCGGAGCCCCCCAACTAAAACTCAAAAATAGCGGTGCTTGCCATGAAATTATGACTGGAGCGATAGTTCCGGAAAACGCAAACGCCGTGGTGATGTATGAGCATTTGGAAATCAAGGACGGCAAGGCTAAAATCAACTTTCCAGTGACCAAAGGGCAAAACATTCATCCAAAAGGCAGTGATGAACCAAAAGGAAGTGTACTCTTAAAAAAAGGTGCTCAAATAACCCCTGCCGAAATAGGCATACTGGCATCGGTGGGCAAAACAGGGGTATTGGTCAAAAGAAATCCGAAGATTACCCTGTTTTCCACAGGGGATGAATTGGTATCGGTAGGGCAAACCCCCAAAATGCATCAAATTAGACAATCCAATTCCCATACCTTGCGAGCAGCACTACTTGAAAATGGTATCGCCTCAGAAATCGTCCATGTTATCGATAATGAAAAGGCCATTAAAACGGCTTTAATAACGGCCATGGAGACCAGTGATGTCATCCTGCTCAGCGGAGGCGTTTCCAGAGGTAAATTTGACTTTCTGCCCAAAGTCTTGGATGCATTGGGGGTCCAAAAGCAATTTCATAGGGTGTTGCAGCGTCCGGGAAAACCATTTTGGTTTGGGAAACATTTGGATTCGGGTACCACGATTTTTGGTTTTCCGGGAAACCCAACATCCACTTTTACCAATTTTCATGTGTATTTTATGGCATGGTTGAACCGATGTTTTGGACGGCCCAATGCTGAATTTCAAGTAATTTTAAAGAAGGGTTTTGAAAATACCACGGACCTGACCCGTTTTATTGGGGCCATGGTTGTGATCAAAGAGGGGCAATTGCTGGCACATTTGGTCCATGGCAATGGTTCCGGGGATTTGACCAGTTTAACCCGAACCAACGGATTTGTGATGGTAGACGCAAAGGAAACCATTGCTGTAAATGATAAAGTAACGTTTGTACCTACGCGCAAAATAGTATGATGACCCACGAATTGAAGAAAATAGTTGAAGCTGGCGAGAAAGCGCTTGGTAAGGGGAAGAAAGCGGTTCTTGCAACCGTAGTTGCCCTAGATGGGTCCTCATATCGAAGGCCAGGGGTTCGTATGCTGTTGTTGGAAGACGGCACTATGGTTGGGGCCGTTAGTGGTGGCTGTGTGGAAAAAGAGGTTTTTCGGCAGTCACTGTTCGTTTTTGAAACCCAAATTTCAAAGGTAATGACTTATGATGGACGATACCGATTGGGATGTGAAGGAGTCCTTTACATTCTTTTGGAGCCTTTTCAACCAACTCCACATGTAATTTCAAACTTCTGGGACACCATTGCCCAAAGAAAGCCATTTGGGATATGCAGTTATTTTCAAAAGGAACATGGGGAAAATGAGGGCTATGGCTCTGTTTTAAGGGTTGGAGACACCTCTTTTCCTTTCCATGAATCGTATACGATTGCTTTGGAATTGGAGTTATTCGAACAGGACCTTTCCCCCTGTTTTCAACTGGTCATTATTGGTACGGAACATGATGCCGTTCAAATGTGTGCTATGGCTGCCCTTATGGGATGGGAGGTAACCATTGTTGCTAATCCAAGAGAGGAGAAAACCCAAATGGACTTCCCTGGGGCCACCCATTTTGTAAATGTGGAACCGGAATCCTTTGTTATGGAATCGGATAATCAGACCGCCATTCTCTTGATGACCCATAGTTACGTAAAAGACCTTCAGTTTTTAATGGGACTTAGGGAACATCAACCCGCCTATTTTGGGGTACTGGGTCCGGCTCGAAGAAGGGAAAAATTGTTCAATGAATTGTTGGAGAAACGCCCAGATACGTCTTTGGAGTTCATCGAATCTGTCTATGGCCCAGCAGGATTGGAGCTAGGGGCGGAGACTCCGCAGGAAATTGCATTATCCGTCCTATCTGAAATAGTGGCGAGCATCAATCAGAAAAAACCAGCTTCCTTACGGGAAAAAGTCGGGAGGATACATTCATGAACGAAGCTGGATTTTCAAAAATTGCCATTCTTATTTTGGCGGCTGGACGTTCCAGTAGGATGGGAAGACCTAAACAGTTGTTATCGTGGAAAAAGACTACGTTAATTGGGAATGCGGTTGCTATTGCAAGTTCGTTGACCAATCATTTCTTGGTGGTTTTGGGAGCCAATGCCCTTAAAATTAAACCCTATGTCCCAGAAGGCAAGGCGACCCTGAACGAGAAATGGCAAGAGGGAATGGGAAGCTCCCTGTCCCATGGTGTTACAGCCTTAGCATCAAAATATGAACCGCGAGCCATTTTGGTAATGGTTGCAGACCAACCGCTTTTGGAGTTGGAGCATTACAAGGGTTTAATTCGAAGTCATCAAAACAATCCAAATAAAATTTGTTCCAGCTCGTATGGGGGAATACCGGGGGTACCCGCCATATTTCCAGAACTTTTTTTCAAGGAATTAAAAAAATTGGGTGCGGATTTTGGAGCAAAGAAGTTGATGAAAACACTTGAAGCTTCTGTAGTGATGATTGAAACCAGAGGGGAATTGATTGATTTGGATACACCGGAAGATTATAGCCTAGCATCCTCCCGTTTGGGGGAATAGTCGTTTTTAGGCCCTTCAATCTCCTGAAAAATACCACAGGAAATCTGTTTCCGTACCAAAGTCGTTTTTTTGGACTTGGCCAGGGTGGCAATATGTGGGTGGAGAAACGTCATAGTTGACCTTATACGGGACGAATTTCCTCAAAGGTAATGGATTGGCCCAACATCAGTTGTTTCTGAACATATTCCAATACGGTCATCCAATTCATTTTTAGAATAAGTGCTGCCGTTGGCACATTATCTTCTTCGATCGCTCGAATAATGGCTTCATTCTGGTTGTCTATCTGTTCATAAAAAGAGGCATTGGTAATAAATACCTGTTCATAGAAGAGAATCCTAGCTTCAAGATCCTTTAAAATTTCAACCAAAATGGAATTTGAACAGTTCCTGAGCAAAATATGATGAAATTTAATTCTTGAAGTCAATCGGGCGGAAGGGGTATGGGTTTGTTGAAGGCGCAATTGTTCATTTCTCAGCGCATCCAATAGGTTGGAATCAAAAGAAGATTGTTCCAAGGCCAAAACTTCCAGTTCAGCCAACGTTCGGTAGAGGTTTTTGGCTTCCTTCAGCGTCAATTCAGGAACCACAAAACCCCTGTTGGGGACCGCCTTAAGAATTCGGGATTGCTCCAACTGGCTCAACGCTTCACGGATAGGGGTAACACTCACTTTTAGACTTCTTGCGAGTGCCGCCAAATTGATTGTGCCCCCACATTGTATCTCTCCGGAATGAATGGATTGTAAAAGATGCTTTTTTACGGAATCCCTTAGTATAGTCGCTTTAACCATAGCACTAAAATAATCGTATACGATTTAATCCACTCCATTTTTCGCTTAATCCCTTATATTTATGGGTGAACTACAAAATACGCACCTAAGTGAAGATTAAAATTTTGCCCTTTACCTTCTTTCTTTTGGTTTTAGCCGGATGCAGGGAGGGAACAAAACAGGTAATCCCCCAAAGTTTATATGAAACCCAACTGTTCAGGGATGTGCAATTGGCAGCTATATATCCAGACTCAAAAACCTTTGTGGATTTGGTCCCTAATGCATCCTATACGATTTTGGAAGAACGTTATCTGAACAGCAAGGCTCAAGAAGGGTTTGATTTAAAGGCTTTCGTAGCATCCAATTTCAAAGATAGGTCCATGACATCCTTGGAGTTCGTAACGGACACCACCAAAACCATGTATGAACATATTGAAGCGATGTGGGATAAACTGACCCGTGGGCCAGATTCCAAAATAGCCAATTCCTCAAGGATTCCGCTACCGAACAAATATGTGGTCCCCGGTGGTCGTTTTCAGGAAATCTATTACTGGGACAGTTATTTTACCATGGAAGGTCTATTGGCGGCGGGACGAAGGGATTTGGCAAAAAATATGGTGGATAATTTTGCTTTTTTGTTGGATAGTATCGGGCATATACCCAACGGTACGAGAGACTATTACCTCACCCGATCACAACCTCCTTTCTTTTCATTGATGGTTTCCGCCTTGGGCGAAGAGGACAAAAGCATACCCCTGTCCTACCTGACAGCGCTTCAAAAAGAATACAATTTCTTTATGGCACATGATGGGACTGACCGATCATTTGGAGCAAGTAAACACGTAGTGCGAATGCCTGGAGGGGAACTCCTAAACCGCTATTGGGATGCAGGCAATACTCCACGTCCCGAGGCTTATAAAGAGGACATTCATCTGGCAAAAGACGTTGTCTTGGGAGAAGCAAAGCAACGGTTGTATAGGGATCTTCGTTCTGCTGCAGAATCGGGATGGGATTTTAGCTCTAGATGGTACGGTGCGGATGAAGACTTTTCGACTACCAATACAACATCCCTTTTGCCCATCGACCTCAATTGTTTGATGTACCATTTGGAGCGACAGCTTAGTCGCACAGAAGCGCTACGAAAAAATGAGGAAGCCGCCGATCATTTTGCACAACTGGCCAATGAGCGCAAGAACGCAATACAGCAGTACTTTTGGGATGAAGAGCGGGAGTTCTTCATGGATTTTAACTTTAAAGAAGCCAAATTGACCGATGAATTGACTTTGGCAGGCGCGTTTCCCCTATTTTTTGGCATTGCTAGCCGAGAACAAGGGGAAGGAATCAAAAAGATGTTGATGGAAACCTTTTTAAGGGACGGGGGTTTAGTGACCACGTTGAAAAATTCCGGTCAACAGTGGGATGCTCCCAACGGATGGGCGCCATTGCAATGGATGGCTGTTAAGGGATTGCTTTTATATGGGTACCGGGATGAAGCCAAAGAAATCATGGAAAGATGGCTCACCCTAAACGAAAAAGTATTCAAAAATACGGGTAAGATGATGGAGAAATACAATGTGGAGGATTTAAGCTTGCTTTCTGGAGGTGGGGAATACGAAACCCAAGATGGATTTGGGTGGACCAACGGGGTAGCTTTGGGATTCAAGAAAATATTGGATGAAATGGAAACATTACAGGAAAAGTAGAAATCGTAATGGGCAGTTTAGGACATTCGGGTACGCCTTTGGTAAAGAAATTTAGGAAAACCTATTTTTTTAATTTTTATAGCTCTTCCAGCGTGGCTTTTGCTCACTGGCTGAGTGTAAAGATCTAAACAGTTTGCTTAATAGATTGGTTGGTTTACCATAATACATACCAAAAAAGAGGATGACAAAATTTTTCTGTTGCCAGAAAACCTTAGTACATACCCATTAAAATCAGTGGGAATAATATCTTGAATATTTGCGGTGACTACCAATTTTTCAGAAGAAAACATAAAGGAAAATGGGCTTATTATCCCATTTTTTGTACAAAATCATTCGATAATAATCTGATGGGTCTCTTCAATCTTCCCACTTTTGACCAATAAGAAATAGTTTCCAGAGGAAAGGCTGCTTACATTCAGTTTAACGTCCTCCCTTTTCCCATCCAATTCCTTTAATTTTACTGGATTCCCACTAAAATCCAAAAGGGTAAGCTCAACGGTGCCTACGAGAACAGGGGTATAATCATCAGCTGTTTTATACTCCTCCGATTCCACCACATTGATTTCATCACTTGTTGGATTGGGATAGACCGTTGTCCTATAATATCCTCCGGTACATGGATATATATATTGTGAAGCTGTCGCTGTACCACATGTTCCTTGAGCGGATACGTGTAAATAAGCTCCATTACAACCAACATATCGTGTTGTGTAAGGAACACTGGTTGTCCAAGTCGTATTACTATTTAACGTCCAGTTGTATGGGGACGAACCACCACTTACCGATGCATTAATCCAACCGTCACTAGCAGGGCCATTTACCGATAATGATATTGATGTAGTTGAACCACCACTAGAGGTGGTGTTGGATTGAATGACGTATGGGTTTGCACAACCGTTCGCTGACGTTATGGTGGCACGCACCCATGCACTTCCGATGACTCCAGTGGACGTAAAGGTACATGGATTTGATCCTTGTGGAGATGTTCGCGAAATATTGGCACTATGGCTCCAACTGATAGTTGAACCTGCAGGAAGATTGAAAACCTGAAAATTGGTTCCAGTACACGATACTGTAGAAGGTGTGGATAAAGTAGGTGGATCCCAACCATTTGTGGTTATCGCTCCAGTACCGCACGGATCCAACCAGTCCCTCAATCTAACTGTGTCATTTGCCCCATCCCAAGAAGCAAATATTTTACCATAATTTGCGGTATCCGTGGTTGGGTTGCTGCAGTTGGCATTGTTGCATGATCCCGCTCCCCAAAGTTGACCCACGACCCGTGATGCATTATTGAACAGGGGTGAACCTGACGAACCACCTTCAGTTACGGAATGCCCGTTTGCAGTTGCCATCCAATTTACCTCCCAAAAATCTGCATTAGGCAGGTTTACAGCCTCGCAGCCATTGTTATAATTAAAGTTCATGCAAGTTGAATTGACCAATTGAGTATTGTATGTTGCAATTTTCTTTACATCGCCCATTGGATGGTGTATGCCAACACCACCCGTAGTAGCATTGTTCCGCCTGTCCCACCCAGCATAATACACATCATACGACTGATCGGGTACTTCGGATAACTCCAGCAAAGTAAAATCGGAAGTGAGACTAGTAGAGCGCAAATCGGCACCTGATATTGACCGGGACACGCTTCCGTCAGAACCGTCACATGACGGGCTTTCATAGTTAAAGGTATAAACCGTATTTTCTGCATTGGCTTGGTTACAGATGCAATGTGCCGCAGTAAGTACATATGGTGTTGCGTCCTGACTCGTATTGTTCAAAAGCACACCAGTACATAATCCCGTTCCATTTATCAACAAACGAACAACAGACTTCTTTTCGTCTTGCCAAGTATTGCCCTCGCTACAGTTGATATCCACTTGGCAATTACCAGAGCCTCCGAAAAATCCATCTTCCGAATCATATATACCATGGGATACTTTATTGATTATCAGATTGTTATTAAGCTCAATGTTAAAGGGTTCAAAATACTCAATTGTAATTTGCTCTGTCGAAATGGATTCAACAGCAAGTCTATTATTTTTTTTGTTATTATGGTTTGAAAACATGCCCAAGATATAGTTATAGCCTTCATCATAGATAAAGAGCGTAGCATCTTCGGGAACTTCATACACACCAAAAATTACATTAAGGGATTTTGCCCCCATGGATTTAATCTTTAAACGGTACAATAGACCATTTTCCAAGGAATCGACAATAGCATTCTTTTTTATATTGATATTGACATCAAAACCATGGGCAAATTGAAATATTTCACCGTTAAGCTCACTATTTCTTTTTTTGATTTCATCAATACTGCTTTGCCCCAATTTTGGCATTTGGATGACTGGTATGTCTTGTTTCAGTTTTCTGTTCATTGATGTAGTTTCTAAACTCAGTGGAATTCCCTCTTTCTCTTTTTGGGCAAATGTCAGTACCCCTAAGAACAGGGCAAGGGTGCTGATGATTACTTTCTTTATTTCCATGGTTTTTGTGCGTTATTACAGATCATATTTTTTGAAAACCAGTTGTCCCCTTTCCCAATACAAAATCAATTCTTCGTTGTTGATGGAGTATCTTGTAATATTATTGACTTCCATCACTAAAATTTCATCGACTCTCACTAGTTTTGAATCTACTGGTGCTATTTCGGTTAACTCCTGATACCCAGTAAAATCTATGCTATCCCCATCAACCATGTAAGTTCCACGAGCGGCATTTACGCTTGTATCAAAGTCAAAATTGGTATCATCGGTAAATCTTAGGACATAAGACATTTCTTTCGGATAGTCATTTTCCGTTAAGCTTGTACTCTCATTTTCTACAAGGATTGACGTTAAAAGCCAATCTTCTTCTAAAATGTTTATAACCGTTTGGTCCTCGATTATATCCTGAGAATCATCATCCGAACATCCTGACACAAAACCGGATAAAACAATTAAAC
>JBCDBE010000071.1:0-19534 GCA_039184365.1 Bacteroidota bacterium | reverse complement strand
TGACAGTGTCCTCACTTTCTTAGTGTGCCGCGCATGCGGCGACCGCATTAATCAATCAATGCATTGTTCTTGTTCTTGATCGCCCGAAACACGCCGCGTGCGCGTGCAACCAGTAGAACAGGGCAGCCGTGTTCTACCTTACCCTCCGTACCGTAGTTTAAAAAGAGCTACAGCCCGTCTCCTGGAAAGAAAATAAATCCATCCTTTCCACCTCCAAAAATTCCACACCTACAAATAAAGCCTATTGACAACATAAAAGTAGCCCTAGGTAACAAATTCTTGTACAGGGTACATGAAATAATGAGTTTTAAGTCAATATAAACCAGATTGTTAGGTTTATCTGACAATTTGAAAACCCAAAACTAGTTTGGATACAAGGGAACTACTCACACATTTGGAAAAGTTGGAATATGGATTGGACAGCTTTTCCTTTTCGGAATTAAAAAGCTCAGAAGCCTCAAAACTCAAAGAATCCTTCGAAACTTTTAAAAGTGGATTGGAGGAAAAGGTATATGGCGTACCCACGCAAAATTCTGTTCCAGCGGAAACCCAAAAAAAAGAAAACCTGGTTTTTCAGGAAAGTCGGCTTATTGCCAATGTAAGTCATGAAATCAGGACGCCACTAAACGGAATCACTGGCTTTTTGGATTTATTGAAAGAAACGCCTTTGACTGCACGCCAGTTGGAACTCGTAAATGCAATGGGGAGCGCCTCAACCAATCTTTTAGGCGTTATCAACCAGCTTTTGGAACTATCTACATTGGCCGCCGGTCAGGAAAAGTTTGAAAAAGTATCCTTTAACCCTGCAAATTTAATTAATGAAGTTTCCTTTCTCTGTAAAACCCTCATCAACGGTAAGCAAGTAGAGCTGTTGGTGAGCTATGATGAAAATATTCCAAAATATCTTTTGGGGGATCCTTCCAAGCTATCCCAAGTTCTTCTCAATCTAACGGGCAATGCCATAAAATTTGTAGAAAAAGGAGAAATACGTCTGGATGTTCATCTTAAAGAGGAAAAGAGTGAAAAAGTCTTTTTGGAATTTGTGGTCAGTGATACTGGAATTGGAATTGCCAATCAACACCTAAAGCACATTTTTGAAAGTTACAGGCAGGCAGAACCGGATACAAAACTAAAATATGGTGGTTCTGGACTCGGTTTGAGTATTGTTAAGGAAATTATTGAAAAGCAACAGGGCTGTTTGGCCGTCTCCAGTACGTTAGGCGTGGGCAGCACGTTTAAAGTTATCCTTCCTTTTGAAAAAATTCGGATCTATAATAGTAACGCAAACAAAACGGAAGAAACGGCTCCAGTGAATATTTCTGGAAAGTCCATCTTAGTGTTGGAAGATGATGTCCTTACCCAAAAACTAATGGAAAACAGACTGGAGGAATGGGGTTGTAGGGCCTACATTACTGATAATGGACGGTTTGGCCTTCAACTCTTGGAAAACCACAAAATTGATTTGCTTCTTTTGGACATGCACCTGCCGGGTATGGACGGTTTTGAAATCGTGCAGCGGGTACGTAACAATCCAAAATTTAAAAACCTCCCCATAATCGTATTATCCGGGGATGCCTACACCAAACAACACGAAAATTTTGAAAAGTTGGGCATTAACGATTTTATTTTAAAACCTTACAATTCAGAGGAACTATTGGACAAAATTGATAACAACAGCAAACAAATGGGACAACAAGAAGACGAAATAATAGTAGAACCAGGGGAACGGGAAATGGAAACAGTTGATTTGACTCCCATTTTGGAAGAATGCCTTGGGAAGACGGAACTGCTGGATGAACTGATCCGCCTATTTGAGCAGAACATTTTGGAGTTTATTGGAAAAACCAAAATGCATTTGCAAAGTAGGAATATCCAAGGAGTGGGCTTTGCTGCCCACAAAATTAAATCCTCTTTAAAAATGCTTCATGTCAATGGATTGATAAAGATTTGTGAGGAGATGATCGTAGAATGTAGAACCAGCAATGACCTTTACCGATTAAAAACACTTTTTGAGGAGTTTGTAACAAAATATCCAAAGGTAGAGATGGCCATTGGTCTGGAGTTAAAGCGTATCAAATACAATCTTTAAATGGCCAAAAGAAAAGTATTACTTGCAGAGGATGATCATATGCTTGCTTCCCTTTTGAAGTACAGACTGGAAAGGGATGGCTACGAGGTGATTCTTGAATTTGATGGTAAGGCCGTTAAGGAAAAATTACAGGTAGATATCCCTGATGTTGTGATTGCTGATATCATGATGCCCTATTTTTCAGGTATTGAGTTGGTGGACCATCTAAGGAATGGCATGAAATCCAATGTCCCCATTATTTTGATTTCTGCTGCATCCAATGACGAAAATATTGTAAGTGCCTTTGAAATGGGTGCCAATGATTTTATATCCAAACCGGTAAGCCCTTCTGAACTTTTAGTCCGGGTCTCACGCGAAATCAATCGACATTATTGTACCTAAATAAGCTTACATATCCCCCCTTATCCATTTCCGGCATTCCCAAAATTCACACTAACCTGCTTTGGGACCTTACGTTCCTATTTCTAATGCTGGGCATACTGTACTTTGTCTTTGTTTTCTTTTTCAGAAATAAACTATCCAGGCTAGCTCTAAGGACAAAAAATAAAAGGGAAGAACTTGCCCCGATAATCAGTAATTTTTTGTTCCATAGTCCAGAGGATTCCAAAGCGGAACAGAAAGAATATGTAGAACTTAAAATAGAGATTAGGGAATACCTTGGCGATACACAGTTCAGGAAAATTATTTCCCAAATCCTATTTGACCTACAGAAGGATGTTGCCGGAGCAACTAGGGAAAGGTTGTTCAAGCTATATAAGGAATTGGAACTTCATCATGACGCTTTTCAAAAACTGGAGAGTTGGCGGTGGGAGACCATTGCCCAGGGAATATTGGAACTTTCCCAGATGGAGGTGGAAGAATCCCATCAACTGATTCGGAAATTTATTAATGACCGCAGAAGTGTTATTAGAAAACAGGCAGAACTCGCAACGGTTAGCCTGCGCTGGGATGGAATTGATTATCTTCTGGATACTACAAGGCATTCCATTAGCGAATGGCAACAACTAAAACTCATTGAAACCTTAGGGAAACGAAGAAACTATCGGCCACCACCGTTTAAAGGATGGTTGTTGTCCCAAAACAAGGATGTGGTGCTGTTTGCTTTGCGTTTGATAAAACATTACAACCAAAAAGGTGCCGAACCCTCCATCAATGAATTGGTCAAGCACAAAAACGATGAGGTTAGGATTGCTGCCATTCAGTGTATAGTGGATTTTGATTTCCAAAGTGCCCTGCCCGTTTTAAAAAAGGTATTTTCGAACAGCACCAACACCGTTAAATTAAGTATTCTTACTGCCATTTCGGCTCTTGGATCCAATGGGGATATCGCATTTTTAAAGGAAGTAGCGAAGAAAGAAAGTAGCTTCATTGTTGTTGGAAAGGCGCAGAGTACCATAAATGCCATTGCCCCGGAAACCATCCTGCCCTCAAAGGATATTATTGACTTGGGTGGTGAAGGGGATAGGGGAACACCACAAAACCCGGAAGAAACCATTTTGAACAAAGAAGTGGAGGCAACCCCTGTATTGGATATCATAGAGGTGGAGGATATTGAGTTTTATGATGAAGTGGAGGTCCCTGAACCCGATTCACCGAAGGAGACGGATACCCCCTTTGATCCTGCCTTTGAACTTCATCCCTTGGAACGGGAACATGGAAGTGCAATGGACCAACTATTGGGCTTGGTTTCATCAAGTGAAGAGGATTTCGATTCCAGTGACCTAACGGCAACTTATGACAAAATCAGCTACTCTGAAAAGTCAAAACTGGTGAATCAACTAAGCACTAATACGGATGGGCGGGAACTCCATTTACTGGAGCATATTGCAACAAACGAACCAGATTCCGAGCTTCGTTTCCATGCCTTTAAGAAGCTAAAAGCCATTCGAGAACAGGTAAACGATTCAAGGGATACCCTTTCAACCGAAGGATTTCATTTGCCCCTGGAGCAACAAAGTATTTTCTACCCCCTTTACCACTACACGGACGAGGTTGATGCAAAATTGATACTCTTGGACGAACTGATGACATTAGGGGACAGAAGGGATGTTCCATTCTTGGAAAGTGTATTGTCAGAAAAAGAAAGCACCATTGTAAGGAAGGCAAAAGAAGCCATCACATTTTTCAACGAAAAAGTGGAAAACCCCGAACCCAGATCGGATGATGGAAAAGAGAATAACCCAAATGAAAATCCGACTGCAACCAAGGAGATGGAACATAAAATCCCTTTCGAAAAAGATGAAAGGATTCCTATGGAACTTTTCCTGTTATATGAAGAATTGGGAATTGAATCAGCAAGTGAGCGCGAAAAAGAACCATCGCCATTTGATTTTGAACTCTCCCAAGAATTCTTTCTGGAAATGGACAATGACCTAACAACCCATCAAATAGGGCGCAATGAATAGTGGCGTATTTGACATACTGGTCGAGTACATGAATGTGGTCTTTCTAGTCTTTTCCACAGTATTGTTCTCCATGTTCAGCATTATGGGATATCTCTCAGCCAGAAATTCCATCCACTATCGCAATAAAAATAGTTTTGGTGACCTTTCAAAGGTCATGGCTTCCCCATTGGCCCCTTCCATTACCATAATCGCCCCTGCGTTCAATGAGGGAATGACCATCGTAGAGAACGTTCGGTCGTTATTGTCCTTAAAGTACGTGAACTACGAGGTAATGGTCGTTAATGATGGAAGTAAGGATGATACCCTGGAAAAACTCATCAAAGCCTACCAGTTGGAAAAAATTGAGTTTACCCTAGATCCCAATTGGAAATCAAAACCTGTACGCGGCATTTATAAATCGAACCAGAAGAGTTTTTCAAAGCTAACGGTCATTGATAAAGAGAATGGCGGTAAATCCGATGCCTTAAATACTGGGGTGTACCTATCCGAAAATCGTTTTGTAGGCTGTATTGATGTGGATTGTCTGCTACAACCCGATGCTTTGTTACATGTAGTAAAGTCCTTTTCCCAGCGTTCCCAAAAAAGGGTCATCGCCGTAGGTGGTGTAATCCGTGTTGCGAATTCCTGCATTATTTCAGGGGGCAACTTGGAGCAGATCAATCTGCCCAAGAATTGGTTGGCCAAATTTCAATTGTTGGAATACACGCGATCCTTTTTATTGGGAAGAATGGCATGGGGCCGTATCGATAGCTTACTTATCATTTCAGGGGCCTTTGGGTTTTTTGACCGGGAAATAGCACTGGCTGTTGGTGGATATGACACCAATACAGTAGGGGAGGATATGGAAATTGTGTTTCGAATGCGAAGGTACATGCATGATGAAAACATTCCCTACACCATAGAATACATCCCGGATCCCCTTTGCTGGACCGAAGTTCCCGAAAGTTTAAAAGTCCTGGTCAAACAAAGAGATCGTTGGTCACGGGGCAATTTGGAGACTTTAAAAAAGCACAAGGATATGTTTTTTAACCCCAAATACGGTAGATTGGGGATGTTAAGCTATCCCTATTGGTTTTTTTATGAATGGATGTCTCCCATTCTGGAATTCTTGGGCTTTTTCTCCATTATTTTGTTTTACTTCCTGGGTATTCTGAATTGGGACTTCTTTTTGGCCATAACACTGGCGATATACACCTTTAGTGTAATGTTTTCGTTTTATGCCATTCTGTGGGATGTGTATTCTTATAATCAGTACAACAAAACAAAGGATATACTCACCTTGATGTTCTGCGCCCTAGTAGAACCGTTATTCTTCCATCCCATAGTGGTATGGTCGGCAATTAAAGGGAATTACAAAAAACTATTTAAAATACAATCTGGATGGGGAGCCATGACACGAAAAGGCTTCAGTAAAGCAGCGTAATGGAAGTTAAAACCAATATAAAGAAGATAAGAACCCTAAAGGATTTCACAAGACTCCTTATTGCCTTTGTATGCTGCTTGGTAGCGCTTTCCCTATACCAACAATTCAGCCTTTTTTATGGCGGGGTGATTGAAAAGGTATGGAACAAGACCATAGTTTTATTGGCATTGAATCATTTAGGCTTTTCAGCGATACTTTCCTTTCTTCTTTTACTAGTGTTTCGGTTTTTGGAAAAAAGCAAACCTGGAATGGGTTTTAGGCTTACTTTGGCCTTGTTTTCTTCCTTCCTTTTGTTTGAGGCCTTACTAATAGAATACTTTATTGGAAACTATTCCCTGATACACCTTTCGGATATTCAATCGGACTTTTCCATGATGCTCAGTGGAGGCATCCTTTTAAAATTCATGCTCGTACTTCTTGTGGCCGGACTTCTCTATTTTTTGTTTTACAAGCTCTCCTGGTTTTTAAATCCGTTTATCGGAAAGATGTACCCCTTTACCATTATTCTGTTTCTCATGGTATTGGGTACTTCCGTTACGGACAAAAAACCCATCAATCAAAACAAATCCATGGATTTCATTACCGAGGCTGCCGGCTTTGTATTCAATTTCAATGTGTATGAAGGAGTGGAGTATCCTTTGTTACGTCAATGGAAACACAAAGATGCTTTTGTAGATCATTTCAATATAACCCATACGCGCCCCAATGTGGTTATTGTTGTTATTGATGGACTTTCAAACGAGTTTTTGATGGATGGCAAGTATGCAGGTTTCACTCCATTCCTGGATTCCATTGCTACAAAATCCCTTTATTGGAACCATTTTCTGGCCAACTCAAACTCAAAAACAGATGCGGTACCTAATATCTTGGGCTCCTTACCACAAGGTGAAGGCGGTTTTACTACTTTGGAGCACTCCGCCAACAGAAACACCATTTTTGGGATTTTAAAGACCAACGGCTATCATACTGGATTTTACTATGGGGGAAATTCAGCACTAAACAACTTGAACAAATTCCTCAATGAGGAGGATGTTGATGTTGTTTTGGATAAGTCGCGATTTAATGACACCTATAAGCTGCAAGAAGCAGATAGGGCAGGGGTCACCCTGGGTTACCCCGATAGCGAGTTATATAAAAAATGGGGAGCATCCTATTTCCCATCCGACCGACCCAAACTGGAGTTCTTTTTAAATCTAAGTACCACAAAGCCCTTTTCGATACCTGATGCGGAAAGATATGTGAAAATGGCCAAAGACATTATGGAAAAGAAAGTGTTTGGCAATAGGGATGAACGTTTTATCGATAAGAACATTGAACTGTTCGCGGCCATGCACTATGCGGATTCTTCTTTGGAAAGGCTTTTTAAGATGTATGCTTTGACCAAAGACTTTGACAATACGGTTTTTCTTATTACCGGTAGCGGTAAATCCTATCTCCCAAAAGATAACACCTTAAAGGAATATCAAGTGCCATTGGTTATAAACTCACCCTTACTAAAGGAAAGGGCAAGGCTACAAAGCATTGCTTCACATCACGACATAATTCCAAGTATACTACGTCTGGTCCAGGCCAATTATGAACTTAAGCTTCCAAGTAAAACCGCTTTTATGGGAAATGGACTTATACCTAAAAAACCAAAAGTGGTGCTGTCCGTCTCCAACAAAGGAGTCAAAGGCATGATCCGTGAAAATTATTTTGTTATAGGTCGTGAGGTCATGGAAATAGGCGATGGCCTTGAACTCTTACCAACAACTTCCAACAACAAGCAATCCCTTAAGGATGAGTTAAAACGAGACATGTCCATAAATATTTATGTTACTTCAGAGGATAAAATAATACCCAAGGAAGACACCATATATGAAACGGGGAAGAAAAAGTTTTCGAAAGAGGAACTCGTATGGATCAGTAGTGTTTTTAATGGAAAGAATTTTGACAATGCCTATACGATTGCCAGGAAACTGGCCCATGAAGGCAACTATGACAAATCCTTGGTGCTCACCTCCTACATCTTGGAAAATGCACCAAACAATATTGATGCCCTGATTTTACAGGGAAGGATCTATGCATGGAAAAAACACTACAACAAATCCATTTCCATTTTGGAAAGAGCAGTGGACCTACATCCCTTTTACCACGATGGTTATTCGGCACTCTTGGATGTCTACTTTTGGTCAGGAAACAACATTAGGGCATCACAGCTTTATGAGAAAATCAAGGAAAACAATATTGAAACTGTTGCCCTTGTTAAAAAAGTGGAACGCTGTATGGACCAAATTCGGGGGATAGAAGATGGCCGTAATAATCGTACAGTAGAAATTCAGTTTGATGAAAGCAATTTTTAGATTCCTGTTGGTATTGCTTGTGAGTTTCGAGGTATTTGCCCAAAAGGGCATTGATGCCGATGCGTCATTCCTGCAAGCCAGGGATATTGCCTTTGATGGACATTGGGAAATTGCCAGGGATTCCTTGGAACATCTTTTGGAAGTGTACCCTAACTATACAGATGCTAAAATATTGATTGGCAAAACCTATAGTTGGAATGGCAAATATGACGAAGCACGTAAGCACTTTAATCGTATCACCTCCATTGAGAAGGAACAAAAGGATGCCTGGCTAGCGGCGATAAAGAATGAGATGTATGCCAAAAACCTAAATACCGCCCTTGGCCTTGCCAACAAAGCCTTAATCCATCTAAAAAGGGATACCGAAATTCAACAATTGAAAAATCAATTGGTGGAAGATTTAAATAAAAAACTTCCCATTCAAGACATCATGAAAGAAGAGAATAGGGAAGGGAATGCCAAAAATCAGATTGCAGTGTCGAGCGATTTAGAGGTGTTTGATATTGTATTTGACCCCATGTATCAAACCACAATCGAGTATCAACGACAAACCAAATATGGTAAAATACTGCCACGCATAACGTATGCGCAACGTTTCAATAGTATCGGTACCCAATTTGAGCTGGACGGTTATCCCACAATCTCCAAAACGTTTCACGGGTATTTTAATTTTGGGTATTCAAATTCGGTCATATTTCCCAAGCATCGGGTGGGGATGGAGCTCTATGCCGAATTACCAAAAGCCTTTGAGGTTTCCTTAGGTGCCAGACATGTAAGCTTCAACAACACCAACGCATCCATTTTAACCGGGTCTCTGGGTATGTATCGTGGAAACTATTACGTATCTGCCAGGCCATATGTTTCGGCAAGGAATGATGGTCAAATAGGATGGGCGGGTACTATTATGGCCCGGAAGTATGGTAGGGATGGAAATAATTTTATCGGTCTGCGGGCTACATACGGATTTGACGCTGAATTGAACCAATTTATTGTTGATGGGGTTTTGCTCTCCGAAACACAACTTTTTTTGGAAACCCAACAACTTCAGCTGGAATACCAATTCTCCAATCTTGATAGCATTAACATGTACACCGTAAATGCTGGTGTGCGCAGACAGGAACTCATGTTTGATTCCGGAAACTTCTTTTGGGCAGTATCCGCGGGGTTAAAATACCAATTCCGTTTTTGAAAGAATTTTCTTATTTATTGTTTTACAACAGCTTTAACATACTTCACCACAAAATATTGCGCTTATATAATGTTTGGAATATGTTAGCGTTAATCATATAGCACCCGAATTAAAAACCTAATCTACAACTATGTTATACGATACTTACGGCGAAGAGTATCTTGCTTTTTTGCAGGAGCTAAATGAAATCTTGAGCATGAATGAACTGGCAGAACTCGATTATCTATAAACTGCCCTAAAACGTACAGCTATGGAGAGCCAAAATCAAGAAAACAACAATTATACAAACTTCATCAATAGTTTGAATGAAATTCTAACGAATTACGACATTAGTCAGTTGAATTGTTCTTAAGTTTAAGTGTTTATCAAGAAAAAGGGCTTCAAAAAATTGAAGCCCTTTTTTTATCCCAAATAAGTCTTTAATATGCGACTCTTGGAGCTATGTCGCAACTTCCGTATCGCTTTTTCCCTAATCTGTCGAACCCGCTCCCTAGTTAAATCAAAAGTGCTTCCAATCTCTTCCAAGGTCATTGATGGTTGTTCCCCAATCCCATAATACAAGCGTACTACATCTGCTTCCCTAGGGGAAAGGGTATCCAACGCCCTGTTGATCTCCGTATTTAGGGATTCGTGCATCAAATCTTTATCTGGCCTGGGAGATTCCCCTGCTTTCATTACATCATATAGATTGGAATCCTCACCTTCCTTTAAGGGAGCATCCATGGAGACATGCCTTCCAGTGTTCTTTATACTTTGTTTGACCTCAGTCACGGTCATATCCAATTCCTTGGCGATTTCCTCTGCGGATGGCGGACGTTCATGGGCCTGCTCCAAGTACGAAAACGTCTTTTTTATCTTGTTAATGGAGCCTATTTTGTTCAAGGGCAAACGAACCACCCTGGATTGTTCCGCCAAGGCCTGTAATATGGACTGCCTGATCCACCATACGGCATAGGAAATAAATTTAAAACCCCGGGTTTCGTCGAATCGTTTGGCCGCCTTTACCAGCCCAACATTGCCTTCATTGATGAGATCCGGTAAGGTAAGTCCTTGATTCTGATATTGCTTGGCAACTGAAACCACAAATCTTAAGTTGGCGTTGGTCAGTTTTTCCAATGCAACTTGATCCCCACGTTTAATGCGTTGGGCCAATTCCACTTCTTCATCTGCGGTAATTAATTCTATTTTGCTAATGTCCTGTAGGTATTTGTCAAGGGATTTGGATTCACGGTTGGTTACTTGTTTAATAATTTTAAGTTGCCTCATTCGTGTTCTTGGTTTAGTGAAAATATAAGAGATCATAATACATTTTTAACATCGTATTTCCAAATGGAATGATGGATTCTTTTCAAAAATTTATCAGAACATCCTTTTTTCCCAAACAAACCTCTGAATGTTGATAGTATCTTAATATTATAACGCGCAATATGCTTTACCTCCATGTAAAATTGCCCTAATTTTGTAGGGTTTTTTAATTAACGGGTTAATTCTATTTTGCCTTGGAGGTACAAAAAGAGGTTGTTGGAAAAAGACTTTACGACTATCAGAAAGAAGATTTGGAGCAGATCTTCACAGAACTTAATGTGCTTCCTGATGGTGGTAATTTGCTCTACCAACTACCTACGGGCGGTGGTAAGACCGTAGTTTTTTCCGAAATCACCCGCAGGTATATTAAGACCACTAAAAAGAAAGTGGTGGTCTTGACCCACAGGATTGAATTGAGCCATCAAACCTCTAAAATGCTGCGAGGATTTGGTGTAAGCAATAAAATCATCAACAGTCAAGTAAAGGAACTCAACGATCAGGACGATTATATGTGTTTTGTCGCGATGGTCGAGACCCTGAACAACCGGCTACAGGAAGATAAAGTGCAAATCAACAATATTGGTCTCGTTATTATTGATGAAGCGCATTACAATTCCTTTAGAAAACTATTCAAATACTTTGAAAAGGCCAATATCCTCGGTGTTACGGCAACCCCTTTAAGTTCCAACATCAAGCTACCGATGAAGGACCATTACAAAAAGCTAATTGTCGGCAAATCCATAAAATCCCTTATCCAAAACGGATACTTGGCCAAAGCCAATCTCTACAACTACGATGTGAGTCTTAGAAGTTTAAAATTGGGTATCCATGGTGACTACACGGTAAAGTCCTCGGATGAATTCTACGGAAACCATAGTATGCTTGGGAAATTGTTGATTGCATATGAAGAAGTGGCAAAAGGTACCAAAACCCTTATTTTTAACAATGGCATCAGTACCTCGTTTTACGTCTATGAGACCTTTAAAAAGGCAGGATACAACGTTCGGCATTTGGACAATCGCAACAGTGCCTCTGAACGGAGCGAAATATTGGATTGGTTTTCTAAAACCCCAAATGCCATTTTGACTTCGGTCAGTATTTTGACCACGGGTTTTGATGAGCCCACCGTTGAATCGATTATTTTGAATCGTGCCACCCGTTCGTTGACCCTATATTTCCAAATGATTGGCCGTGGCTCCAGGGTGTTGCCGAATAAAAACGAGTTCAATGTGGTGGACTTGGGGAACAACATTGCACGGTTTGGGCCATGGGACGAGCCTTTGGACTGGCAAGAGATTTTCCACTTTCCCGATTTTTATTTGGAGAACATCAAGAACGATGAGGAAATTGAAAAAGAGTTCATCTATGAAATGCCCGAAGAACTCAAGGCAAAGTTTTCCAAATCAGAAAACATTCATTTTGATGTCAAGGCAGAATACAAAAAGGTTTTTGCTGAGGGCAAAAAGTCAAAATTGGTGCTGGAGCGCAGTATTGAGCAACATGCCCAAATTTGCGTGGAAAACAGTGAGGATGTTTTTGATGCCAGAATTTTGGCCAAGGCCTTGAAGGAGGAGATTGCCTTTCGGGTACGTCAGTATTCCTACTGCATCATGAACAATACCAAAAACTACAAAGAGTGGTTGGAGGAAGACTATGAACGAAAACTTCGCTCCAATATCTCCAAAAAGTTCGCTGAGCGTATGTAGATGAAAAAGCTCTTTGTTATCGGTCAGGTCTGGCCCGAACCTACAACCACTGCCGCTGGGAACCGAATGCTCCAACTATTGGAAGCATTCTTGGCCAAGGGGTATCAAATCACATTCGCCTCTACCTCTTCAAAGACCAAATACTCCCATGATTTGCTTAGTATGGGCATTGACGAAACGCCCATATTACTAAATGATTCCAGTTTTGATGTTTTCGTAAGGCAATTAAATCCGAATATTGTGCTATTCGATCGGTTTATGGTCGAAGAACAATTTGGTTGGCGTGTAGCCGAAAACTGCTCAAAAGCGGTCCGAATTTTGAACACGGAAGACTTGCACTCCCTCAGGGAACATCGGGAGAAATGTGTCAAAAATAATTTGGTGTTCCGTCATTCGGAATTTCTGCAACAGGATAGAACCAAGAGGGAAGTTGCGAGTATCTATCGTTGTGATTTGACCCTCTTGGTTTCTTCTTTTGAAAAAAAGCTATTGGAAAATGAAATAGGTGTCCATAAAAGTCTTTTGTGGCACTTGCCCTTTATGTTGGAGAATATTCAGGAAAAAACAAAGAACAAATGGCCAAAATTTGAAAAACGAAACGGATTTATCGCTTTTGGTAACGGGCGACATGCCCCAAACATTGATGCATTTGTTGAGTTGAAAAGGACCATTTGGCCGCTTGTCCGCAAAGAACTGCCTAAAGCCGAACTGAATGTGTATGGGGCCTATCTTCCCCAACGAATTATTGAAATGCACAACCCTAAAAAAGGATTTTTGGTGCATGGATGGATTCCTGATATAAATGAAAAGGTGCAACGTTCAAAAGTAGTTTTGGCACCATTACGATTCGGGGCCGGTATTAAAGGAAAGTTGACCAAAGCCATGCAAAATGGAACCCCCAGCGTGACCTCAAAGGTTGGAATGGAAGGGATGACGAAACAGCAATGGCCCGGCAAAATTGCTGATGACCCAAATGAAATCGCTCAATATGCCATTGAATTGTATCTAGATGCAGAAAAATGGCTGCAAGCTCAGCATAAGGGAATATCCATTATTAATTCCGAGTATCCGAAAGAAGCACTGTCCAAATCCCTTTTTCACCATCTGGAATCTTTATATCTGGGCTTAAAGGAACATCGAAATAGGAATTTTATTGGCTCTTTATTGCTGTATGAATCCATGAGCGCTACAAAATATATGGGGAAATGGATTGAAGAAAAAAATAAATCTAGGAAATGATTGCCTGGGCTTTTCTAAGTTCTTTGAGGTCTTTTACCCCCAATTGTACCATATTGTTCTTTAAATCATCAATCAAAATGTTGGCCACATGGTCGCCCCCAAACTTCCCAAGGGCGGCAACCCCATGGATAAAAGGTCGCCCCGCCAACACAAAATCAGCCCCAAGATACAGGGCACGCATCACATCGAGACCGGAACGGATACCACTGTCAAATAGGATGGGTACCTTCCCATTTACCGTTTTTACAATTTCCGGAAGTGCTTCAATGGCTGGGATTGCTCCGTTGAACTGCCTTGCCCCATGGTTGGAGACATAGATGCCATCAAGCCCAATATCCATAGCTTTTTGCGCATCTTTAGGGTGCAAGATCCCTTTCAGCACAACAGGACCCCTCCATGTTTCCTTAAGCTCCTGACAATAGTCCCAATCCAAAGTCCCTCCCAATCGGTTACCTACAAATCCACTTACAAATTTCATAGCGCTATTGTTGGTGTAATGTTCCACGGTACGCAATCGGGGCAATCCACGACGAAGGGTATGGTAACTCCAAACCGGATGAGTGATGCCCTCCCAGAGCAACTTCGGGGTAATTTTAGGTGGAATGGACAAGCCCGCTTTTTTACTGCGTTCCCTTCGACTGGCCATAGGTACGTCTGCGGTAACCACAAGTACGTTAAAACCCGAGTCTTGTGCCCGTTGCAACAAGGAATCCCGGACTTCCTTATCCTTGGGAGGGTACAATTGAAACCATCCCATTTCACCGACACGTTGCCCTACCGTTTCCGGAGTTTCTGTGGCCACGGTACTCAAGCAATAGGGGATTTCCATACGTTTTGCCGTTACAGCTAGATGGTGTTCCACTTTCGGCCACATAAGCCCGGTAAGCCCCACAGGGGCAATGCCAATGGGAGCGGAATAGTTTTGCCCAAATAAGGTGGTCCCAATTTGGGCCTCTAATGGCCCTTTGCAAAAACGGGGCAAAAACTGAACGTTTTCAAAAGACTTCTGATTCGCTCGGAGTAAACTTTCATCTCCCGTCCCCGAATCTAGGTATTCCCAAGCTACTTTTGGCATTCTTTTTTTTGCTTTTAAACTAAGGTGCTTTATCCTTGGATATTTATTGGCGTAGTTCGTCATTCTGGATGCGCTTCCCATGCAATTAAGTTGATATTTTATACCCAATAACTGGTCGTTTCTAGTAAAAATGCGATAACTATCTATCCCCGTAAAACGGCATCCACCAATTTTTCGGTCCCTAATAACACCACATCCGTTGTTGGCAAATGTGTCCATTTTTCAATTTCCTTCACTTTGGACTTTGCCGTTTCTGACCCCAAACCCACAGTATTTAGTGCTATCCCAATGGTCTTTGCGGTTTGTAAGGAGCCACAGACCCTAGCCACGGCTTCATTGAGTTGAATAAATTCATCCAAAGGAGGAATGGGCACATGGGATACAGGATGGCGCAAATGGGTATGTGCCGCTTTGTGGCATAAAATAAAATGCGTGGGCTGTGAACCTCGAATTAGGGGCAAGGTCGCCGTACTACCCGGATGGGCCAACGAGCCTTGTCCTTCAATGATCACCACCTCCTTATCGGACTGCTCCAACACTGCTTGCTCCACTGCCCCCGCCGCCTGATCCACCTTAATGGCGTCCAAGGGAATACCATTGCCCATCAAGGTAATGCCAATTTGACCCGTGGGTACAAATCCTACCTTCACTCCCTTTTCCTTTAAGGCCGCATAAAGTTCCAATCCAGCGGTCATTTTCCCTGCCGCCATGTCGGTGCCAATCATTAAAATGCGCTTGTTTTTTAACTGTGCCGCTTTGGCCGTAGCAATCGGGTAGGAGTGCGCCGGTTTTCTCACGTCCCAGATACTATTGTTGGTCAACAAATGACCAAAGCGGGCATTAAGGTCGTCATGTAATCCATTGATCAATGACAATCCATTTTCAAGGGCATGGGAAATGGGGGCATCCCATTCTGCGGGAAAACGTCCTCCGCTGGGCGCAATGCCCAATACCAGAATTTCGGCTTGCAAGGCAATAGCTTCATCAATGCTGGCAACCACAGGAATGGAATAGGGGAGTCCCACGGCTTCTTCCACTGTTTTATCCGCATAGTTGGCATCAATCACACCAATAATGGGGTGTTTTGAAAATCGCATCAGACCAAAACCCATTTTACCGGAGTCATTATCCAAGGCACCTTCCATATAAATGGCTATTTTTTGCTTGGAATTGAACATCTAAGACTGGGATTTAAATTGTCCTCCGTGGCCGGGTACTTCCAAGGGCATGGTTATTTCGTTAACCAAGGGTGCTCCATCACAGGGATCGGGATTTAAGTTTAAATGGGAATCCAAATCAATATGGTCCAAGGCCCCGGAAACGGCTGCTCCTGCCGCAATGGAAATGGAGGTTTCCCCCATACAGCCAATCATGGTCTTTAGACCAAATGCTTGTGCCGTGGCAATAATCCGCAAGGCGCCGGTGATACCACCACATTTCATCAATTTCATGTTTACCCCGTCCACAACGTCCGCCCATTTGGGAAGGTCGGTGGCAAAGCGGCAACTCTCATCCACAAAAATGGGTAAGGGTCGGTTCTTGTAAAGTTCAGGTAGAAGGACTTCTTCCCCTTCCTTTAAGGGTTGTTCCACATATTCACAATGACGCTCTGCGAGCCATTTCATCATGTATTTGGCATCATCTACTTTCCAACCCCCATTGGCATCCACACGTATGGAAATGGGATACCCTTTATGGTACTCCAAAACTTCATGGTACATGGCCTTATCCGCTTCAATACCTTCAGGATTCCCCAATTTCACTTTTAGGGTTCGTATACCGTCTTGCTCCAAAATCAGGGGCAAGCGCTCCCTGGCTTCTTCCGGAGTCATTATCCCCAACGTAATGGATGTTGGCTTTGAGGGCTTTTCAAATCCCAACAACCGGTAAAGGGGCATACCGGCCTTTTTTGCCTTTAAGTCCCAAAGTGCCATGTCCAAAGCGGCCAGGGCGCAAGGTGACACCCTCTTTTTTAAGGCACGATCATACGTTTGGTAAACGGAATCTGTTTCCAAAGCATGTTCCCCTAGAAATTGTTCTAGCTGTGCTTGTGCCTCTTCGGCGGTGGTGGCACCTTCGGATTCCCCAGGCGAGGTCTCTCCCCAGCCTATGTGTCCTCCGTCAGTTACCGAAACAAATAAATTATGTTGGCCATCGCGCACGCCACGACTTATCCGTAAAGGGAATCGCTTTTTTAAATAAACAACTTGATATGCTATTTTCATTGTTATGATATTGGACAATCCGTGCTTCTAAAATAACGCTTTCTACCCTTATATATATACAGCTACCGTCAGCATTGCCATACCCAATACGCCAATACCCACTACCAAGGGCCAAATAAACCTCAGCCATTTGTCAAACCCAACGTTTACTATGGCCAATGAAGCTAAAATAATCCCTGTAGGATTGATGAACTTAAAGAGTCCACAACCATATTGATAGGCACTTACCATGATGGAACGGTCAATTCCTGCAGTATCCGCCAACGGAGCCATTATGGGCATGGTCAACACTGCCATGCCCGAAGAGGAAGGGATAAAAAAAGTAAGGCCGGAATAAAGCAGGTAGGAAATATTGATAAATAGGCCTTTTTGCATGCCCGATGTGAATTCGCTGGTATAGAACAGTAGCGTATCACCTATCTGACCATCGTTCATCAGAACCGTTACCCCTCTGGCAATCCCGATGATAAAAGCTACGCTCAGTAAATCCTTTGCGCCTTTAATAAATTCTTCGACAAACCGTTTCTCATGCATTCCGGTAACCACACCGATAAGCAAAGCTCCGGCCAAAAAAACGCTCGTCATCTCAAGAAACCACCAACCTAGTTGGGATACCCCATAGACCATGACCACAAAACAGCTCGAAAATAATAGAAGTACCATTTTTAGTTTTCCGCTCAGTCCAACGGCATTGGCGGGGTTGGTATGGACGAATTTGGTCTCGATTTCCCGTTTTTGGGCATAGATGATGGAGTGTTGCGGGTCTTTCTTTACCCGTTGCGCATAACGAATGATGTAAGCAATACAAATCAGCAACCCTAAAATGAGCATGAGTACCCGACCATTTAACCCTTCTGTCCAATTGATGCCCGCCGCATCCGAAGCAACAATGGTACTAAATGGGTTGACGGTCGAGGCCAAAGTTCCCATACAGGAACCAATATATATGGCACCTACACATACTAGGGCATCATATTTGGCCGCTAAGAAGATGGGAAGTAATATAGGATAGAAGGCTATGGTCTCTTCTTCCAATCCAAAGGTGGTACCTCCTAAGGCAATTAAGACCGTGACCAAAACGATCAAAATATATTCTTTACCATAAAGCCGATGGCCCAACCAGGCGATTCCAGCCTCAAAAGCGCGCGTCGCGTTGACAATTTGTACCAGGCCACCAATAATCAATACCAACAGAATAATATCCGCGGATTGCACGATGCCCTTAAGGGGCGCCTGGATAAAGGCAATCAATCCTTGTGGACGACCATCCAATTTTTTATAGGTGTTGGGAATACTGATAGGTTTGGACAAAGCACCGGAGGTAAACTTTTCCAAAGGAATTTTAATACCTAGGTCCGCTAAGGTGTTTTGAGCTGTAGGAAGTTCTGTTTGTATATCATTGGCAATTCTTATAAAAACCTGCTTTTCTGCATCGTAGGATAACCGGTCAAATTGCCCTGCTGGCACAAGCCATGTAAGTACACAGATAGCAGCGGAAATCAAGAATAAAACGGTATGTGCGGTAGGGAATTTTATCTTTTTGAAAAAGCTCATATATTGGTTTTAATCCATTAGAAAAAGGAAATATATTATTTTTAATGATATAGAACGAATCCCGAACGGACATGAGTGTAACCATTGACCTCTCTTGGAAAAAGCAATTGCATCAGGAATTCGAAAAACCGTATTTCACCAGTTTAATTGCATTTATAAGGCAGGAATACATGACCAATAGATGTTATCCAAAGGGAAGGGACATTTTTGCTGCTTTTGACCACTGCCCATTTTACAACACCAAAGTGGTCATTATCGGGCAAGATCCCTACCATGGACCAAACCAAGCCAATGGATTGTGTTTTTCAGTAAAGGATGGGGTTCCCCATCCTCCCTCTTTGGTCAATATTTTTAAGGAAATCAAGGTGGATACGGGCACCCCTTATCCAAAAAGTGGGAATCTAGAGCGGTGGGCTTCACAAGGGGTACTGCTTTTAAATGCCACCTTGACCGTTAGGGCCCATAAAGCGGGCAGCCATCAAAACAAGGGATGGGAACAGTTTACGGATACTGTTATCCAGACCATTTCGCAAAACTTGGAAGGGGTTGTTTTTTTGTTGTGGGGAGGGTTTGCAAAAAAGAAGGCCCTATTGATAGATAAAACCAAACACCATGTTCTTACTTCCGGACACCCATCACCTTTGAGTGCCAATAGAGGACTTTGGTTTGGGAACCAACACTTCAGCAAGACCAACCGACTATTGGCGAAAATGGAAAAACCGTTGATAACATGGTGAATTACTCGTTAATATTTCATGTTAAAGTACGAAGAAAAAGACTACGTTTGTACTGTTGAACTCGTACGGAATTAGGATAGGGTGGGGAAATTAAAATCCGTTTTGTTGGTAGATGATGATGATACCACAAATTTTCTGAATAAATTTTTCATTGCGCAAGTCGATTCATCCATTGAAATCAATGTGGCCCTTAATGGAAAAGAGGCCATAGATTTTTTAGTGCTCAATGGGAACGACGATATCCT